>NZ_JBBJUL010000002.1:0-461769 GCF_037725245.1 Sphingobium anseongense | reverse complement strand
GTGAACGGCTTCCTCACTCTCTCGAAATACTGTTCGACGGTACCGGTGTCGTACTGTCGCTTCGATGCAAAGGCGGCGAGCCTCAAATAGTCGAGATGATGCAGGGCGAATGGGAAGCGCAGATTTTCAATCTACCGACTTATCGATCGAAGCATGGGGATCGCACATCCCCACTACAATCGAAGCGGCTGGGCATCGCGTTGCCCGCATAACGTTGACCAAGTCAGTTTGAAAAAGGCCGGACGATCGGGTTTCATGCTACATGAGCAGAGGGTCGGTACCTTTCCGGCACGGTTTCACGTCCATCGGATGCCACTCGGCTTTCCGTGTATCCCGCTGTGTATCCAGAAACTCTTCTGCGGCTGGAGCCGCCGGGTCGATGTCGGCGTTTCCCAGTTACAATTTGCTGTCTGCGCTCGGCTTACGCCAACCCGTGCTCGCCGGTGGTAGTCAGAGTGAAGACCGCTGCTGTCCTCGAACGTAGTCTCCGCATGGCTTGCCGCTCATCATGCCTCCCCTGGAAGAGGCCCGGCGTTATCTGCCCGGATATAGCCGCCGTCCACCCGCTCGATCAATTCGCAGTCAGCAGCCAATTCTAGCAGAGTGAAAAGTCGATCAGGCGTCGGGTTGGCGTGTCCCGCGCCGTGCAGCGCAACCCACCCACCCTCGTCAAGCACGATACGCAACCGCTGAGTGTCATCGCCGCTCCGCCCGATCGCCCAATAAACATGTTGCCCTATCAGAAGCTCCGAGACTACAAGTTCGCAAGCATCCCGCATGGGTAGTATACCGCCACTCCGCATCCGCTCAGAAAGCCGAGCAAGTGGAAGTCGATCAGCTTGCCCACCAAATAATGCTTCGTCGCCCCCCATATCCCTGCATATCTGTAGCGAGGCTCGAAGGCCGGAAGCGCAAAGCGCCGCCGTTTCAAACTGGCGTACACCATTAATGTCGTCGAGGAGCGAAGCGGGAGACACGCTGCCGTCGAGGCCATCCTCACAGGGGCAGGCGTCTAAAAGCCAATCCGCCAATTCTCGATCTGCGTCGACCCCTAGTTCCTCGATCAGGTCGGTCGCCAGTATGTCGAGTGAAATTGGCCCCTGAGACGCCTTGGCGAGCACCCAGTTAAGCAAGCCCTCAAGAGCGATTCGTAGTAGCTGCCTCGCCTGCAGCGCGCGCCACAATTTGGAAACCGGTCGATCGGACCAGGGCATGTCGGACCGGGCCGCGAGGATCCTGATCTGACTGGTGCCAAGAGCGTCCGACGATGCTCCCATGATAGAGCGAATCAAGGCGAGAGTCCCTGTGCGGGCGGCCGAGCCGCCAACGCCAAGCAGTGCTACCCTGCCCACGACTATCTCCGTTTTAGTCGCATCGTCCATCCGCCAGAGGGGTTGGCATTCGGCCATAAATTCAATCGGCACCCAACCGCACTCGAGCGACAAGAAAGCCTCATGATCGCGCAATGGTGCCAGGCATGCGTCCAACGCAAGCACTGCAGGCATCACCTCCTCCACCGGGGAGAACAAACCACCTGATGATCGGAGGAAACCCATGCCAAGCCCTTCTTTTACAGAGGGACCGTATGAAACCGGTGCCATTAGCGAGCCCTGCTCGCGTCGGCGCAGGTGCCAAGTATGCCATTCTTGCGTTGAAAAGTCATACCCGCCTTGGCTCACCACGCGGTCCTGGATGCCCTCGCTTCCAGGAAGACTATCGTACTCGCCCGCAACAAGGTGCCCGGCCTGAAAGATAACCTCTATACGATCTGCAAAGCGGCGCCCGAGCATTACTGGCAGCGCGGACAGCCTTTTGCGATCCGCCAGTCTTGCAGCCTGCCACCACGCCCACGCCATCACGACGTACGGCCTCAGGCGCCAAGCAGCGTTGTTCAGCCCCGGAATGCAGCGATCCATCATCCCGAAGTTCAGTTGACGGAGCCCGAGAGGGTCCACTCCGCCGACATGCATCGGCAGCGACGGTACGGTTCGCGCCCCATCAATCGCGGCTATCGCTGCGTCGAGTTCGTAAATGTTTTTCAGAGCTGCCATCAGCGGTCACCATCCAAGACGACGACGCCCCCACAGCAATTTTTGGCGGCGACAAGACCGAAAGTCCGCAACCGCTCAACTTCAGCCTGCGCCAAACCAATATGACATCTTGGACAAGCAGTCGTCCTCGGACCTGCAATCGGGACGCGAGCGGCGAAGCCGGAAGCAATCCGCTTCCGGAGCTGCATCATCTCAGGCTCCCGGTCGAGCGCAGTAAGCGGCGGCGGGGCCGCTCCAGCGCGAAGTGCGGCCAGTAGGATAGGCAGTTCGACGATGGCTGGCGCTGGTTCCAGCGCCTGGTCTGGCAGGGTGTTCGCGCGCCGTTCGGGCCGCTGATCGATATAAGACACTTGCTCAGGGTTCGCGCGGCGGGCCGGACCGGCCGCTGGAGCCTGCATGCGGCGGTCACCATGCTGACCTTGCCGCTCCTCGGCAGCGCCGTGATCCTCATCCTGTTCGCGGCCGCCAATCCGCTGATCGAACAGGCACTGTCCTCGCTGCTGTCGCCGCGCATATCGCCCGAACTGATCTTGCGCGCCATTTTCTGGGCGCTTCTCCTCATCATGGTGTGGAGCCTGCTGCGCCGGCGCCTCGCCTTGAGGATATTGCCGACCTTCGACGGCCGGGGCGACCTGCCGATCCCCGGCGTATCGATCGCATCGGTGAGCCTGTCGCTGCTGGCGTTCAATCTGATCTTCGCGTTGCAAAACCTGATGGACATCGCCTGGCTCTGGCGACTGTCGCCGATGCCGGAAGGCATGACCCTGGCCGACTATGCGCATCGCGGCGCCTATCCGCTGATCGCGACGGCGCTGCTAGCGGCGCTGTTCGTCCTGGTCGCATTGCGGCCGGGATCGGCGACGGCATGCAACGGCAGCATCCGCCGGCTGGTGATGCTCTGGATCGCCCAGAACATCTTCCTGGTCGCCTCCGCAATGCTGCGCACGATCGACTATATCGAGGCCTATTCGCTGACCCGCCTGCGCATCGCGGCGCTGGCTTGGATGGCGCTGGTCGCCTTCGGGCTGGCGGCGATCTGCTGGCGCCTGTTGCGGGACCGCAGCGCCGCCTGGCTGATCAACGTCAATCTTGCGGCTGCCGGGCTGGCACTGACGGCCGCCAGCTTTATCGATCTGGGCGCTATCGCCGCGCAATGGAATGTCCGCCATGCGCGGGAGGTCGGCGGTCAGGGGGCCGCGCTGGACCTGTGCTACCTTAGTGAGTTGGAAGCCTCGGCCCTGTTGCCGCTAATTGCGCTGGAACAGCGCCCCGGCCTGCAACCAGCGTTCCGCGAGCGCATGCAAGCCGTGCGATCACGGGTTTATGACGCACTGGAAGACAGCCAGCCACAGGGCTGGACCCTGCTTGGACAGAGACGGCTGGAACAGGTACGACGAGCACTGGCTCAGCAGAAGCCGCCGGTTTTGCGGCCGGGCGCCCGCGCCTGCGACGGTGCGCTGCTGCCGCCCGCTATCGCTGCGCCGCCTCCACCGCCACCATCGACGACATCCGTCGCCCCCAAAGCCGTCCGGGCGTTGACAGGGGAGATCGGGAAATGATCCTATGCCCCATGCCCAGCACCATCCTGATCGTCGACGATGACCCGCATATTCGCCAGCTGCTCGTCTTCGCCTTCGGCAAGGCCGGATTGGACACGATCGAAGCGGCCGATGGCGAACAGGCGCTGGAGCAGATCGCGAGAGCCGCGCCCGATCTCGTCATCCTCGACATCAACATGCCGCGCATGGACGGGCTGGAGGTCTGCCGCCGCCTGCGCGCCCACAACGAGGTACCGATCTTCTTCCTCTCCTCGCGCGATGACGAGATCGACCGGGTGCTGGGCATAGAGCTGGGCGGCGACGACTATGTCGTGAAGCCCTTCTCCCCGCGCGAAGTCGTGGCGCGATCGATGGCAATCCTGCGCCGGACCGTCGCCCGGGCGCCGGTGGTGGACGCGATCGGCACGATGCGCCACGGCATGCTCAGCCTCGACACGGAAAGCTGGTCCGCGCACTGGCAGGGACGGGGGGTGGCCCTGACGGTGACCGAGTTTACGATCCTGCGTACGTTGCTTGCCATGCCGACGCGCATCTTCTCTCGCGACCAGATCATCGATCGGTTCCGCGGACCGGGCTTCGCGCTCACCGATCGAACCGTCGACAGCCATATCCGCAATCTGCGGCGCAAATTCGCTGAGGTAGGCGGCGGCGACATCATCGAGACGCGCGCCGGGGTGGGCTATCGGCTGGGGGGATGCAGCGGGACGGCGACATCACCCGGCCCATGATCCCGAAGCTGAAGGCGTGGGTTGCTCACTACTGGCCGGTGCTGCGGCTGCGCACCATCCTGCTCGGCACCCTGTTGTTCGTGGCGTCGCTGCCGGGCTTCGGCGCCATCTTTCTGCGCGTCTATGAAAATGCGCTGGTGCGGCGGACCGAGGCGGAACTGGTGGCGCAGGGCGCGGCACTCGGCGCCAGCGCGGCGATCGTGTGGAAGGGGTTGCCGACGCAACCGGTTTTGGCCGCAGCCCCGATCCGCTATCATGATCAGGTGACGGAAGTGGATTTGCGCTCGTCGCCCATCCTGCCGTCGCGTCCACCGGCTGTTCCGACCCGGCAGCGGCCGGACGGTGCGGCCCTGGCGCTCACCAGGCAGATGATGCCGGCCTTCCAGGAAACCAAGCTCACCACCCTGTCCTCGATCCTGATCGTCGACCGGCAGGGCATCGTCCTGAATGGGGAAGAACGCGGACGCAGCTTTGCCGCCCTGCCAGAAATCCGCGCCGCGCTTGGCGGCAAGGCGGTGACGGTCATGCGGGAGAATGGCGGCTATGCGGCACGCTATCCGCTGGAATGGCTGAGCCGAGCCTCCAGCATTCGCTTGCATCATGCCAGGCCGATCCGCGTCGATGGCCAGGTCGTCGGCGTGTTGCTGATCTCCCGCTCGCCGCGCGCGCTGTATCTTGGCATCTATGAGGATCGCGGCAAGATCGCGCTCGGCGTGGTCACGATCTTCCTGATGTTGCTGCTCTTGTCGGCCGTGCTGTCGCGCGCCATCGTGCGGCCGGTCGAGGCGCTCAGCCGGGCGACGCGCGCCCTGGCGTCAGGCCACCGGGCGGTTGCGCGCCGCCCGTCGCTGCAGGTGGTCGAGATCCGCGCGCTCTACGAGGATTTCGAGCAGATGGCTGATGCCATCGAGAAGCGCTCCCGATACCTGCGCGATTTCGCCGCCTCAGTCAGCCACGAGTTCAAGACGCCCCTCGCGGCGATATCGGGTGCCATCGAACTGTTGCAGGATCATCGCGCCGACATGGCGCCAACTGATCAGGAGCGGTTCCTGCGCAACATGGCAGCGGACGCGCAACGGCTGTCGCGCTTAGTCCGGCGCCTGATGGAACTGGCCCGCGCCGACGTTTTAGTGGGAGAACGCGATGCGCAGGCCGAGGTCTTACCGATCCTCGCCTCAGTCGCCGACGCATTAGCGAGCGAAGGCTTTGCCATCCATGTGCAGGTGTCTGATGCGTTGCCATCGCTGGCCATAGATGCTGGTGCGCTTGAGGCCGTGCTGACGATATTGGCGGAAAATGCGCGGCAGGCCGGTGCGTCCAAGCTGAAGGTGACGGTCGCACCGCAGGACGACATGCTTTGGATCGACATCGCCGATGACGGGCCTGGCATTCCGCAGGGAGACCGAAACCGCATCTTCGATCCCTTCTTCACCAGCAAGCGCCACGAAGGCGGCACTGGCCTCGGCCTCGCTATCGCCCGGTCGCTGCTGGACGCCTATCGCGGCGAACTGCATCTGATTTCCACCGCCCACGGAGCGCATTTTCGAATTGCCTGTCCAACCCTCTAAGGTTCTGCCCATCTCCTTTGCTCGAGCTAAGCATGATGCTGTTGGTCCGGAAATAATCTGGCTCGCTTCGATCTGGATTGGACGACCGTTATGGAGGTTAGCGAGCGCCGCCTGCTAGACCCGCGATAGGCGTTTTCCGTGTATCCAGCTGTGTATCCACAGAGCGTGTGTTTAGGTGTTATACCCGCTATAGACTTGTATGATGAGAATGGCAAAAAATGGCACTTTTCCGCCATTTATATATTCCGCATGTAATATTATGATAGCATACGGTAACTATGTTACGCCGCTTTACACCGAGAATGTCGGCGGTTCGAGCCCGTCATCGCCCACCATAAAATTCCCGGCGAATTGCGGATTTTGACCATGGCGCATGGGGATGGGTTTGGAGCGGGAGCGCGATACGCTTCCGACATGGCATTTGGCGTTCACTGCTTAGAGTCGCTTCATGGTGCCAGTCACATGGGGCATGGCTTGCACTGTGAGCATTGTGCCGTTTCCCACCTTTTGAAGACGGCGCGCGTCGAAACGTTCGAGCGTTGCGGTCATTCCGTGCATCACGATCAACCGGACCGGTTCATATCATCGGTTTCTGCATTCATGGCGCCCTAAAACTGCGATCAAGTCGCTCATTGTACAAGTATCGCCGATGACCGGGAAAATGCCCAAGTTACCTCTCAACGACATCATCTGTCTCAAGCCGCAGCTTGGCCAGAATGTCATGACGACGGCACTTTTCCAAGACCAGGTCTTTCGATCATCCTATGTGCCAACGGATCGAGGGTCAGGTTTCAAGATAGACACGCGGCTTATTGATCGATGCAAACCAAGGGCATGTCTTCTCACAAGTCCCGTCGCCAAATTGCATACATGGCACGTTCATCGTGCAGCAAGGTGCTTGCACGCATTCTGCAACGCCATGTCGATCGCATTCCTCATCGGCGGCGTCGCGCCACTGTTGTTCATGGTTTCACCGCTGACCGCGGCGGCAGTCGGGTGGGCGCACGGCTGCGCGGATTGGGCACCGGTCGCAAAGGCTCGCGTGGAGAGCAGGAGCGATCCGTGTTCCCGGCGACCGCCCTATATGTTGATGTGACACTGGCAGGCGGATATTGCAGCGCGCCATCTGCGCTGCTAGGTCGAACCCCATGATCCAGCCGCCAGAAATCATCCGTGTCGCCAAGTCTCGCGTTGTTTGCGACGGATCGGGCGATATTCCGGCCGCGCTCGGCCATCCGCGCGTATTCCTGGAAATCGATGAACATGGCTATGTCGATTGCGGCTATTGCGATCGGCGTTTCGTGCTGGCGGGCGGGGCAGCCGATACGCCGGAAAACGCGACTGCGCCCGACATCAGTTCCGGCGCGAGCCTTTAGGGCATGAACGGCGCGGCAACATCTGGTGGCACGCGCAGGATACGCGCCGTGGCCTTGTCCATGATTGCCCAGGTCGATCGCGCCGATACCTTGACCTTCCCGTCGGGTCCGGTGAATTCCATCAGCCGGTCGAAACGCGCGCCACGCGGCGGCTCGGCTATCCAGGTGCGCGCCGTAACGGTCTCTCCCTGCGCCACATTGCCGCGATAGTCGATCTCGTGACGGGTCACGACCCAGACATAAGCGTCGACATGGGCCGGCAGCGCATCCTGCGTCCAGTGCGCGGTCGCCACATCCTCCATCCATTGCACCCACACCGCATTGTTCACATGACCAAGCATGTCGATATGTTCGGGCAGGGCGGTGATCTGGCAGGTGAAGGAGGAAGCCATCCTAGCAAAGGCCCTTGCTGATCCAGGCGCGGCTCATCCGCTTATGCCCAGCTGCCAGAGAATGAAGGCGAACTCCTCGGCGCTTTCGGTGAGGCTTTCAAAGCGCCCGGACTTCCCGCCATGGCCCGCGCCCATGTTGGTCTTGAGCAGCAGGATATTATCGTCCGTCTTCGTCGCCCGCAACTTTGCCACCCATTTGGCCGGCTCCCAATACGTGACGCGCGGATCGTTGAGCCCGGCGGTGACCATCAGCGGCGGATAGGCCTGGGCGCGAACATTGCTGTAGGGATCATAGGACAGGATGGTGCGGAAAGCATCGGCGTCCTCGATGGGATTACCCCATTCAGGCCATTCGCCCGGTGTCAGCGGCAGCGTTTCATCCAGCATGGTGTTGAGCACATCGACGAACGGGACATGGGCGACCACCGCGCCCCACACATCGGGATCGGAATTGATGACCGCGCCCATCAACTCCCCGCCCGCCGATCCGCCCGAAATGCTGATCCGCCCGGCGCTGGTGTAGCCGCGCGCAACCAGGCCCCTGGCCACATCGACGAAATCGTTGAACGTGTTGGTCCGCTTGTCGAGTTTGCCGTCGAGATACCATTGCTGGCCCAGATCGTCGCCGCCGCGAATATGGGCGAGCGCGAACGCAAAGCCGCGGTCGAGCAGCGACAGCCGCCCGGTCGAAAAGCCCGGCTCCATGGCGATGCCGTAAGCGCCATAGCCATAAAGGTGCAGCGGTGCGCTGCCGTCGCGGGGCAGGTCCCTGGGATAGACGATCGACACCGGAATGTCGGTTCCGTCGCGCGCCTGGATCATCAGCCGCTCGGTGGCGTATCGGCTCGCGTCATAGCCTGACGGAATCTCCTGCACCTTGAGCAGTTCGAACCGATCGTCGACCAGATGATAGTCGTAGATCGTGTCGGGGGTGACCATCGATTCATAGCCGATGCGCAGCTTGGTCACGTCATATTCGGGATTGTCGTCGAGCGAAGCGGAATAGCTCGCCTCGGGAAAGGGCAGGCGCTTGGCCGCGTGAGTCGCATAGTCGCGCACTTCGATCTGGTCCAGACCGTCCTGCCTGCCTTCGGTAACGTAGAATTGCTTGAACAGCGTGAAATCGGTCAGGTAGAAATGATCGTCGGGTGCGATGATCTCCTGCCAGTCGTCCGGTGCGTCCAGCGAAGCCTTGACCAGCCTGAAATTGGGATGGCTGTCATTGGTCTTGATGTAGAGCGTGCCTTCATGCTCGTCGACGTCATATTCGCGGTTGGGCTGTCGCGGGGCGACGAGCAGCGGCGCGGCGGTGGGATCGTCGGCGGGGACGAGCCAGGCTTCGCTGGTGACATGGTCGCCGGTGGCGATGACGATCCATTTTTCCGAAGATGTGAGGCCGACCGACACCCGGAAGCCGTCATCGTCTTCGTGGAACAACTCGACATCGCTATCGACCGGCTGGCCCAGCCGGTGCAGTCGGGCGTTGTCGGTGCGCCAATTGTCATTGGCGACGCCATAGACCAGCCCTTGCGAATCGCTGGTCCACACCAGTGCCGACAGCGTGTCGGGAATGATATCGGGCAGCAACGCGCCGGTAGACAGGTCCTTGATCCGCGCTTCGAACCGCTCCGAACCATCGGTGTCGATGGCATAGGCCAGATAGCGGCCATTCGGGCTCACAGACATGGCGCCAAGGCGGAAATATTCATGCCCCTGCGCCAGCGCCGGCTCGTCCAGGATCAGCTGGTCCTCTCCGCCGGCAACGGGCTTGCGATACCATAGGCGATATTGCGCGCCGGCTTCGAATGCGCGCCAGTAGAGCCAGTCGCCGTCCTTCTGCGGCACCGAGCTGTCATCTTCCTTGATGCGCCCCTTCATTTCGGCGAACAGCGTGTCGATCAGCGGCTTGTGCGGTGCCATTGCGCTGTCGAACCAGGCATTTTCCGCTTCGAGATAGTCGAGTATGTCCCTGTCGCCGACCTTGGGATAGGCAGGATCGCGAAGCCACGCCCAGGGGTCTTCCACCCTGATGCCATGGCGTTCAAAGCTGTAGGGTCGTTGCGGCGCTGCCGGTTCAGAGATGGTTTTGGTCATGCGCCCTCCCTATCCCGCCCCACCGGCCGGACAAGGGGAAAGCGCGCATCGGATCAAATTTGGCTGTCGTCATCACGGTGCGGGATGGAGCGATCGAGCACCACCTGGCGCACAGGTACGCTTCGGCAGCGCGGGGAGCGTGCGGCGGCCGCAATGTATCGCCGGCTTCGTCTGGCACCTGTCGAGGGGAGCGGCTATGCTGGCTGCCGCATTGCTAGGAGCAGACGCTTGTCCACCTATGAAGACCGCCTGAAGGCCCTGCGCGACCAACTGGTCCGCGACCGGCTCGATGGTTTTGTCGTCCCGCTGACCGACGAGCACATGAGCGAATATGTCGGCGCCTATGCGCAGCGACTGGCCTGGCTCACCGGTTTTCGCGGATCGGCAGGGAGTGCGGTGGTTTTGCCGCAGGAGGCGGCGATCTTTACCGATGGACGCTATACGTTGCAGGTGCGCGAGCAGGTGGACGGGGCGCATTGGCGGTTCGAGGATGTGCCGCACACTTCGGTCACGGCCTGGCTTGGCGAACATGCGCCGCGGGGCGGGCGGATCGGCTATGATCCATGGCTGCACACCAGAGCCTGGGTGATGCAGGCGATGCAGGCGCTCAAGGAAAAGGTCGCGACACTCGTCGCGGTCGATACCAATCCGATCGACCGCGTCTGGCCCGATCGACCCACCCCCAGCACGGCCCGGCTGGTCGCGCATGACGAACGCTATGCCGGACGCAGCGCCGCCGACAAGCGCCAGCAGATCGCCGACCTTTTGACGGCGAAGCGAGCCGATGCGGCCATTTTGTCGGCGCTGGACTCGATCGCCTGGGCGTTCAACATTCGCGGCCAGGATGTCGAGCGCACGCCGGTCGCGCTCGCCTATGCCATCGTTCATGCAGACGCCACCGCCGACCTCTATGTCGCGCCAGAAAAGGTCGACAAGGGCATGATCCAGCATCTTGGCAACGCGGTGCGGGTGCATGATCGCGCCACGTTCGCCGACGCGCTCAAGGCCATGGCGGGCAAGAGCGTGATCGCCGATCCCGAGCGCGCCGTCGCGGCGATATTCGATGCGCTGGAGGCAGGCGGCGCAACCATCCTGGCGGAACGCGATCCGGCGGTCCTGCCAAAGGCGATCAAGAATATGCAGGAGATTGCCGGCCACCGGGCGGCGCAGGCGCGCGACGGCGCGGCGCTCAGCCGTTTCCTGCACTGGATCGCGGTCGAAGCACCTAAGGGGAATGTCGACGAACTGACGGCTGCTGCCCGATTGGAGCAGTTTCGGCGTGCCACCGGCGAACTGGTCGACCTGTCATTCGATACGATCAGCGGCGCTGGGCCGAACGGTGCGGTGGTTCATTATCGCGTCGAGGAAAAGACCAACCGGCTGATCGAACCCGGCAGCTTCTATCTGGTCGATTCGGGCGGGCAATATCGCGACGGCACCACCGACGTGACCCGGACCGTCGCGATCGGTTTGCCGACGCGGGAGATGAAGGAGCGCTTCACGCTGGTCCTCAAGGGGCATATCGCGCTGGCGTGCGCGGTGTTCCCCAGGGGCACGCGGGGTAGTCAGCTCGATGTCCTGGCGCGGCAATTTCTGTGGAGCCACGGCCTGGATTATGCCCATGGCACCGGCCATGGCGTCGGCAGCTTCCTGTCGGTGCATGAAGGGCCGCAGCGGATCGCGACGTTCGGCGGCGGCGACGAGCCACTGGTGGCAGGCATGTTCCTGTCCAACGAGCCAGGCTATTACAAGGCCGGCGAATATGGCATTCGCATCGAAAATCTGGTGCTGGTCGAGCCGCGCGATGTCGCCGGTGCGGAACGCGAGATGCTGGGGTTCGAGACGCTGACTTTCGCGCCGATCGATCGCAACGCGATTCTTGTCGAATGGCTGACCGATAGCGAGCGGACATGGCTCGACAGCTATCATGCGCAGGTATTGGCAGTGGTCGGTGTGCAGCTGGACGGCGAGGCGCGGGCATGGATCGAAGCGGCCTGCGCGCCGCTCTAATCGGGGTCGCGGGGTTCAGCCGAAGGCGGCGCGCTCTGGCGCGCCTGCGCCTTGCGCTTGCGCAGATTGTTGCGCAGCGCCTGGGCCAGCCTCTCCTTGCGCGCGTCTTCGGTTTCGCTCATGATGGGTTTCTAGCGAATTTCCGGGGGATACGGCAAGCCGCCTTGACAATCGGGTCGGTTCGCGGCCATAGGCCCGGCTCCGCTGCCCCGGACGGGCGGCACGAAAATGGTTATGCTGCCGTAGCTCAGTGGTAGAGCGCATCCTTGGTAAGGCTGAGGTCGTGAGTTCAATCCTCACCGGCAGCACCATTCTTCCTCTCGACCCGCAAATCGAGTCTAACGCCCTGAAAGGGAGGGAGATTTTAGTGTTCAATAACCCCTCCTTCCTGCAATAGACGACAGGCTCCGTGAGGACCAGTTTCAGCACCAGTTTTTGCAGCGAAAGTATGCCGGAATCCCACAGTTTTGAGGGGTTTTTGAGGAACTGCATCGAGAGTTCAATCAACTCGCTATAGCCCCATGTTGGCAGGCCGGATTTTTCGCCTTTGCTCCGTTCGAGCAGGACGAGTTTTTCCATTTCCAAGTTGGCGATACGATCCTCAAACGCTGCCCTCACGCGAGCGGTTTTGGTTTCAACGATGCTCTCTAAGAGTTGGTCGATGTCATGCTCGATCTTCGTGATCTGGCCACGCATGGCCGCGACCCTTTCGGCAGCGCGCCCGGATTCCTGCTTCCAAAGATCGGCGAACATTTCTCGCGCCATTTCAAACAGCACCGGACTCGGCGTGAGGCTCTTGAGATAAGCAGAAAATGCTTGGTGCAACATGTCGCGCGCGATCATCTTGCCGCGAAGCTGGCACCCTTTCTGCTGGCAAAAATAATAGGCATATTTC
Source organism: Sphingobium anseongense (assembly GCF_037725245.1). Classification (NCBI taxonomy): domain Bacteria; kingdom Pseudomonadati; phylum Pseudomonadota; class Alphaproteobacteria; order Sphingomonadales; family Sphingobiaceae; genus Sphingobium; species Sphingobium anseongense. The sequence goes on along the minus strand of NZ_JBBJUL010000002.1, from coordinate 449,096 downwards.
CGGTATTTGCCTTTGCACCAGCCCGAGGTGAACGGCTTGCCGCACCCCGCACATGAGACCGCGCCGCGTAGTGGGAAATCATCGATGATGTCCGCGCGCATCGGTGCATAGACGCCTTTTGTCAGGCGCTGCTGGATGAGATTGAATGTGGCAAGGCTGATCAGAGGTTCGTGTTTAGCCTGACGCACCCATCTCGTCGGCATCCTGACCTTCACCGCGCCAGCGCCGCGCGAGTTGGAACGGATCGCATCCGATGTGTCGCGCCTGTTCGATCTTTACGGCCATTCCGGCGCGTTCGACCGCTCGCGCGATTACATCGCGCCCTACCTTCTTGATCCCCGCTATGGCGGCGACATTCTCAAAGTCACATATCCGCTGGCGCGCGCGATGATCGTTTTCATCCTGTGCCATGAAATCGCGCACATTCAGCTTGGCCATCTCGCCCGCGAAGGCGCGCCAGAACTCGAACTGGAGGCGGATGCCAAGGCGGCGGCGTATTTCCGGCAGGTCGTGCGCTACGGCCAGCGGGATCGCGATACCCATATCCACGTCGATCCGAAAATGGCGGGCGCGCCGTTGATATTCTCCATGATCCTCGAACTGTTCGAGGCGTGGCTGATCGCCAAGAGCGTCGATCTGGAGAACGACCGCCAGCATCCTCCGGCGGCGCAGCGCACCGCGCAACTGCAAACCCTCATGGCCGACGATCTCAACGAGATCGCGCTTGATATCGTTATCGGCGCGAGCAGCGCGGTCACCGGCCTGCATGACCTGTTGGGACTTCCGGCACCGATAGTCGGGAGACAGCCGGAATAGGATCAATCGTCTGCGGAGGTGCTGTTGATCCAGTCCTCGTGCCCGTGACGGATACGCTGGGTGAAAATATCATCGCCATCGAGGCGGTAGAAAATCAGCTGCGACGGACACACTCCCGGTCAACGGCGTCGGATCACGCTATCAAGCACCTTCCGATCAGGGAGGCGGCAAATTGAAGTCAACAACGAACCTTACAAGGGTTCTAATATCTTCGTGCATCGGACTCGCCTCTTTGTCCACCTCAGCTATTAGATCGACTGGCGGGGCATGGTCGCGATATAGCGCGTGGGAAGATGATATTAAAAATGCAAGTGCAAGCGCCGAAAGAGTTTCATATTTTTTCATTCTACACCTCAAATAACAACGAAGTGCAGACAAACACAACACGACCTCTGCTGGAAAGAGATAATGATAATCACTCGCAACTAATCTGTGAATAAGTCAGATTTTCTTGCAGAAAAGCAAAATAAAGTCCAAATAAGAATGGAAGGCGTGACGCCAATTATAATACCGCCTCTGATAAATTCATCGATCTTGTTAGGCATGGTTATTGGGAATCGTAAATCGTTTGCGATGTTAACTGAAAAAAACCATGCAAACGCTATAAGGAGCGCGATGGTTGCAATGTTGGGTGCTTCGTTGCTACGTAAAACTGCCAAAAATTTTGAGCCGGAGAGTCCATTTGACATTATAAACAATACAGACGCGAATCCGCTGATAGCGGACGCCAAGGCCGAACTAAAAGAGATGTCATACTGATTAAAAAGGAAGTGGCTTGATAAAAGCACAATGTAGTTAAAGACTATGATGGTGAAAGCACCTCGCAAAGCGAGGCGCTGATACGCCCTCAAATTGACCACGAGCACCTCCAAGGAGAGCCTACCCAATGGCGGTTATATGCCACTCTGACAGGTGTGAGTCGATTCTGATCTTAATCAAAAAGATTGGCGTTTGCCTTCAGCTGTGTGCAATGCGCTTCGCCCCTAAGCCGCCTTGGCCTGACAGTTAACCCTTCCCCAAAATCAAACACGCCGCCCAGTTTTATTGACAATAATTATCATTCCTAATGATGACGGTAGTCACTTCATATGACGCCGTAGCATGGCACATGGGAAAGATAGGCGGCAAGAAATTCATCGGATTTGAGCAGGGAGTGAAATATGGAAAGGGCAGACGTAAGCGACAGCAGAGCAGTAGGCAGTAAGACAGGGGGCAACGTAGGTCAGAAGAGAGGGGCGTAGGAAAATTACGCAAGCTGTGCGTGTCTGACGACACGCGCTTGGCTCCCTCGCTTCGCTCGGTCGGCAAAGGGCGGTGCCCGCCCCTGTGCAACCCCCAGCAAACCCGGCTCCCCGTTTCCTCCCTCCGGCACACGTCGTCGGAGAAAATCGACAAAGCTCCACAGCCTATTACCTTTGGGCATACCGATCCGGTGGACAACGCGGCGGCATTCGCGGGACAATCGCGGCAGGAGGACCGCCACTGAAACCGTCCGACGCACATGATGCGGACACCGCAATCACCCGCGCTATCCGGCACCAGATAAAGGCCGAAATCACACGCACGGGTGTAACCACCCGCGCCTTGCTGCGCGATGCGCAGGATTGTCCCGAGGGTCTTACCTCCCGGCTGGTGAACCGCTGGACCAGTGGGATCGTGAAGATGGCCCGACAATCGCATCTCGATTTCGTGCTGACACGATGGGCGAACCTGCCGGATCGCGGCGCTGCGCCCGCCAGCGGCGCGCGCAGTATATCGGCTGCATCTATCCCGCTCACACCCGAAATGTCGCGCCAGCTCCGCGCCGAGTTGGGCCGCGTCGCTGGCACGCCTGCCGAGCTTCTCGCCAAGCGCGATGACGTGCCGCGCGGACTCAATGGCCGTATCGTGAAAGGCTGGGTTTATCGCGAGGTTAAAGCCGTCGATGCCGCATCGTGGAATTTCGTGATCGCTCTGCTCGCGCAAACACCGGACAAAGCCTTTGCGCGTCCGATATCGGGCAGGCGGAACATGAAGGCCGCGCCGGGCCGGATCGTCATCCCGGATAAAGACCGCGCGGCGTTGCAAGCTCACCGCAACCGCACGGGCGCGGGCGGCGCAATCGTTCTCAACGGCGCGACGGACAAGCCGCCCGGCTTGAGTTTAGGCATGATCGCGGGCTGGCTGTCAGGTCGGACGCGCACCGCCGATCCGGCGCATATCCGTTATGTCCTCAAACGCTACGCGCGCCTGCCGGACAATATCATCCGCCGCTAACCGCACGTCTTTTCACGCCAGTTGAAATTATAGCATAAATGCTATATACTCATCCTGATGATATGGACCGTCGAGATTCTGAATGAAGAGGTTGCGGGCGAGTTGTCCGAGCTTCCGGCGGATATGCGGGCCAAGCTTGAGCATATCGTCAGGCTCATAACCCTCTTCGGCCTTGAGAAGGTCCGGGAGCCGCATGTGAAGCATCTTGAAGGGCGGCTTTGGGAAATGCGCTTGATCGGGCGCGACGGCATTGCCCGCGCGCTCTACCTGACCGCCAAGGGCAAGCGGATCGTCATCGTGCGGGCGTTCCGGAAGAAGACGCAGAAGACACCGCGCCGTGAAATCGAACTGGCTCTCAAAAGAGCGGAGGACATAGAATGACCGATAAAACCAAAAAGACGAAGACCATCGCCGCAGGCGACATGTTCAAGACGTGGCGCAAGGACCCGGAATACCGGAAAGCCTATGCGGAAGCCGAGAGCGAGTTTCTCATCGCGGCCGCAATGATTGCGGCGCGCTCGCAGGCGCACCTCACGCAGGCCGAGTTGGCCGAGCGCATGGGCACCACCCAGAGCGCCATCGCCCGCATGGAAAGCGGCAAGTTCAAGCCCTCGCACGGAACACTGGAAAAGATCGCCCGCGCGACCGGGACGCGGCTGCGTGTGAGCTTCGAGCCGACCGAGGCGCAGCGCTGATCCGGTGCCGCTCTATTCGGTGCGCCGGACGTGCTGAACGCGCCGTGCTTCGATGAGCGATAAAAGCCGTTCGCGCATCTGCCGGAAGAATCCGGGCGGCAGCACGCCATAGGAAAAGCTGTCCGCGCCGGAGGCGACGGGCCGCACATCCGGCCCCGGCCACAGAAATTCATTATACTCGCTAAGGACGATCCATGAGCGCTGCGTATCCAGCCCGAGATGCGCCTTGAGCGCGGGCGGGATTTCCAGCGCGGCCTTGGGATCGGCTGGCGGCGCATGCGTGACAGGCACAACCGTCACGATGGTTTTATCTTCCGCAACCCGCCGCGCGATCACGACCGCGCAGGGGCGGTCCTTCACGCCTTCCTCGCGGCCCCGGTCATGTTCCTCGGCCCAAAGATAGGAATAGGAAATCACGAGGCCGGGATGCGGAACGGGAAGCGCCATGACGCCGGATCAGTTCGATGCGTCCGGCACCAGCAGCGCATCGAGATGCGCATACGCGGCGGGAACCTCGGCGGCGGCGATGGCGGAGAGCGTTTCCGCATCCATATCCTCGATCCGCCGCACGATGCGCCCGTGGGTGAGCAACTCGTAATAGTCCGCCGAGATCAGCACCGTATGGGTCCGCCCGTTCTTGGTGATTTCCACGGGCTGGCGCATGGCGATATCCTGAAAGCGCCCAATCCCGTTCTTGAACTCTGTCGATGTGATTTTCATTCCCAAATTCCCAAAATGTCCATTTTGTCCATTATGCCATACCGGGCAGTCGGCGGTCAATTTCCACAGGAGAATTAGCCCGCGATGGCGTCCGCTCTGGACGCTGGCCAGTTCCACGCGCGACAGTGCCGTATCAGGAGGTGATCGCGCTGGTTCAACGAAAAATGCCAAGCGGGCATGTCCCGCTCACCCGCGCGATCCGGCAAAAGCTCCACAACGAGCTTGCGCGCACCGGCGTCACGCCGCTTGGACTGCTCCGCCGGGATGACAACCATCCTGACGGTCTGGACGCCCCGACAATCAACCAATGGCTGGGTGGACACCCGCCGGGAAATGGCGGACATTGCAACCGATCAGAAAGGTAGGGACGCTCTGGGCGGTGCGGCCTTCCAATCGCAATCGGTTGCGGTGAAAGAGGCCGCGGCGGAAACCATCAGCAACGTTGCTCCTCTTGAAAGGCAAGCCGCGACAGCACTGGTCACGGACAAAAGCGTGCAGAACATTGATGCCATGTTTGAAAAAGGAGCCACTGCTTCGAGTGATGCAATCTTTCCCGGCGCACCAGATGCAGGAGCGGCCTTCGCTCAAGCTGCAAGCGGGAAAAGTCCGGCCAATCTTGCCAGCGCAGACATAAAGGCCTTGCCGACAGGATCGGTCCCACCTGTTTTTCCGCAAGCGTGATTAGGGTTCTGCGTGCGCTTCGTAGGAAGAACGCGCGGCAAGCTTCGTAGGATACATTTCTCTGTGAATGGTGCGAACCGCCGCCGTGAGCGCTTCCTTGGTGACGGTGTTGGGATCGATTGGTTTGCTTACCAAGGTTCCCTGCGCGTAAATTTCAAGCTGCGGCTTGCCATCGGTTGGGCCGAGAACGATCCCGCGCACAGGTGCGCCTTCGAATGATGCCTGTTGCAAGGCTCCGACAATCTTGGGCCATGATGCTTGTCCGCCGCCAATGACCAGCACCACGGGATGATCTTTTGTGCCTTGATCCGTGTTGCGCTGTCCAATGTGCAGCAGCATCACGCGATCACCGGGGACCATGCCGCTTCGCGACAGGTCGGATCGAACACGAGCCGCCGCTTTCTCACGCAACAGCGGATTGCTGCGCAGCCCGAAGCTGTCGGAGTCATCGAGCAGCACCACGAAATCGACAGGCTCCGTGCGCTGCGGCGTGTCCGCCTGCTGGCAGGCGGACGAAAGCGATATGGCCGAAGCGATCAGGAGGCGATGCGTCATGCTCATTTGCCTTTCTCCTTTCCGGAGGCGGCCGCACGCGCCTTGCGCATCTTTGCGAGGATCGAGGCAGGTTCGGTCTCTTCCACGAGCCGCGCCAATTTCTTGCGAAGCACGTCCCGGTCATAGGAAAGCGCCTCTTCCAATAACGGGCCGGGGATGAGATTGGGTTTGCCGTCTCCCGAGATTTCGAGTTGATTGAGCAACCATTGCCCGCTGGCGATGGGACCAGCGTAAAGGGCAGAGACCCTCTGCGCTGTCAGGAGATCGCTGTTCTCTTGCTCGCTCTGAATCTCGTGGAGTTCGTGACGATACCCTTGAAACTCGAGGCCTAGCCATCCCATCCCATCAGGAAGAGAGAGACAGAGCCGGTTCGCATAGTCACTTCGTTTCATCTCGTGTCTCGACCTACGGCCGACATCCACTTTTTAAGCGGTGCTTGTTCAAGGATTTAACCGACGAATCAGCACTGCTTGATCTACAGATAGGCGAATTTTGCTCTTTGCAAATGCCCGGCATCTGCAAGCCTCAAGGCGCGTTTTTTAGGCCTTGCAGTCGCCTTGCAGGCTCTGGGTGTCGCCTGCCCATCTGACATGATATCATGGCAAGCACGAGTTTCCGCAGCAGCAGCCAGCTAGCGATGACATGGAGGCTTCTACATATGTCGAGATCGATCCACTCGGTTTTTACACGCCAGCGACTCAGAAGCGCCCTTCGTGCACATCTCAATAATCGTGGAGCCAGCATGGGCTCTCTGCTGGCTGATATCCATGCGATATTGCCAAGAAGCTCGATGGTTCTCAAAGACCGCGAGCAATTGCGAAATTTCCTCAACGGGCAAGAGCTCTCTGACAATTGTATGCTGATCCTAATAGAGTACCTGCGGCTGTCGGCACCCGAGCTTCTTGTCTCTATGAACGATGGAGCCAATTCATGAGTACCAGAAAAGCACGTACTCTTAAAAATTCTACCTATTCTGTGTTCGAGCGTGCGCAACTTCGTCAGGCGATAACTCTGCATGGTAGTGAGCGGGGTATGGGAGCCGGGAATCTTCTAGTGGATATTCGAAAACTGGTGCCTGCTGGCGCTCATGTATTTAAAGACCGAGAGCAAATACGTGAATTTATCAATGGATCAGAACCACTTGATGACAAAATAGGAGTTTTACTGGCATACCTAAAATTAGCATCGCCAGAACGATATAATATGATATTCGATGCTGACAGAGTATCGCTATATGGAGACGTGTTGCTAAGCATGTTTTCTACGATTTCCAAAATAAGCTCTTATGACAGATCTATTTTGTCATCAAAATCCAAAAATTTAGAAGGGGTATACCTACTCTGTACAAAATATCGTCCGTATGTTTTACACACCAACGATGTAAGCTTTCTGTATTTAGAGCATGTAGAAAATTCACCCTATCTTTTGTGCGAAATTTTTACCGTGGCGCACGATAAATCTGCGTCGAATGGAGAGAAAATTAGAACGTTTCGCACACTAATAAATAGATTTTTTCGAGCAAGGCGGATTACAAGTAAAACTCGTAATAGTTTATTTGAATTTCCGACCAAGTTTGAAGATGATTATATTTCAGAACTGATAATTCTTAATTCAAGGATAAATTCTAGTGCCATTCCAGATAACAAAGGCCTTGTAACCAAAATTCTCCGCGATTGGACGGGGTTTTGCCTATTCGATGGAGATACCGGTAGCCTGATGCTGAGAGACCCTCACAGGCGGACCCCTCAGACTGTCTCATATTATATGGATTCGAATGACCTTATATTAAAAATGCCATCCTCTTTAAATATAACTCCACACGAGAGCACAGATTACGATTCAGTAAAGGCCATTAAAGTAATATGTAAATCTATATCTGATGAATGTCGATCCAAGAAATGGGATATTTGACATGATTAAAAACTTTACTTCGGTATATCGGGTAGAATATTCTGAAGGTGTGAATAATGTTAATTTAATTGCAATCGCTGAATCTGGTTCTTTGGAGGGAGTTTCTAACGCGCTTCAAGAAGGTTGCGATGTTAACATGCGCGAACCCGGGACGGGTATAACGGCGCTCCATATTGCCGCGACTAAGGGATTTAATGATATCGTTGAAATCCTTTTGAGTCATCCGGAGATCGATCTTCGCATAGCTGACCATGCAGGGCGAATTGCATACAAGGCAGCCGAAGAGGCAGGGAATTTTGATGCTTGTAATCTGATACAAAATAAGCTTGCAGAAGAATTTCTGGATTTGGATGATAGTAATGTTGTCCGTATCGTTTTCAAAGGCCCTGAACCTGATGGCTTCTGATGTTTATTAGTTGCACCGATCCGTGATCTCAGCGCACGGCGTCGAACTACATAAATCTCGTCGAAACCGTACTGTATTCCTTCCGAACTCCGTCAATTCGGGCAGAGGGAGGTGGCAGGCTGATGCCCGCGATAGCCGTGACAAGAGCGTGTTCCGATACATTAGATTTTAGAGATCAAAGCGATGTAATGCGTCTCGGGATGCCCAATTTTATTGCAGGCCGAGCCATTCATCGTTTCTTAACTATTTTTTAGCGTTTTGCGACGTATCATGACTTTGGCCTTAAGCAGCAAAAAGTAGGGGCCGTATGAGAGGGTGCATGGCGTTCGACGCCACTGAAATCCAGCGGCTCAAGGCTGCTATTCCGATCGATTATCGACCGCGGCCGCAAGCAGCGGGGCAACTTACCAATGATTTTCTGGCAGTAGATTTGCTGCGCAAATCTACTGCCCTGGAGGGCACCGAACGGGACCGCCATAATCTCGGCATGGCGTATCTCAACAGTCCCGACGCAGACGCTGCTGGCCCAACCTTCCTTCTGACCGGCGCACAGGCCGTCGCCCGCAATGCCCAGGTCATTCAGTCTGAACGCGCTGAGCACGACATCACGGATTTCGCGTTCGATCAGATGCGCGAGAATCTGCGCCGTCATATTGAAAGGCTCAACGCGATGTTGGTGGACATCGACGCGGCTATGAAAAAAATCCATACTCGCCGGGATGAAATCGGCCAAGAACTGGAAGCGCTGGACGAACTTACCCGGCTAAAGCGTTCGGGCAAATTTGATCTCAACAATCCTGCACATGCCCAACTCGCGCGCAGCGCGGGCTTGTCTCCCGAAGAGCTCGACCGCATGTCCGTCCACGATCTTCGTATGCGCCGTCGCGACCTCGATCGGGAAGACGGCCAGCTTGAGGATCAATGGAACAAGTGGCTCAAGCTTCGCAAAGGCATCGTGAAAGAACGCGATGCCGCTGTGGAGATCGAGGCGGAACTTGCAGCAGCCGATACGGCAGAGGTGCGCATTCTCGCCGAGCGTCGCGCGTCATCGCTCCTTGGTGTCCAGCAGATCGCCGAAGTAGCATATATCGCCGAGGACCGCAGCGTGAAGATAAGAGCCGCCGATGCAGTGGCATCGAATGAGCAGGCGGCAGTTCGCACCGAGAGTCAAACCTATAACCGGGATGCTGTGCTCCGCAACGAAGGAGCAATCCTAAATAAGGATAGCGACGATTTTGAGCTAGCCGACGCTGTGTCGTCCACCAAATCCGCTAACGTACCTAAGCCTTCTTGACTGTACCTAAATCAATCTATCGGCAACATAGATGCCGAACGGAGCGAGCAGGCAGAGGATGATCAGAGGGCATCCGCCACCAGAGCCTTGTCCGGTTCTGCTTCCGCCCTGCGCGATCCGATCCATATTCTCACCGTGCTTTTTATTTTCATCCCGGCGGTCGTCGATCTTTTGTTGCCGCATCCGCTCATTGGCGGCTTCCATGTTTGGGTCTTTAGGCATGATACGAACTCCCTTTATGGCGGTAGCGCGTCGTGATCAGCGAGGGTAATATTCGCGATAGATGTCACGAAGCAGCGTCGTGATCTCGGCTTGACTGATCACGTTCGGATCGATGGGGTTGGTGACGTGCGATCCCTTGGCGTAAATCTCCAATGACGGCGTTTCAGTCGTCGGTCCCATGAAGACGCCTTTTACAGGATGGCCTTCAGCCGCCGCCTGTCGAAGCGCGGCGCGCGCTTTGTGCCAAGTTGCCGTAGTCGCCCCAAACAGGGCGACGCTCGGCGCTTCAGACGAGAACTGTCGTGCTGAAAATCTCACGCTGTTAGCACCTACGTTCCGTGCATCGCTCAATGGGATGCGGATGCTATCCGTTGAGGCTGCTGCAGGCTTGGATTGCTGTGCCAGCGTCGGCTCCGGCAGTAGCGTTAAAATGCACAGCGCGGCGGCTCGAGTTGGTCGTCGTGCGCGACGATTCAGATTTGCAATTCCCATGATGATCTCCGGTCCTGCCGACCGGGAACCTGCCATCATGCAACATTATGAGCAATTTTGTTGCACACTTAATTGTTTATTTTCAATATTTTATTGTGCTTCACTTAAAAGGCGATTTGCCTGCTTTTGCTTCCAGAAGGAATTGACTCGAGAAGAAAATCAGAGTCCGGCACGTGTGCAAGCCACGGCTCATAGGGGGTCGGCTCGGGCAAGTTCAGCCAACGCACTATGTCGGGGAAGGCATGCAGTCTCATCCGATACTTGCGTTGCGTTCTTGTCCTGATGTTGCCTTCTAAGCGAGCTGCGGGCGTAAAACCCTTAGCTGAAGTCACTACCATGGCAGACGCGATGCCTTCACGGAACAGAACTCCATTTAGGCTTCGAACGACGTCGACTCCTTCATTGACGTCCAAGTCGCGCCGACGTTTCACTTGGACGAGAATAGGGTCTGCGCCCGTCTCAACAATTTTTAGATCGACGCCGCCGTCCGCCGTCGCACCCACGTGGCGAATTTCGCAGTGTGGAAATACTGATCTCAAACAGTCTTGGATCAACAGCTCAAATGCTCTTGGATCAACCTCTCCCATTCGGAGGGGATTTTTTCGCAAGAAGCGCCGTAAGTCGTCTATCGGAGCATCAGACGCGTCGATCGAGAAGTGCTTCGCAACTGACACCTTCGCCGGTACTCGACGGCCGTGATGGGAACTCCCGGCGTTGGATAAGTCAACAACTCGCCAATAGCCGCAAATGTCGCATACACTTAGTATTACCCAGTTCGCCATACTCCTGCCTGCGCGCATGTTGGCAAGGCAGTATGGGCATTCGTCGAACCTAAAACCCAGGAAAAAATCGACGTGATCGTAAACGTCCACAAGCCAGTGGCTATCGACTGCCGCTGTATATGAGCAAAGCATGCGCCCGCCGCCTTTCTGCGCTTGTGAATACGTCAAATACCGCGTCTAGGCCTACCATCCAATTTCTGACGCGCTAGCGTTGAATAGTTGGGACCAAGCCGAGCGGCGAATCGAGCCTGTTGTGCGCGGGGCAAATGCGCCTCGATCGAAATTTATGTCCGCAACCCTATTGCTCATTTTGATGCGAATCTGGGATAGTGGTTCATGTCGCATATGCAGGTCGGCGATTGGCAGCCTTATGATGGGGTTGGACGCCGCAAATATGTCAGCGCGACCGAAAGAACGCGCTTTCTTCACGCCGCCGATGAGATGAGTGATCACTCGCGAGCGCTCTGCTATGTCCTTGCGTATTCTGGCTGCCGGATATCCGAAGCTCTGAATCTTACGCATGACCAAATCGACGTTGAGCAGGGAATGTTGGTCATTCGCACATTGAAACGGCGCAAGCTCTGCTTCCGTAGAGTTCCAGTGCCGGGAAGGTTGATCGGCATGCTTCTAACACAGCAAAAAAATGCAGATGGGCGCGTGTTCCAGATGAACCGCTCGACAGCGTGGCGGAAGGTCAAGAAAGCAATGATCAATGCGAAAATCAGCGGACCGATGGCAACGCCTAAGGGGCTCAGGCATGGGTTCGGGATCAAGGCAGCAGGTAGTTCAATACCGCTAAATCTGATTCAGAGGTGGATGGGGCACGCATCGAGTTCGACGACGGCAATCTATATGGACGCCGTGGGGCAGGAGGAGCGAGAGTTCGCAGGTAGAATGTGGTGAGAATGGCTGATGAGGGCGAGGCGAGGATCAAAAAGTCAGAAAGTGTAGGGCACTGATAGAGATCAGGCCAAACCGTAGGACAGACAGTGGAAGGGAAAGAGGCGTAGTACAAATACGCAAGCTGTGCGCTGTAGGACAGCGCGCTTGCTCCCTCGCTTCGTTCACTCGGCAAAGGGCGGTGCCCGCCCCTGTGCAACCCCCAGCGAAAGCGAGGCGAGCGTATCACGCCGGATGCCGAAAGGGAGCCACTGAGAACCTGTTTTTTGCAATTGCCGCTCGGCTCCGCTTTGGAAAGTCGCCCGCGGCATGATAAGATCTAGGCATGACGCCAGAAATCATCCGCGATATGGCAAGAAGGCCAATGCGAACCGACTTCATCAGCGAAGTCACTAACTATGACGAAACGACGCGCATTGCGAGTTTCCGCATGGAGCCTGATCCGCGCCGCTATAGTCAGTTCGAGAAGGATGGCGAGACGTTTTACCTCGACAAGTATCTACGTTATGCGTTTTCGTTGAAGGATATGGCGGCCGGTGGCTGGGATGGAATGCCTTGCTACACGCTTAAGCCGAGGATTGAATCGACACCAGATTATGCACAAGCTCGCCAATCTGCGCTCGCTGCTGAATGGGAGACCGGGGCGTATACCCCGCCCATCGAAAGCCCGCTCGAGCATTCCGAACTTAACTTGGGCGAAAGCGAACGCCAGATAGGATTCCTGTCCGTCGATATTTGCGGCGCTACCGCGCTTCGGCAACGTAACCAAGCGGCATTTGATCGCGCTTATGAGTTGTTCACCCGCGAACTGGGCACGGTCGTCGGACAGTTCAACGGTACAATTCTGAAGACCAAGGGCGACGGCTTTATCGCTTATATCGACCACCCATCTTTCACGAGACTATGCGACAATGTCGTCGATATGGGATTGAGCTTTCTCGTAGTTTTACACCAATCTCTGAATCCGATTTTAATTAAAGCAGGCATCGAGCCACTCAACATTCGCATCGGCGCTGACTACGGTGAAGCCGTCGTGAAGAAGCTCGCCATTCCTGCGACCGGGTTTACTGCGCAGGAAATTGCGAGTGACGCACTAAATCGCGCAGTTAAGATTGAGGAGGCTTGCGGATCGAACCAATTCTGGATCGGACGGTGTCTTTATGAGCTTATCCATGTCCAGTGGCTGGAACGCGCAACTGAAACGTCATTCGATGGCGCATGCGTGGGAATGCCCGGCTATAAGACATATCGGGTCTGTTGATGGCCAATCCATCTTCTAACGAACTGACCCCAGCTTACTATCGCGCGCAGATTGGCCGCGTGGTCGCCACGCTCAACAAGATCGTTAAACGGCCCAACCCACTTACTTTAGGGCACGTAGTCCCTGATGCCGACGACATCGCCATTCACGACGGTCGTCGGCTTGAAGCTACTGTGATGTTCCTTGACATTTGCAAGTTCTCCAATCGGCCTTGTGAAAGTGCGGAAGAGCAAGTTACTATTGTCCAGATACTCTCATTATTTTTCACCGAGATGATACGGATTATTGCGGATCACGGGGGCGTCGTCGAAAAGAATACCGGCGATGGTCTGATGGCATATTTCGCGAAAAATGATATTCCGGGCATATCTATTCAACAACGTGCGCTAACTTGTGCGCTCACAATGTTCTCGGCCGCAGACAATCTCATAAACCCATTGCTGAGTCGCTCGAATATTCAGATGATCGATTTTCGGGTATGCCTCGACCACGGATTTATAACCGTTGCCAAGGTCGGCGCCGCACGTGGATTCAATGGTATTGTCGCAGTCGGCACGACCGCAAATGTCGCATCGAAAATGCTCAAGGTGGCCGGGGCGAACACCATCCTCTTGGGAAATGAAATGCTGTCCGGGCTTCCGGCTGGATGGGTTCAGCAATATGTCCAATTGGAAACATTAGAGAGCGGCTGGACGTATCGCCAATCACAGACAGCTTACGCTTTCTGGCGCTACATCGGCCGCTGGAAGATACCTGTGATATGAGTAAGCAGCACACCGAAAACGATGCAGCGTCCGCTGCGCTCGTCCCACCCGAAATCGGAAATGCACCACGGCTCGAACCGCCGCCCTCATCCATGCCGTCGTTGGAACCGATGCCGACGAACGGTCTTGATCTACATCATGCCGAATTTGCGTCATTTCATGAGGACTATGTAAGGCACTATATCGCACTTGCAGACACAAAGGCTGGTGTCTGCTTTGGCGTGATGTCGGCGGTCGTCGGATATCTCGTTAGCCAGGACAAAGTTCAGGCATTCATTGTTGCGCCAGCCTGCACGGCGCAGTTCGGCATCGTGGCGTCAGCGTTGCTGTTTTTGATAGTGGCCGCCGGTTGCGCCTTTGCGGTCATCGCGCCGCGTCTTGATTCAGTGACCGGCGAAAGCATTGTTTTCTTTGGAGCGGTCGCCAAGCGTAAGTCGGGCGATGACTACATCCGCGAGATTGCTGCTCGCTCGGAGTCAGAGATGACAGCTATACGTCTGAAGCACTGCTTCGACGTGTCCAAGGTCTGTTCCCGAAAGTACGCCTTCTTGAAGGCAGCTATTTGGTTAGCGCTTCCCGGGCTTGCCCTAGCTTTGCTTGCCACTTTGATTCTTTAACACGCTTTGAGGTGTGACCGATCCTGAGTGACGTTGGACGAAAATGATCACCACTCAAATCGTTCATCTCGTTCGCGTGAGTCCCGCGCCTCCCACTCGCGTTGATTTTCAATTTCTCGTTTGTAGGTCGGGATAGCGGCTTTAGCCCAAGCCGCAAAGCGCGGATCGTCGTCTCTCGCCATCGTTTCAAGGAGCGGGAGCCGCCCTTCTAGGATCGCCGCCAGAGAACCGCTCCAGCCCGAAGGTCTGAAGCGCCCCAACAACGTATTGAGTATCGCAATCGGATCAGGCGCGGACCTGATGAGCCGCTTGGCGGTTTCCGTCCATCTCAACGCTCCCGAAAATTCATCTAAATCCGTCACATCTTCAGAAGTGCCGTCAATCTTTTCCCAGATCGGCACCACATGAGCTAACGCCTCATAGCGTGAGACGGGCTTTTCTTCGGCCCAGCCAAACATCGTGTCTGGATCGATGCTGGCAGCGTGATTGACCCTACCGATGCGCGAGGTCAGAAACAGATAGCCACGATCCTGAGCGTCTGCGGCTCTCTCAAGCAGGATATCCAATACGATGGTCGGGAACTTGGTCGCGAGCGCCTTTACGACCTCATTATAGCTTCCTGCATAGATCGCATATGTTGCGAAAGCATCCAGCAGCTTGCTGCATAACTCCGTTGCAACAGCGCTGTCCTCTGCCTGCAAAAATGTCGAGATTACCCGCGCGACGCCATGCCCCTTGTCGCGTCGCTTCTCGTCGAAGGGCAAAGCGAATAGCAGCTCTTTCGCGACCTCTTGAACGGCGGGATCAATCGCCTCTTGTTTCAATTTGTCTCGGTGGGCGAAAACTTCGAGAATACCAAAAGCAATATCGAAGCCGTTTTCGCGATCCGCGACGGCACGCAAAACCCGGCAGAAGTCGGCGGCAGGCTGCGCCTGCCAATCCACGTTATATTGAAGCCGGGCGAACGCATTGATCGGGACAGTCGGCAGCTTGGTTGCTGCTATGATGCGCTCGATACCGGGCGCATTTAATGTGACGCCCACCTGCATCGGGATAAGGTTTTTATGCTGGGCCTCATCCTCCAGAGCCGCATCGAGGATCGCTTCTGCTGCTTCCCGGTTCTGGCGCGCGAGGCCGTTAACGAACATGGCTTGGATTATATAGGAATCATCGTCCCCATTCGTTGGACGAGCGTCCCGAATAATTTCCCAAGCTCCATCGATATCCTGAACATGCTCGCCAATCGTGCTCACTACCGCAGAAACACGGTATGATTTTGCATCCGCTAGTTGAGAGGCATGTTGTTCCAAAAGGTCTAGATCGGCTGCTATTTCGGTGCCGATCTCTCGACAGATGCGGTTAATTTCATTTTCTGCCGCCGCATAGTCATGCTCTTCGTCGAAATCTAGCTCCGCGAGGTCGAGGGCCGACCATGCCTGCGGGGTGACGTAGCAGGTGATACGGTCCGTCAGGCTCTGGGGCCGAAGGCGTTCCGCTAAAAGCTCCAAGGCGGCGATATCGTCCTGAGCTTTCTCCTTGTTCACGGATCGTATTGCGCCCAGCACACCAGCCCAACCTTCCGGCCAACCTCCATCTTGAACAAATGTATCCGCGAGGCTCACAAGCGCATCGGTCATCCCTGTTTTCGCAACCAAAAACCTCAATTGGCTGGCCACCATGCGCCTGACCCTCAAGCGGTATATAACTGACGGGTTCGCGCTGAATGAATCCAGGCTCCGATCAGACCCGAACGCCCTCCGCGATCTTGCCGCCCAAGTTCGGGCACTACGGAGCGAGGAAAAGACGATCTATGAGGCTGTCCGCGACTGCTACAAAGTGGCATCCATCGATTATGATAAGGATTCCCCCAAGGTCCGTTCATTTTACGCGCGGCTACAAGACAAATTTCTGTTCGCGATCACCGGAAAGACTGCTTCCGAGCTGATATTGGATCGCGCCGACGCCGCAAAGCACAATATGGGACTCACCAGTATGAAAGGCAATTTGCCCACCAAGGCAGACGCTAAGACTGGGAAAAACTTCCTGCATCGCGATGAAATCTATGTGCTTCACATCTTGTGCGAGCAGTTTTTGCTTTACGCGGAGTCTCGCGCAATTCGCGGGAAATCGATGACCATGGACGATCTGGCGCTTAAGCTAGATGAGTTGCTCAAGACTAATGACTATCCTGTTTTCAATGGGTATCGAGATTACCTGAAAGACAGGGCAATGGAACATGCGGAAACAGAGTGGAAGCGCTTCCAAAAAATGCTCGCCGATGGTTCACACCTTCCCGCATCCTCAAGCGCACTTTCATGAAAGTTGCTTGCCGTACCGCCGCAGCAATAAGTTTTGCACTCATCGTTGCGTCATGCAGCGATCCTAGCGATCTCAGATTGTCGGACGGAACAAGAGATTTGGTTAGCGGCATAACCGTCAGCGATGGGAAAACGACTTGGCCGCTCGGCGATCTCAAGCCCGGCGAGCACGTCATGTTTACGCAACCGCTTTCCGGCGAGGGTGGCCCCGCTATCTCTTGGACGTGGCGTGGTCAGCGCCGCTCCGATGTTGGCTGCTATTACACCGGCGGCATGCCTGCCCGAGGGTCTATGGCAATTGCGGGCGACCACCTCGAATTTCTCTGTCGTGGCTAGTTAGATATATAGGTCCCAAACGTTGGCACAAGTCAAAGGCGGTGCCGAACCAGTCGCGAACTTCCTCATGCGTCCCCGGATGGAAGCCGTAATCGCGCTTCCTCGCGCCAAACTCGAACCCGTAAGAAGAACTGAAATGCGAACATTCCAGCATGGCATCGAGTCCGGCTAGGACGAGTTTCACATTACGTTCGCTGTCCGACTGCGCCAGATGCAGCAGGAAGGCCGCGCGCTGGGTCGCTGGAGCATGAGTGCCCGAAAGCGTGATCATGAACATTGATTTGAAAACGTTGATCGCCTCGCCGCTATTGTTTGATGGCTCCGCATTTCCGGAGAGCCCAATCAATATTCTCAAGGCGCGATCGAATAGGCGCGGCTCGTATGCCAATGCCCGGAGCAGGTGAATGAACCTGCTACGGTTGAGGTCGGATTTCTCAAAGAGGGCTGGACCACGGGCAACCGCTCTTTCAATACATTTCAAAGTAGCTTCTGGATCAACAGGAGCGATGTTGTCGAAGAGGGTTTGACCCAATTCGTTAAAGTTCTCAACTTCCGAAAGCCATCCGCCTTCTTCCAACCATTGCGCGGCAATTTTCTGCGCTTCTGGAGCGTCATGGAGGCAACCAATCCGGCGGGAAAACGACTTCAGAAGCCGCTCCGGCCCTCGCGTGAGCGCGAGCAAGATTGTGTCGCCGGGAATGTCCTGAAGAGCCTGTTTTGCAAGCCTAAGTGTAGCCTTCAGACAATGGGGGCATCAGACATGATAGCCCCTTTCGAACTCGTTGCTTGTTCCGCAACGTGTCGCGGCTATTTGCGTTCAGTCAGATGTAAAAGCCAGCGACGGGCGGCCTGTCCATCGGCAATATAGAGGAATGCATGTGCAACCCGCCCCCCATATCAATGCCATTTCTACCGCAGTGCCGCAGCATGATGTCCATCATGCCTTCATAAGCTGGGCCCAGGGCCAGATCAGAGACGACAGGCAGCGGGCAATCTTCGCGCGAATGGTCGACCGGGCAGCCATCGACCATCGCTGGAGCGTGCTGGCGCCACCGGGGGAAAATCTTGCGCAGACCGATGCCGGGGGCTTCTATGACAAAGATGCGTGGCCGGGCACGATGCAGCGCATGTCCACCTATGCCCGGGAGGCGCTGGCGCTTGCCGAGCGAGCCATCGGTCGATTGCCTTCACTCGCAGGCGTGACCCATCTGGTGCTGGCCAGCTGCACCGGATTTGTGGCGCCTGGTATCGATCAATTGCTGGCGCAACGACTGGGGCTGGACCCGGGCGTGGAGCGGACACTGATCGGTTTCATGGGCTGCTATGCCGCCATCGCTGCCTTGCGGACGGCCTATCATATCGTCCGCTCGCAACCCGATGCGGTGGTGCTGGTCGTGACGGTCGAACTGAGCACGCTGCATCTTCAAAATTCAGATGACCTGGAATCCTTGCTCGCCATGCTCCTGTTTGCCGACGGTGCGGCGGCAGCGATCGTCAGCGCACGACCGTCAGGCCTGGAAATTGTCGACACATTCTCGCTCGCGCTTGCCGACAGTGGCGACCTCATCAGCTGGACGGTCAGCGACACCGGCTTTGTGATGGGACTATCCGGCGCGGTTCCGGGCAGGATCGCCAATGCGCTGCTCGATCCTGGCGTTCAAAAGCAATTGGGCGGCGGCCAAATCGACAGCTGGGCCGTCCATGGCGGCGGACGTTCGATACTGGATGCGGTACAACGCAGTCTGGATCTGCCCCCGGATACGCTCGCCAATTCACGGGCCGTGCTGCGCGATTTCGGCAACATGAGTTCGGCGACCCTCATGTTCGTTCTCGCCCGGATTCTGGCGAGCGACGCCCGCTGTTCGGCCGGCGTTGCCATGGCGTTCGGCCCCGGCCTCGCTATCGAGGGCTTGCGCTATCGGTCCCCGCGATGATCGACTTGTCGCATCCCGTCATTGCGCAGGAACAGATGGATGCGCCGGACCTGGCGCCCGACACTTTCGCCGCGGTGCTGCGCGACCTTGCCCGGGTGAACTGGTGGACCATGGCCGCGCGGCCGACGATCGGCTTTCTTGAACGGATTGCCAGCCCGGGCGAAAAGCTGCGCATTCTGGACGTGGGATATGGGGCAGGGGACATGCTCAGAAGGATCGCGCAATGGAGTTCCAGGCGCGGCATCGCGGCGGAATTGACCGGCATCGACCTCAATCCTCGCTCGGCCATTGTCGCGCGGGCGGCCACGACCCCTGCGTTGGGGATAGAATATCTGACCGGCGACTATGCTGATCTGAAAGATCGCGGCTGGGACGTCATTCTCTCCAGCCTGGTCGCGCATCATATGACCGGCGCCGAACTTGTCCGGTTTCTGCGCTTCATGGACAGCACGGCCCAGCGGGGGTGGCTGGTCAACGACCTGCTGCGCCATCGCGCCGCCTTGCTGGGATATCCGCTGCTTGCACGGTTGATGCGATGGCATTCGATCGTACGGCAGGATGGGACCTTATCCATCGCCAGATCCTATCAGCCCGCCGAATGGCTGCCCTTCCTTGATGAAGCCAATATATCCGGCGCGCGGGTGTTCCGTGCCTTTCCTTTCCGCTTGTGCGTCGAACAATGCCGCTGATCGTCGGCGGCGGGCCGGCAGGGGCTGCGGCGGCGATCAGGCTGGCACAAGCAGGTATGGCCCCGGTGATCGTCGAGCGGACCGCTGTCGCGGCGGATGTCCTGTGTGGCGGATTTCTCAGCTGGAACAGCGTTGAACTGCTGCACCGATGTCATGTCGATCCACAGCGACTGGGCGGGCACGCCATCCGTCGCGCCCGCATATTCGCGGGGAAAAGGATAGTCGAGCTGGCGCTGCCTGCCACGGCGATGGGTCTGTCGCGCAGGCGATTGGACGCAGCATTGCTCCACCGCGCGGAACAGGCTGGCGTGCAGATCAGGCGGGGCATTGCGGTTCGCGCGATCGAAGGCGGCATCGTTCGTTACGCTGACGGGACATCTGAGACTCCAGATTGTCTGATTTTGGCGTCGGGGAAACAGGATGTGCGCGGTGCGGCACGGCCCGCGGTATCCGACGATCCCGCCGTCGGACTGCGCTGGCGGTTTCGGGCAAGCGAGCGACTTGTCCAGATGCTTGATGATGCGATCGAACTGCATCTGTTTCGCCAGGGCTATGCGGGATTGCTCATGCAGGAAGATGGGGCGGCCAATCTATGCCTGGCCGTGCGGCAAAGCGCCTTTTCCGGCGTAGGCCGACGTCCGGACGCCATGCTGGCTGCGATCATGGCCGACATTCCAGGCTTGTCCGAACGTCTGGCATGCAGCAGCATTGGCAAGGCCCAGGCAATTGCCAATATTCCTTACGGCTGGCGGGCGCGGGGCGGCACGGATCATCTATATCGCGTGGGCGATCAGGCCGCCGTCATTCCCTCGCTGGTCGGCGAAGGCGTGGGCATCGCGCTTGCGACCGGGATCGCCGCGGCTGACGCGATTATCGCTGGCGTCGCGCCGCAGCCCTATCAGGCCGCCGGTTCGCGGCAGATTGCGTTGCCGATCGGATTTGCCACCCTCTTGTGGTCGCTTGCCGAGCGACCGGCCCTTGCCGGGCCGGTACTTGCGCTGCTGGCAACCCTGCCATCGGTGGGTTCGCTGGCAATGCGTATGACCCGCGCGCCGATGTTTCGCCCGGTCGGCATACAGGTCCAGCCCTGATCCGGTTTGAATAGGCCAGCTGAATTCGGGCCTGTCGCTATGGGGCGCGCCGCCGCGCGAATCCGCTCATGCGGCCTTATATTCACCTCGGCTGTGCAACCATGCTACGCTGTGCCCAGGGTAGGCAGGGGAGGTAACCGATGCGGGGTTCGGGGCCATTGTGGGGACTGCTCAACCAGGCGCGCCGTGCCAATCTGACCGAACAGGGGGTGGCCCCGCCCGTCCCGTCACCTCAAGGGGTCACTCGCCGCCGGATGCTCTCTGCTCTGGCTGGGGTTGCGGCGCTTCCTCTGGCCGGCTGGCCCACCCGGTCCCGCGCGCGATCCGCCGTGCGCGTCGCCATCATCGGCGGTGGCCTCGCGGGTCTGACGTCGCTTGACGCGTTGGTCGCTGCGGGGGTGGACGCCCATCTCTATGAAGCCCGCGGGCGCCTCGGCGGTCGCGTGTTCACGGCCAACAATGCGCCCGAGCCGGGGCTGGACATCGAGGATGGCGGCAACCTGATCAATAGCGATCATGCCGATATGCTGGGCTTGGCCAGGCGCTTTGGCATCGGGCTGATCGATCGCAAGCCGATGCGCGGGCACAGCCGCTATGTCGTCGATGGTCGCCTGATCAGCGATGCCAGCCTGATCCGCGACCTGCGTCCGATCGCAGCGCAGATCGGCAAGGATGCTACGGCGCTCGATGCCGATTATGAAGCCGTCGCGCCACGTATGGATGCCATGTCGGTGACGACCTATCTCGACAGTCATGCCAATCTGATGAAGCCGTATATCCGCGCGCTGCTGGAAGCCACGATCCGCACCGAATTCGGCGCGGAACCGGGCCAGGCATCAGCGATCGAATTGCTGTTCAATCTGCCCGTGGTGGATGGCAGGCATGCGGAGCTGATTTCTCTCAGCGACGAGCGATTCATCCTCGCAGGAGGATCGTCCAGCGTGGTGAAGGCGCTTTCCGCCCCGATGCTGCCAAGGATTTCCACCGGCCATGCGCTCGTTTCGATCGCCCCGAACAATGGAGGTATCGATCTGCATTTCGCCAATGGCAGGATGGACCATGTCGATCGCGTGATCGTCACAGTCCCCGCGCCACTAATGCGCACGATTGATTATGGCGGCCTGCTGCCCGATGCCTGGACGGCGTTGGTGGGGGAAATCGAATGTGGCCGCAATGAAAAGATCAACGCGGGCTATGCCGCCCGCATCTGGGAGGAGCACACCGGTCCGGCGGGCTCGGCCTGGGCGGTCGATACCAAGGGGGCGGGCGTATTTTCCGAATTCTGGGAAGCCAGCTCGGGCCAGCCGGGGCAGGCAGGTGTCCTCACCTGGTTTTTCGGCGGGGATCAGGTTGATGCGCTGATGGCGGTCGATCCGGAAACGACATTGCGACGCGCGGAATCCGCGATCGCGTCGGCCGTGCCCGGTCTCAACGCCCGGTCGATGCGGCGCACCGCCTGGGGGCAGGATCCCTATGCGCGCGGCGCCTATTCCACCTTCAAACCTGGCCAGCTTAGCCGTTTCGCTTCACATTTCTGGGTCGAGGATGAGGATGGCGTCAGGCAGCAGGCCGTGGCCGGACCAATCCTGTTTGCCGGCGAGCATCTGTCCGACGCCTTTCCCGGATATATGAATGGCGGCGCGCAAACCGGTCGGATGGCGGCGAAAACGCTATTGGCCAGTCTTGGGATGCCGGTTTGAAACGATCCGTCTGGGTGGTCTGACATTTGCCGGGCGTGGTCATGTGGATGTTCCCGCAGGAATGACGCCGCGCCGGATCTGGTCCAGCTCGATGCTTTCGAACAAGGCCTTGAAATTGCCTTCGCCAAAGCCGTCATTGCCCTTGCGCTGAATGATCTCGAAAAAAATCGGTCCGACCATATTTTCGGTGAAGATCTGCAGCAGCAGGCCGCCGCCGGTTTCTGGCGCACCGTCGATCAATATGCCGCGCTCGCGCATCGCGGCAATGTCATGGCCATGTCCGGGCAGGCGTTCGTCGATCAAGTCGAAATAGGTTTGCGGCGTGGTCTGGAAGCGAATGCCGTTTTCCCGCAACGCATCGACGGTCGCGAATATGTCGTCGGTCGCAAGCGCCAGATGCTGGATTCCTTCGCCTTTATATTCGCGCAGAAATTCCTCGATCTGGCTATGTTCGTCCTGGCTCTCGTTAAGCGGGATGCGGATCTTGCCGTCGGGTGCCGTCATGGCGCGGCTGAGCAACGCGGTGGCTTGACCCGCTATGTCGAAATGCCGGATCTCGCGGAAGTTGAACACGCGCTCGTAAAATTCGGCCCAATGATCCATGCGCCCACGCGCCACATTGTGGGTCAGGTGATCGAGCGTGTGCAAGCCCACCGATCGGTCGTCCTGCATCGCGCCCGGCACCGGTTTGAAATCGACATCATAGATGGTTTGGGCGCCATAGCGGTCGACCAGATAGAGGTTCGATCCGCCGATGCCCTCGATTGCGGGAATGTTGAGTTCCATGACGCCCACCGGGCCGATGATCGGCCTGGCACCCCGGCGTACGGCCTCTTCCAGGGCCTGCGCGGCGTTCTCGACGCGAAACGCCATGGCATTGGCCGACGGGCCGTGAGCGGCGCGGAAGCTGGCGGCCTGACCCGACGGATCCATGTTCAGGATGAAATTGATATCGCCCTGATTGTAGCGACGGACGTTCTTGGAGCGATGGTCGCCCAGATGCGTAAAGCCCATGCCCTCGAACAATGTTGCCAGTGCATCGGGTACGGGCGAGGTGAACTCGACAAATTCGAAGCCATCGATACCGAGCGGGTTCTCGGAGTTCATGATTATGCGTCCTTCCGATGAGTAAAATGATCGAAGGCGGTTGCAAGATCCGATGGTGCGGGCCGGCGCCGCAGGATTTCCAGACCTGCGCAACGGACCGGTCGGGGCCGCGTGAGCGAGTTGAACGCGTCCTGACGATAATCTAGCGAAAAAAGCTGAAAAACCAATTCATAATTTACTATATTATTTCATACCATGATAAAAATCTTGCATATATCACATTAATATGAAATATATATCCAGTTAGCCGCGTACCGCTGGACGGTACGCAGGCCCTGCACTGCCGAGATGATGAATGACCCCCAGCAACAGTCTTCAGCTTCCCCTCTCGTGAGCATCGTCCCCTACAGCTATTGGCGTTTTCTTGCGATGGACGAGGCCCGCAGGGGTCCTGACGCTTTCACCAGGGCAAGGATCAGGATGCAGCCCGATGCCGGCGGGGCGGCGGTATGACCGCACGGCGGGAAATCGATGCCATCGACCGCAGAATTTTGGCCGAACTCCAGCAGGACGCCAGCCTTAGCCATGCCGAACTTGCCGAGCGCGTTGGCGCATCGACCGCATCCTGCTGGCGCCGGATCCGGGCGCTGGAAGCCGACGGCGTGCTGGGGCGGCAGGTCCGCCTTCTCGACGCGACGCGGCTTGGGCGCGGTGTGAATGTGTTATGCCATATTCGCTTGAAGAGTCATCTGGCCGAAGCGACGGAGGCCTTCGAAAGCTTCGTCGCGTCGCGGGACGAAATCATCGAATGCTATTCGATGTCGGGCGAGTGGGATTATCTGCTGCGTATCCTCGTGGCGGATGTTGAGGACTATACCCGCTTCCTGATGCGGATCGTGCTGCGGCATCCCTCGGTTGCAACCGGTTCGTCTCATTTCGCGCTGGCACAGGTGAAATATACGACGGCCATCCCGCTTTGACGTGCAGCCTGTATCGGGCGAGACAACGGCTTTGGTCGCCCTTGGAAAACTTGCGCAATGGCGCTGAGGTTGCCGCCTGCCTCACATTCTGTCAAACGTCGATATATCTTGCTGATATCAATAAATTTTCTCATTCATCAGACCTGTTCGTCTGATTTGAAATAGCTTCAGCAGCTACATGTGACCTATCTGTTCCCGTTCGCCTGAGCCGCTGGGCGATCAGGGGCGAGTGGCGAACCAGATCACATGCTTGGGTCCCTTGCCGTTGCTGCGCGCGCGCACGGCCACTTCCTCGACGCGGAATCCGGCCGTGCCGAGCAGCGCGGCAAAGGCCTTGTCGGGACCCGCCGACCAGATGGCGAGGATGCCACCGGGTTTCAGCGCGGCGCGCGCGGCGGTGAGGCCGCGCATGGCATAGAGCCGGTCGTTGCCACTGCGCACAAGGCCATCGGGGCCATTGTCGACGTCCAGCAGGATCGCGTCGTAAGTTGAGGTGGCCGCGGCGATCACCGCCCCGACATCGTCCTCGATCAGCCGCACGCGCGGGTCGTCAAGGCAGCCGGCGGCAAGCTCGGCCATCGGTCCGCGCGCCCAGGCAATGATGTCCGGGACCAGTTCGGCCACCGTTATCCGCGCGTCGGGGCCAAGCCGCGCCAGCGCCGCGCGCAGGGTAAAGCCCATGCCATAGCCGCCGATCAGCAGATGCGGCGCCGGTCCGCTCCCGAGCCGGTCGCAGCTCATCAGCGCGAGCGCTTCTTCCGATCCGCTCATCCGGCTGCTCATCAGCTCGTTGCGTTCGAGGACGATCATGAAATCGTCGCCCCGGCGATAAAGGCGCAGGTCAGGGCCGCCAGGCACCTTGGCCGTGCCGAGAAGTTCGCGCGGCTTCATCGGCGACTATGCCTTCCGCGCGTTCGCGCGGTGTCCGAATGGCGGGATGGGTGATCATCGATCTTCATTCCCGACCCCCTAGCGCAAGCTGTCCCTGTCGGAAACTATGCCATTATCGCGCTGGCATGTGGAAGTGGCATTTTACAAAGTGACCAATATACCGTAGGTGGCATCTGAATTAGACGAATTCGGAGTTCGATCATGTCCACTTCCAGCCTTCGCCCACCCTCGCTGATACGCTTGCTGGGAGCGTGGCGGGCGCGCGAAAGCGCCGAGCCAGCCTATCGTCAATTGGCGCAGGCTTTGCGGATGCTGGTGCTGGACGGGCGGGTCGGTCTCGATGTGCGACTGCCGGGTGAGCGCGAACTGGCTTCGGCGCTGGGCCTGAGCCGTACGACCATTGCTGCGGCCTTCGACCGGCTGCGTGATGAGGGCTATCTGGAAAGCCGGCAGGGTTCGGGCAGCGTCACGCGCCTGCCCTCCAATCGCGCCCGGCCGGTGCTGCCCGACGATGATCGGCCAGCGGGTAGTGGCCTGCTCAACTGGACCGCTGCGGCGCTGCCCGCCGCCGATGGCGTGGCGCAGGCCTATCAGGCCGCGATCGAGGCGCTGCCGGCCTGGCTTGGCGATATCGGCTATGACGCGCTGGGCCTCGGGCCGTTGCGGCAGGCGGTGGCCGATCATTATGGGCGGCGTGGCTGCCCCACCGGGCCGGACCAGATCATGATTACCAACGGCGCGCAGCACGGCCTGTCGCTGCTGTTGCTGCTGTTCGCCGGGCCGGGCGATCGCGTGGTGATCGACCATCCGACCTATCATAACGCCATATTGGCGCTTCAGCGCAGCCATGTCGTGCCGGTGCCGGTCGGGCTGCCTGGCCAGGGTTGGGATATCGACGCGATGGACGCGGCGTTTCGCCAGACATCGCCTCGCTTCGCTTATGTCATCGCTGATTTCCACAACCCCACCGGACGGAGCATGGATGCGGGCACGCGTCGCGCGCTGGTTGCTGCGGCCGCGCGCAGCCACATGCCGCTGGTGATCGACGAGACGATGGTGGCGATGGGGCTGGAAGGCGCCGCGCCACCGCCTGTGGCCTTGCACGATCCGTCCGGTCGCGGCGTCATCACCCTGGGATCGGCGAGCAAGATCTTCTGGGGTGGCTTGCGGGTCGGCTGGATTCGCGCCGATCCACAGACGATTGCGGCGCTCGGGCGAATCCGCACGACGCTCGACATGGCGAGCCCCGTGGTCGACCAACTGGCGGTGGCGCGGCTGCTCGATCTCGAGGAAGGGCTGGGCGCGCGCGCCGGGATATTGCGGGCGCGGCGTGACCGGCTGATCGCGCTGGTCGAAGAGCGGCTGCCGCACTGGCGGGTCGAACCGCCCGCCGGCGGATTGTCGCTGTGGGTCGAATTGCCGCGTGCCGAAGGGACGGCGCTTGCGGCGCTGGGCGAAAGCCATGGCGTTCGGATCGCGCCGGGGCCGCGCTTCGGCGTCAATGGCGCGTTCGAACGGTTCGTGCGATTGCCCTTTACCCTGCCCGAAGAGCAACTGGCGCTGGGGGTCGAACGGCTGGCGGCGGCGGATGCGCGGCTGCATGCACGCGCTCCGGTGGCGCGCGACGCGATGGCGCTGGCGCTGGAGGCGGACCGGGTGATCTGACTAATTGTCTTCGGGCATCTCTTTGTCGCCGCCGCAGCCCTTGAGCGTGCCTTCGCCAAACGCCACCTGCACGCTGTCGGACCAGATGGAGTCGCTCATGCCGTCGCTGCATGGGCCGGGGGTGATGGTAAGGGTCAGGCCATCGGCTATATAGCGGCGGGTGCGGCCATCATCGTCGGTGGTCGCGCCGGTAAAGCTGCGCGGCGAGTGGTCGGGCCGTTCCAGCGTCGCGCGGTCGCCGCGCAGGGTGACGGCCCAGAAGGGTTCGGTGCCAAGGGCGCGATAGCCCACATCCCGTCGCGGCAGGTTTTGGGCCGGCGGCGCCGGGCTGGCGATCGGGGCGATCATGGGGACGGCAGTCTTTGCCCGCGCTATGTCCTTGTCGACGATCGGGGCGGACATATTGGCCGCGGCCGCCCCGGATATGGCGGCACCGTTCGCCGCGGCATTTTCCGCGCCGGGATCATGTTTGGCACAGCCAGCGAGCAGCAGCGGGGGCAACGCCAGCCACAGCAGCGCCGGCGGCCCCAGCATCGCGCTAAACGTCCAGATTGGCGACGTTGAGCGCATTGTCCTGAATGAATTCGCGGCGCGGTTCGACCACGTCGCCCATCAGCCGGGTGAAAATTTCGTCGGCGACGTCCGCCTGTTCGACCTCGACCCGCAGCATCGACCGGTTGTCGGGATCGAGCGTGGTTTCCCACAGTTGTTCCGCGTTCATCTCGCCCAGTCCCTTGTAACGCTGGATCGACAGACCCTTGCGGCCTGCGGCGAGGATCGCTTCCAGCAGATCGCTGGGCCGCGATATCTGTGACACGCCCTTGGTTGGCGCGGCGGGCAGGTCGTCATCCCCCATTTCCTCCTGGGCCGCGGCGGCTGCCCTGGCCGACACCAGCCGGCTCGGCGAGCGGTAGCTTGCCGCATCTTCGGCAGCGGTGCTGTGCAACTTGCGCGCCTCGGCCGACCCCAGAAAGCCATGTTCGATGACATGATGGTCGGTGACGCCGCGCCAAAGGCGCTCGAAATGAAAGCCTCCGCCTTCGGCGATGCGGCCGGTCCATTTGCCTTCCGCATCATGCGCGCCCATCCAGACGATCGCCGCGTCCAGCCGTTCGGCCTGCGCGGCGTCGTCGAGTTCGGGATCAAGCGCGCCGGTGAGGCTGAGCGCCTCGATGATCGTGGGGTCGTAGCGACGCGGCACATAGCGCATGACCGCGCGCATGCGGCGGGCATGATCGACCAGGCTTTTGAGATCGTTGCCGGTGCGGGGGCCGCCAGCGCCCTCCAGCACCATCGATTCGACGCCATTGTCGACCAGATATTGCTCCAGCGCCGCTTCGTTCTTCAGATAGACTTCGGACCGTCCCCGGGTCGCCTTGTACAATGGCGGCTGGGCGATGAAGAGATGGCCGTTTTCGATAATCTGCGGCATCTGGCGATAGAAGAAAGTCAGCAGCAAGGTGCGGATATGCGCGCCGTCCACGTCCGCGTCGGTCATGATGACGATCTTGTGGTAGCGCAGCTTGTCGATATTGAAATCGTCGCGAATGCCGGTGCCCATCGCCTGGATCAGCGTACCGACCTCCTTGGACGAAAGCATGCGATCAAAGCGCGCCCGTTCGACGTTCAGGATCTTGCCCTTGAGCGGCAGGATTGCCTGATTCTGGCGGTTGCGGCCCTGCTTGGCCGATCCGCCGGCCGAATCGCCTTCGACCAGGAACAGTTCGGACTTGGCGGGGTCCCGCTCCTGGCAATCCGCGAGCTTGCCGGGCAGCGAGGCGATGTCCATCGCGCCCTTGCGCCGCGTCAGTTCGCGCGCCTTCTTGGCGGCTTCGCGGGCGGCGGCGGCATCTATGACCTTCTGGACGATCATCCGGCCGTGGCCAGGATTTTCCTCCAGCCATTCGGCCATCTTGTCGGCCATCAGGCTTTCGAGCGGCTGGCGCACTTCGGAGGACACAAGCTTGTCCTTGGTCTGGGACGAAAATTTGGGATCGGGCAGCTTGACCGAGACGATCGCGGTCAGCCCTTCGCGCATGTCCTCGCCGGTGAGGGAGACTTTCTCCTTCTTCAGCATCCCGGACTTTTCGGCGTAATTGTTGAGCGTGCGGGTCAGCGCCGCGCGGAAAGCCGCCAGATGGGTGCCGCCGTCGCGCTGGGGAATGTTGTTGGTGAAACAGAGGACGTTTTCATAATAGGAGTCGTTCCATTCCAGCGCGACGTCGATCGTGACATGATCGCGCGTGCCGGAAATGGCGATCGGCTCGGGCATCATCGCTGCCTTGTTGCGGTCAAGATATTTGACGAAGGCGGCGATGCCGCCCTCATAATACAGCTCGACGGTCTTGCTTTCCTCATGCCGCGCGTCGGTCAGGAACAGGCGCACGC
Organism: Sphingobium anseongense; assembly: GCF_037725245.1. NCBI lineage: Bacteria > Pseudomonadati > Pseudomonadota > Alphaproteobacteria > Sphingomonadales > Sphingobiaceae > Sphingobium > Sphingobium anseongense. The sequence continues at coordinate 419,685 of NZ_JBBJUL010000002.1, read as the reverse complement.
CGCTGTTGAGGAAAGCCAGTTCGCGATAGCGATGCTCCAGCTTGTCGAAATCATATTCGGTGACGTTCTTGAACGTCTCTGCCGAGAACATGAAGGTGACTTTCGTGCCCTTCTGCCCGTCCCTGGCGGGACCAAGCACCTTGAGCGGCGCTTCGGCGTCGCCGTTGCGGAAGCGCATCCAATGTTCCTGGCCGTCGCGCCATATGTTCAGCTCCAGCCAATCGGACAGCGCGTTGACGACCGAGACGCCGACGCCGTGCAGTCCACCCGACACCTTGTACGCGTTATCGTCGCTCGTATTCTCGAACTTGCCGCCCGCATGGAGCTGGGTCATGATGACTTCGGCGGCCGACACGCCTTCTTCGGTGTGGATGCCGGTGGGGATACCGCGGCCATTATCGGTCACGCTGACCGATCCGTCCGGGTTGAGGACGATGTCGATCCGGTCGCAATGGCCCGCCAGCGCCTCGTCGATCGCATTGTCCGAAACCTCGAACACCATGTGATGCAGACCCGACCCGTCGTCGGTGTCGCCAATATACATGCCAGGGCGCTTGCGGACAGCATCCAGGCCCTTGAGGACCTTGATGCTGTCGGCACCATATTCGTTGCTGTTGGGATTGATTTGACTGTCTTCGCTCATGCCCGAGCATATAGGGAAGGCGGGGATGAAACTAAAGCGAAACATGCCGCCTTTCCCGGCGCTGCGGGGCGGTCTATCAGGGGGCCATGCGTATAGTCCTTGGCCTGGCCCTGATCCTTGCAAGTTGTTCCGATAGCCGCGATGTCATGGACGAACTTCCCAACAGCTCGCTGGCGGGCGCGGCGCGCGAAGATGTGCCCGAAAGCCGCATGGACGCGCCGATGACGCGAGCGGTGACGATCGGCGAAGACGGCCCCCGGCTCGACGCCTGCGGGGCGCTGGGGCTGGTGACGCGATCGGGAAGCGGTGGCCTCGCGCTGCTCGCTGCGCCCTTTGCCGATGCGCGAGAAGTGGACCGCCTGGCCGAGGGTGCCCGCGTCCATGTCTGCACGCGCAGCATCGACCAGAAATGGCTGGGCGTGGTCGTGGTGCCCGAACCGGACGGGAGCGTCGAAAACGATATGGCCCCTGCGGCGGATTGCGGTGTCACATCGCCGGTCGACAGCAAACGCGCCTATGCCGGCCCCTGCCCCAGCGGCTGGGTCGCGAGCGCCTATGTGCGGTTGATCGCCGGCTGATGCTCATTCGATCCCGGTAAATACCAGCTTCTGCACGCGCCGGCCGGTATTGACTTCGGTGGTGTAGATATTGCCCCGGCTGTCGGTATCGATGCTGTGCAGCCAGGTGAATTGGCCCGCCTGCCGTCCGACCCGCCCAATCGTTCCCAATATCTGGTGCGTCGATCGCAGCAATATCCAGATCCGTCCGTTCATCATGTCGGCGACGTAGAGATATTTTTGCGCGGCGTCTGGCGAAAAGGCGATGTCGGTGACGGTATGGGTGCCGCCTGTATCCCCGGCGATCACGAGGTCGCGCACGAAAACCAGGCTGTCGTCCTTGCCGCGCTTGAATATCTGCGCGCGATTATTGTTGCGGTCGCAGACATAGACATGGCCGTCGCGGGCCTGCACGACGCAATGGACGATATCGGCGAATGTCGGGGATTTAGGGTCGGCGACCTTGCCGGGATCGACGGCGTGGCTCTGATCGAACGCGCCTTCGCGAACGGGCGCGATCGGCGGTTTGCCATAGGCGCCCCAGCGGCCCCTATATCCGCCAGCGGAATCGAAGGCGATGACGCGGCGGTTCACATAACCGTCGGAGATCATCACCATCCCGTCGCTGTGATTGACGTCTGATGGATTGCCGAGCCGGTCGGTCGCGTCATTGCCGCCGGTCTGGCCGCGTTTGCCCAGCGCGCGCAGGAAGGTGCCGTCGGCGCTGTAGTTGAGCACGACATGATCGTCCTTGCCATTGCCGCCAAGCCACACCGTCTTGTCCTTGTCGACAAAGATCCCGTGCAGGCTGGCGGGCCATTGGTTGACCCCGTCCACAACCGGCGCGCTGGCCGCGCCGCCCCAGCCGCCCAGATAGCGACCGTCGCTGGCGAAGCGCACGACCGGCGGCGCTGGCTTGCAACAGGTGGCGATCGGCGGGTTCTGGGCCAGGCCCGTGTCGGTGCTGGTCAGGGAGTGGGGGCGATGCACGACCCAGACATCATCGTCCCTGTCCACTGCAACGCCGCTCACCTGGCCCAGCAGCAGGTCCGACGGCATCCGGGGCCAGGCAGCATCGGCCCTGAAGCGGGGCATCGGGGTTCCAGGTGCGGCCAGGACTTCGACATGGAGGTCGACCAGCGCGGATGACGGCGCATCGCGTGCTGCCGATGCGGTGGCGGCAAGAATGGGCAGCATCGACAGCAGGGCGAGGCGCACGGGCAGGCTTCCTTGCTTCATTGGCTGATGTTTCGGCGGAATGTTTCGGGCAGGAAGAGCAGGCCAATCGCCACCGTCGCTGCGGCAAGTGTTACCGGATACCACAGGCCATAATAGATATTCCCGGTCGCAGCCACCATGGCGAAAGCGGTGGTCGGCAGAAATCCGCCGAACCAGCCATTGCCGACATGATAGGGCAGCGACATCGAGGTATAGCGGATGCGGCTGGGGAAGAGTTCCACCAGCATCGCGGCGATCGGGCCATAGACCATGGTCACCAGCATCGCGAGCGCCCACAGAATTGCCACCACGGCCACCTTGTTCATCTTCGCGCTGTCGGCCCGTGGCGGGTAACCGGCCGCGGTCAGCCCGGCCTGAAGCTCTGTCTGAAAGGCGGCGATGGCGTCGGCGCGTGCTGCTGGGGGCAGGGCGGCGGGGGTGGGCGCGGTGAAGCGGCGGTCGCCGACGCGAACGGTCGCGATTGCGCCGGCGGGGGCGACGACATTGGCGTAGCTGATGCCGGTCCTTGCCATATAGGCCTTGGCGATGTCGCAACTGGAACTGTCGAACCTGTTGCTGCCGACCGGATCGAACTGGAAGGCGCATTGCGCCGGATCAGCGCTGATCGTCACGGGGGCCGACGCCTGGGCTGCGGCAAGCGCCGGGTTGGCGGCGCTGGTCAGCGCGCCGAACAGCGGGAAATATGTGACCGCCGCGAGCGCGCAGCCGCCAAGGATGATCGGCTTGCGACCGATCTTGTCCGACAGCCAGCCGAAGAAAACGAAGAAGGGGGTGGCGAGCGCCAGTGCGATGGCGATCAGGATGTTGGCGGTCGCGCCATCGACCCGCAATGTCTTTTCCAGAAAGAACAATGCGTAGAATTGTCCGGCATACCAGACCACCGCCTGGCCCATGACCGCGCCGAACAGCGCAATGATGACCCAGCGCAGATTGCCCCAGCGGCCAAAGGCTTCGGTCAGCGGCGCCTTCGACGTGGTGCCTTCATCCTTCATCTTCTGGAAGACCGGGCTTTCGTTGAGCTGGAGCCTGATCCACATCGACACGGCGAGCAGCAGCAGCGAGATCAGGAAGGGCAGCCGCCAGCCCCAGGCTGCAAAGGCGGCTTCTCCCAACGCAAAGCGGAAGCCGATAACCACCAGCAGCGCGGCGAACAGGCCAAATGTCGCGGTCGTCTGGATCCAGCTGGTATAGAGGCCGCGCTTTCCTTCGGGCGCATGTTCCGCGACATAGGTGGCGGCGCCGCCATATTCGCCGCCCAGCGCCAGGCCCTGCGCCAGGCGGAGGGCGAGCAGGATGATGGGTGCCGCAACGCCGATCGCATCATAATTGGGGAGCAGGCCGACCGCGAAGGTCGACAGGCCCATGATCCCCATGGTGACGAGGAACGTGTTCTTGCGCCCCACCAGATCGCCGATTCGGCCGAACACCAGCGCGCCGAACGGGCGCACGGCAAAGCCCGCCGCGAACGCCGCCAGCGCGAAGATGAAGGCTGTGGTTTCGTTTACGCCCGAAAAGAATTGCGCTGAAATATAGGTGGCGAGCAGGCCATAGAGGTAGAAGTCATACCATTCAAACACGGTGCCCAGCGAGGAGGCGGCGATAACCAGCTTTTCATTCTGGTTTGCCTTGCGAGGGTGGGAATGATCGTCTTCACATACCGCCGTCATCGACTTTGATCCCCTCTGTCCTGCGTTCCATAACGAAGACCGCCGAGCAATCCGCGCATTTGAACCATCCGGCGGCCGTGGACAAGGCTTTGTACTTGGCGGATGCCATTGCGATGCGGACGCCGAGCTTATAAACGATGGCGATGATCCAGGAACCCGCCGCCGATCCTTTGGCCCGTCCTTTCCGGCCGGCACTGGTCCATGCCCTGCGCGGCCGCTGTCCCGCGTGTGGCGAGGGGCGGATGTTCGCTGCCTTCCTCAAACCCACCGCTGGCTGTGAGTCATGCGGGCAGGCGTGGGACCAGCATCAGGCCGATGATTTTCCCGCCTATCTGGTGATCCTGCTGCTTGGCCATCTGCTGGTGCCGCTGATGATCGAGGTGAACGGGGCACTGTCGATACCGCTTGGGGTGCAGGCGGCGCTATGGCCCTGCCTGGCGCTGGTTTTGGCGACCCTGTTGATCCAACCCGCCAAGGCCGCGGTCATCGCGTTCCAATGGTCGCGCCGGATGCACGGCTTCCGCTAGGGTTCAGATGCTACGCCGGACGGCGCAGGGCATTTTGTTCCATGATTTCGCGGATAGTGCCGTCGATCAGGCGGCGGCCCTCCGCGCCATGGGTGACGACCGTCGTGTCGCAGGTGGCGACGCACACATCCTTTTGAAATGCGGCGGATGATACGGTCCAGCTGGTGCGACCGATGTGGCCGATCGCGCAATGCACCTCGAACGGGTAGGGGAAATGCGCTTCCTCTATATAGTTGAGCGAAACCGCAGCCACGAGCCAGCGGACGAAATCTTCCTGCGGATGGCGGCCCAGATGATGGTGGAAGCGGATGCGGGCGGTTTCGAACATTGCTGAAATGGCGACATTGTTGATGTGCCCCATTGTGTCCATGTCCCCGAACCGGGTGTCCAGCGTCGTGGTAAAGACATAAGCGTCAGGGCTTAACCGCCAGGCTTCGGGTTTGGCCATATCCTGTGGATTCCTCTTTGCTTAAAGCGTCTTACTCCTGCCGGCGCTTTATGCAATCGGGCCGGCTAAAATGACGCGGATGCGGCCAAATTGACACAGATCGCGCCGCTCCCAGGCTCTATTTGCCATTCCTAATCGATCGCTCCCGGCCCCGCATTGACATGCTGGTTCATTACGGCAGAATAGAACATAAAGGGAACATAATGAGCGATTCGGCTTCTCCACTGGCCGCTTTGCGGCGAACAATTGCCGCCCTCGACCGGGGTAAGCCACGGTGGGATAGCGATTTTTTTTGCACAGGTCATGGCGGACTGGACACCGCCCTGGGCGGCGGCCTGGCGCGTGGGCGCGTGCATGAGCTGGTTTGTGCGGAGGAAGAAGCAGGCGCGGGCGCGGGCATGGCGCTGCTGCTGGCCCGACTGGCGACGCGGGCGGATGATGTCGCGCCCTTGCTGTGGCTGCGACTGGACGCAGCGAGCCGGCAGGGCGGCGCCCCCTATGGGCCGGGGCTGGCGGCGCTGGGCATCGACCCCGGCCGGCTGCTGCTGGGAACGATGACGGATGAAGCGATGCTGCTCCAGGCCGGCCTCGATGCGGTTCGCTGCCCTGGCCTGGGCGCGGTGATGATCGAATGCCGGGGACGCCATCGCTTGCTCGACCTCACCGCCAGCCGCCGGCTGGCGCTGGCGGCGGAAGCCTCGGGCGTGACGGCGCTGTTGTTGCTGGTCGGCGGGGTGCCCGGGCCGAGCGCCGCCGAGACGCGGTGGCAGGTGGCGGCGGCGCCGTCTGCTCCCCTGGCCGGCGATGCGCCGGGGCATGGCGCGTTCGACCTGACCCTGCTGCGCCGCCGCGCCGGGCCGGATGGAATGAGATGGCGGCTGGAATGGCGTGCGACCGAAGGCGTTTTTGGAGAATGGAGCGGTGGACAGGGCGGACAGCAGCAGCATGGAAGGGAGGGAGCGGCGCTATCTGGCGCTGTGGTTTCCATTCCTGCCGCTCGACCGGCTGCGGATCGCGCGGCCTGACCACTGGGCGCGGACGGATGGCCCGCGCGCGATGGTGGAAAGCGTGCGCGGGGCGATGCGGCTCGTCTGCCCGGACGAAGATGCGCTGGCCCTGGGCCTGAACGCGGGCATGGCGCTGGCCGACGCGCGTGCACAGGAACCTGGCCTGGCGGTGTTCGAGGCCGATCCCCATGCCGATCAGGACTGGCTTGAGCGACTGTGCGACGGCTGCGCGCGCTATACGCCGATCGCCGCGCTCGACGGGCCGGCGGGGCTGATGCTGGACATTGGCGGTTGCGCGCATCTGTGGGGTGGTGAAGCGCCGCTGGCGAGTGCCGTGACCGACCGGCTTGTGCGTCACGGCATGCGCGCGCGCCATGCGCTCGCGGGCACCGCCGAAGCGGCCCACGCGCTCGCCCGCTATCCTGCCGCGCCTGCGCCGGACGAAGATGCGGCGATCCGCCGCTTGCCGGTCGAGGCGTTGGGGCTGGAGGCGGAAAGCGCGCTCGCGCTGCGCCGCGCGGGATTACGCCATATCGGTGACGTGGCCGCTCGCCCTGCCGCCGCGCTGGCCGCGCGCTTTGGCAAAGAGTCGGTCGATGCGCTGCACCGGCTGCTCGGGCTTGCCGACCGGCCGCTCCGCCCCCGCCGGGCCATCGCCGCCATCATGGTCGAGCGCCGCTTCGCCGAGCCGATGGGCAGCACGGCGCATGCACTGGCCGTGCTGGCAAAGATGGCGGTGGAAGCAGGGGATCAACTGAGCGAGCGGGCGCAGGGTGGTCGACGGTTCGAAGCGATATTTTTCCGCAGCGACGGCCTGGCTTTCCCGCTGCGCGTCGAAACCAGCCAGCCCATCCGTGAACCCGCCGCGATCATGCGATTGTTCGAGGAAAGGGTCGATAGCCTGTCCGATCCGCTCGATCCTGGCTTTGGCTTCGACATGCTGCGCCTGTCGGTGCCGCGGTCCGAGCCGCTCGCGCCCAGCCAGCTGGCGCTGGAAGGGGGGAAGGTGCCCCCGCAAGACGATGTCGCGGCGCTGGTCGACCGCCTGTCGGTGCGCGCGGGCCGCCATCGAATCCAGCGCCTGACGCCCCGCGACAGCCACATCCCGGAACAGGCGCAACTTGCGCTGCCCGCCGTCGAAAGTCGCGCGCCGGCAAGCTGGCACCGACCTGGCGATCCCGAGGACCCTCCGCTGCGCCCGCTTCACCTGTTCGACCCGCCCCAGCGGATCGAAGCGATCGCTCAGGTGCCGGACGGGCCGCCGCATCGCTTCCGCTGGCGGCGCACGCTGCATGAGGTGACGCGGTTCGAAGGGCCAGAACGGATTGCGCCCGAATGGTGGCGCGCAGCCGACGGAGCGCTGGAGGGGCATGGCCGCACCCGCGATTATTATCGTGTCGAAGATGCGCGCGGTCGCCGCTACTGGATCTTTCGCCATGGCCTTTATGGCGGCGAGACGGTGCGGCCCGACTGGTATCTGCACGGCCTGTTCGCATGAAGGAGCGCGGCTATCCCGACCCCGCCAAGCCCAAATCGGCCGACTGGCGCAAACGCGAAGCGCTGGAGAGGGCGCACGGACGGCCACAGGAAGAGTCGCCCCGATCGCTCCCGCCCCAGCACCTGGGCGGACCGCCCTTCGCGGAACTGGGGGCCATGTCCAATTACAGCTTTCTGCATGGCGCATCCCACCCGTCCGATCTGGTCGGGGAGGCCATCAATCTGGGGCTCGCGGCCATCGGCATAGCCGATCGCAACAGTGTGGCGGGCGTGGTGCGCGCCCATGTCGCGTTGCGCGACGCACCGGCCAAAGCACGCGCGGCGATGATGGAAGCAAAGAAGGAAAGGGGGGAAGCGCCCGAACTGACCTTTCAGGAACGTGCCGCTTGCGAAACCGCTCTGCGCCTGATCGTGGGCGCGCGTCTGGTCTTTGTCGACGGCACCCCAGATATCATCGCCTATCCGGTCAGCCGCCCGGGCTGGGGCCGCCTGACCCGATTGCTGACAAAGGGCAATATGGCGGCGGTCAAGGGCGATTGCATTTTGCGTTTCGAGGATCTGGTCGGCCATCTCGATGACCTGTTGCTGATCGTCCTGCCGCTTTCGACCGCGCGCGAGCAGCGCAGGCACAAGGCGCCGCCTGCCTACCCTTTCGACGACAGCGAAAACAGCCAGCCTGCCTCCCGCCTCAAACTGGTGCCGCCATCCTCTCCGCCGACATGGCAGTCCGCCTTGCGGGCCTTACAGCAAAGCGCACCAGGACGCGTATGGCTGGGCCTGTCCATGCGCTACCAGGGGCGCGATGCGCGGCACCGGGCGGTGATCAAGGCGGCGGCGGCGCAAGCGGGCGTACCGGTCATCGCGACCAACGACATTCTTTATGCCACAGCGTCGGCGCGACCGTTGCAGGATGTGTTGAGCTGTATCCGCGATGGCGTCACGCTCAAGGATGCGGGACGGCGGCTGGAAGCCAATGCCGAACGTCACCTCAAGTCCCCTGCCGAAATGCAGCGCATCTATGCCGCCTGCCCGCAGGCGCTGGCGGAAACGATCCGCTTCATCGGCAGGATCACCTTCACGCTCGATGACCTCAAATATGAATATCCGCACGAACCTGTGCCGCCCGGCTGGTCACCGGAGGGGTGGCTGGAACATCTGGTGCGCGAAGCGGCGACGGCGCGCTATGGCGACACGCTGCCCGAGGAGGTGGAAAAGCTGATCGGCGAGGAACTGACGCTGATCGCCAGGCAGAGATATGCCTATTATTTCCTGACCGTCCACGATCTGGTGTGTTTCGCCCGCGCGCAACAGCCGCCGATTTTGTGCCAGGGGCGCGGGTCGGCCGCCAATTCGATCGTCTGCTTCCTGCTCGGCGTCACCTCCGTCGATCCGATGAAGCACGACCTGCTCTTTTCCCGCTTCGTATCGGAGGAGCGCAACGAGCCGCCGGACATCGACGTCGATTTCGAGCATGAACGGCGCGAGGAGGTGATGCAATATATCTACCGCCGCTATGGCCGCGAGCGGGCGGGCATCGCCGCGACGGTGATCCATTATCGTTCGCGCAGCGCCCTGCGCGAAGTCGCCAGGGTGCTGGGCCTGAGCGAAGACATATCGGCCCGGCTGTCGAGCACGGTATGGGGCAGCTATTCCGGCGACCTTGGCGACGGGCGGATCGTCGATGCGGGCTATGCGCTCGACAATCCTGAAATCGTGCGGTTGCGCTCGCTGGTCGAACAGTTGATCCGGGCGCCCTTCGCCAGGCATCTGTCGCAGCATGTCGGCGGCTTCGTCCTGACCCAGAACCGGCTCGATGAAACCGTGCCGATCCATAATGGCGCCATGCCCGACCGCAGCTTCATCGAGTGGGACAAGGATGACATCGACGCGCTCGGCCTGATGAAGGTCGATGTGCTGGCGCTCGGCATGCTCAGCTGCATCCGCAAGGCCTATGATCTGATGCGCCGCCATGGCCTTGGCGATCATGACTTGACCGTGGATCTCGATTCACAGGATCCGGCGGTTTATGCCATGCTTCAGAAAGGCGACAGTATCGGCGTGTTCCAGGTGGAAAGCCGCGCGCAGATCAACATGCTGCCCCGCCTCAAGCCTGAAAACCTCTACGACCTGACGGTGCAGGTGGCGATCGTGCGGCCCGGCCCGATCGAAGGCGACATGGTGCACCCCTATCTGCGGCGGCGGGCAGGCCTTGAAAAGCCTGAATTTCCCTCGCCCGCCCCGCCGCACAATCCCAATGAACTAAGGGATTTGCTCAAACAGACCTATGGCGTTCCGCTGTTTCAGGAACAGGCGATGAAGCTTGCGATCGTGGCAGCGGAATTCACCCCGTCCGAAGCGAACCAGCTGCGCCGGTCGATGGCGACCTTTCGTCATGTCGGCGGCATGGACAAGTTCAGGGAAAAGATGATCGGCGGCATGGTGCGACGCGGTTACAAGAGCGACTTCGCCGATCGCTGCTACAGCCAGATCGAAGGTTTTGGCAGCTATGGCTTTCCCGAGAGTCACGCGCTGTCGTTCGCGCGGCTGGTCTATGTTTCGGCGTGGATAAAATGCCACCAGCCCGCGGTCTTCGCCTGCGCGTTGCTCAATTCGCAGCCAATGGGATTCTATGCGCCCGCGCAACTGGTACGCGACGCGCGCGAACATAGTGTTACCGTCAATGATGTCGATGTCAACATGAGCGACTGGGACAATCGGCTCGAACCGCTGCTGCGCTCGCGCAATTCGGGGGGTGGCGAAGGGCGGGGCCGTGCGCTGGCGCTGCGGCTGGGTATGCGCCAGATCGACGGGTTTCGCGAAAGCTGGGCGGCACAGGTCGTCGCTGCACGCGAAGGCGGGCTGTTCGCGAGTATCGAGGATATCGCCCGCCGCGCCGGGCTGCCCGCGCGCGCGCTGCGGCTACTGGCCGATGCCGATGCGTGCCGATCCTTGGGGCAGGGCCGGCGCGAGGCATTATGGGACGCGCGGCGCACGCCACCGGACGAACTGCCGCTGTTCGCCGCCGCCCGCAGGCGCGATCCCGCCGCGCGCGAATTGGGGGCCGAACCCGATGCCATGCTGCCGGCCATGGCGCCGGGCGAACAGGTGGCGGCGGACTATCAGATGATGCGCCTGTCGCTCAAAGGGCATCCGATGCAATTCCTGCGGCCTGTCTTTGCAGCCGAAGGCGTGCTGAGCTGCGCCGATACCAGCGCCGCCAGGAATGGCGCGATACTTCGTACCGCTGGCGTGGTGCTGGTGCGCCAGCGACCGGGCAAGGGCAATGCCGTCTTCATCACCATCGAGGATGAGACCGGCGTCACCAATATTCTGCTATGGGCGCGGCTGTTCGAAATGCAGCGCCGCGCGGTGATGGCCAGCCGGCTGATGCTGGTGGAGGGGGAGGTGCAGCGCAGCAAGGAAGGCGTCGTCCATCTGATGGCGACGCGCATTCATGATCGCACGGCTGACCTGTTGCGGCTGTCCGATGTCCATCCTCGCCGTCCTGCGCTCTCGCCCGCCGACGAATTCCTTCATCCGCAACATCCGCGTACGGCGAGCCACCCGCGCAATGTACGAATTCTGCCGAAGTCGCGCGATTTTCATTAGCCGTGCGAAAATCATTGGCGAGGTGACGCGCCTATTTACCCTACGGAACAGGTGGCAAAGCGAGACGATTGCATATTTTGCAATCGCGAGGCGGCTTTACGCACTTGCAGCATTTTCGATTCGCAGCCAATTAGATGAGGCCTTTCAGGCATCCTCTCCTAAAACTTTCATAGGGCTGGTCTTCGGACCGGCCCTTTTTTTCGTTGGCAAAGCGGCCGAGGCCGACCGCGCTTATGGGCGCGTCCATAATGCGCGGCGAGGCGCCGCCGCCGGCCAGCGCCCGCCGCGACCCGGCACCTGACCGGCGGCGCGCAGCACCCAGCCCAGCTTTTCCCTGCCGTGCGTCACGATACGCCGGTCCCACGCCTGCTCGCCGCGCCGAGCGACCTGCCGCGCGATATCGCCATAGATACCCGCCGCCGCCAACACCGCCCAGGCCGCGCGCGGCGGCAACGCCCCGGTGCCGTGACGGGCGCTATTTTCATAGGTGCCCGCCATGGTGGCAAGACGTTTGCCCAGCACCGCGAGCCGCGCGCGCGCCCACGGCTTCATATGCTCGCCGGGGGGGATATCCATTTCGGCCAGCCAGTCCTGAGGCAGATAGCAGCGGCCGGCCGCTTCATCCTCGCTGATGTCGCGCGCGATATTGGCGAGCTGGAAAGCCAGCCCCAGATCGCAGGCGCGGTCGAGCGTGGCGTGATCGTCCGGGTCCACCCCCATCAGCACCGCCATCATGCAGCCGACCGCGCCCGCGACATGATAGCAATAGCGCAGCATGTCGTCTTCGCTGCGCGGTCGCCACTCCTGCGCATCCAGGGCAAAGCCGTCGATCAGGTCATGGGCGAAGCGATGCGGAATTGCGCATTCGCGCATCACCAGCCCAAAGCCGTCAAACGCCGGATCGCCGGTGGTTTCGCCCCGCAGCGCCAGCCCGGTCAGCAAGCGAAGAGTGGACAGTCGCGCCTGCCCGTCGATGACGCCGCTCATGGTTCCACCATGGTCCTGCCCATCGGCGACATCGTCGCACTTGCGGCACCAGGCGTAGAGCAGCCACGCGCGCTCGCGCGTCGTGCGGTCGAACAGCTTCGATGCCATGGCAAAGCTTTTCGAACCGCGCGCGATGCTGGCGCGGGCATGGGCGACGAGGGCGGCGCGGTCCGGCGTCAGAGGCTTGTCGCTTTCATCGCGAGGATCGGTTCGTGCGGCCGGTAAGTGGCCATTTGGTCAAGCAGCGTGTCGATATCCCCTGCTGCGATCATGATGCCGGCATGTTGGGGGCGAATGAAGCCGGCGTCGATCATCTGGCGATTGAAGGCGATCAGCGGGTCGTAAAAGCCACCGACATTGAGCAGGCCGACCGGCTTCCGATGATAGCCCAGTTGCGCCCAGCTGATCGCTTCCCACAATTCGTCCATCGTGCCGACGCCACCCGGCAGAGTGACGAAGCCATCAGACAGGTCCGTGAAGGCCTGTTTGCGCTGATGCATGGTCTGGACGACTTGCAGTTCGGTGCAGCCGCGATGCGCGACCTCCGCGCCGACCAGCGCCTGCGGGATCACGCCGATCACCTCGCCGCCCGCTTCCAGCGCCGCGTCGGCGACCGTGCCCATCAGCCCGAGCCGCCCCCCGCCATAGACGATACCGATGCCGCGCCCTGCCAGCGTGCGCCCGACGAGGCGCGCCGCATCGGCATAGGCAGGGTCGGCAGGCGTCGCCGAGCCGCAATAGACCGCCAACCGCTTCACCGTGCGACCGTCACTTGAGATCGCCGAGCATCAGCGCCGCGGTCGCCTTGGCGCTGCCCACCACGCCTGGAATGCCAGCCCCCGGATGCGTGCCCGCGCCCACCAGATAGAGGTTGGGGATGACGTCGTCGCGATTATGTGCGCGGAACCAGGCGCTCTGGGTCAGCAATGGCGCCAGGCTGAAGGCGCTTCCCATATGCGCGGCCAGATCGGTTGCGAAATCGGGCGGGGCATAGTGAAACTGGGTAACGATGCGCGATCGGATGTCGGGGATCAGCCGGTGCTGGATCTCGTCGAGGATGCGTTCGGCAAAGACCGGCCCGAATTGCGCCCAGTCGATCGGCAGCTTGCCCATATGCGGCACCGGGGCCAGCGCGTAGAAGGTCGAATGACCTTCGGGCGCCATCGACGGGTCGGTCACGGTCGGGTGATGCAGGTAGAGCGAGAAGTCGGCCGGAAGCACGCCATGATCGTAAATGTCGGTCAACAGCCCCTTATAGCGCGGGCCGAACAGGATCATGTGGTGGGGAATACCCGGCCAGGTCCCCTTGATACCGAAATGGACGACGAACAGGCTTGGCGACCATGTCTTGCGAGACAGCTTTTCCGCCTGCTTCACGCCCCTGGGGTGCGCGCCCAGCAAATCCTTGTAGCTGTGCATCAGGTCGGCGTTGCTGGCGACCGCATCGGCTTCGCCACGCCAGCCAGACGCGGTCCGCACCGCCGTTGCACGGTCGCCGAAGGTTTCGATTTCCACCACCTTGTCGCCAAGCCGCAGCACGCCGCCCAGCCGCTCGAAATGGGTCGCCATGCCCTGGACCAGCCGATTGGTGCCGCCCTTGGCGAACCAGACGCCGCCGTCCTTTTCGAGCTTGTGGATGAGCGCGTAGATGGCGCTTGTGTCCATCGGATTGCCGCCGACCAGCAGCGTGTGGAAGGACAGTGCCTCACGCAGCTTCTCATTCTTCACATAGCTTGCCACGATCGAATAGACCGATCGCCATGCCTGATGGCGAGCAAGCGCCGGGGCGGCCCGGATCATCGACGCGAAATCGAGAAACGCCACCGCGCCGAGCTTGCGATAGCCTTCCTCATAGACGCCGGCGGCATAGTCGCAAAAACGCTCATAGCCCGCGACATCGGCGGGATCGAGCTTGGCGATTTCCGCGCGCAGCCGAATTTCGTCATTGCCATAATCGAAATTGGTGCCGTCGGGCCAGTTGAGCCGATAGAATGGCGTCACCGGCATCAGCGTCACGTCCTGCGCCATATCATGCCCCGACAACCGCCACAGTTCGGCCAGGCAGGCGGGATCGGTGATCACGGTGGGTCCGGCGTCAAAGGTGAAGCCGTCCTTTTCCCACATATAGGCGCGGCCGCCGGGCCGATCGCGCGCTTCGACCAGCGTGGTGGCGACGCCCGCCGATTGCAGGCGGATCGCGAGCGCCAGCCCGCCAAAGCCCGCGCCGATGACAATGGCTTTGCGATCCATCAGGCGGAGTGTTTCGTCAATACGCGCATGGCGCTCCTTATGGGCACGGGGGGACGGCCGCACAAGATGCGCGCGCGATCCGTCCACCGCGACCGGCCGGCATAGAAGCGCTGGATCAGCGGCGCCGGCAGTCGGTAGAAGCGTTCGAAGATACGCCAGCGCTGGTCGGGTGCGGCCGCGCCGAACAGCATCCGGCCGAGCAGCCGATAATAGCCGCCCGCTCGCCAGTGCGCGGCGGCGCGCGCGCGCGTGGCGGCGGGCAGAGTGGCGAGCGGCTGTTCGACGAGCCACAGAGCGAAGTTCACACCGTCCGGGAGCGAATAGCCGGTCATGGGGTGGAACAGGCCGGCGCGCACCCCTGCGCGGGCGACGGGAGCGTCCCGGGGCCAGAAACGATCGAAATCGCCGCCGTGCACCACCGGCAATATGCCCGATTCGCTGTGCACCAGCGCCTTTACCGTCCAGCCGCGCGCCTGGGCATAGGCGGCGATGCGCGCGGCGACAGCCGGCTCATCGAGGGCAGGCGAATCGCTGTAATAGGTATCCTCGACAAAGATCGTGTGCGGATCAACGGGCAGCAGATAGACGAAGCGGTAGCCGTCGATCTGGGGCACGCTGGCGTCCATGATGACGGGCCGGTCGATCCCGTGCGGCCTACCGAGACGCAGGGTTTGCCCAACGAATTTCTGCCAGCCGCAGCGCAGCGCGCCAAGGTCGCCGCCGCCGCGCGCGTCGATCACGGCCTGGGCCGCGATCATGCGGCCATCCGCGAGCGTGACGCTGTGCGCGGTCATATCGGCAACCGCGGCGCCCGTGATCGCCCGGTCGCCCAGCACGGTGCGCAGATGCGCATCGAACCGGGAGGAGGTGATGCTGTTATAGGGGGTCGCCAATGTGCGGCGGTGGCCGGGAAAGGCGACGTCATGCCCGCCCGGCCAGCGATGGGCGACCAGCGGGTCGACCAGCCAGCGGTCGGCATCGGCCACGTCGCCGTCAAAAAAGGACCAGAGGTGGTTCCCGCCGAGCGTCGCTTCACGTTCGATCAGCAGGATGTCCAGGTCGGGGCGGCGTGTGGCGAAAGCAAGCGCGATCAGCCCGCCGGCCAGGCCGCCGCCGATGATCGCGAGGTCGCAGGAAAGAGAGTTGCTCACCGGGAGCGGCTGTAGCCGATAGCCATGATGGCGTGAAGGGCGCTGGATCGGCGCGCGCGATCGTCCTAGGAACATATTTTGACGAACGTAACGGAGAGGAACGACCGCTGGCCCTGCGCTCGACGCCATCGCGACCCGCCGTGCAGCCGAATATGGGCAGGACGAGATGAGCATGGATCATAATCACACCCCGCCGACCGGCGATGTGCCCGAAGACCGGCATTATTTCGACCATATCTATCTGTCCGCGGGCCATGACCGCAACGCCCGCAAGACGATGTGGGTCGTGTGGCTGACCGCCGTCACGATGGTGGTGGAAATCGTATTTGGCTGGCTCACCGGCTCGATGGCGCTGCTGGCCGATGGCTTTCACATGGCGACCCATGCCGGGGCGCTGGCGGTAGCGGCAGGCGCCTATGGCTTTGCCCGCCGGCATGCCCGCAATCCCCGTTTCACCTTTGGCACCGGCAAGGTCGGCGACCTCGCCGGTTTTGCCTCGGCGTTGCTGCTGGCGCTGATGGCGCTGTTCATCGCCGTCGAATCGGTGCTGCGCATGTTCGAGCCGGTGCGCGTCGATTTCGACGAGGCGACGCTGGTCGCGATCATCGGCCTGATCGTCAATCTGGTGAGCGCGCTGCTGTTGGGGCATGATCATAGCCACGACCATGGGCATGACGATCACCATCATCATCATGGCCACGCCGATAACAATATGCGCGCCGCTTATATCCATGTGCTGACCGATGCGCTGACGTCGGTGCTGGCGATCGGGGCGCTGCTCGCCGGGCGCTATCTTGGCTGGCTATGGCTCGACCCCGCGGTCGGCCTGTTGGGGGCGGTGGTGATCGCGCGCTGGGCCTGGGCGCTCATAAAGGACACGGCCGCCATCCTGCTCGACACCGCCGAACCGGCACTGACCGCGCGGGTACGGGAACTGGCCGAAGCGGAAGGCGCGATCATCCGCGATCTCCATGTCTGGCGGATCGGACCCCACGCCCACGCCGCGATCGTCAGCCTGGCGCCCGGTGCCGACGCGCCCGCCGTGCGCGCGCGCATCGTCGCGCTGCCCCGAATGGCGCATGTTACCGTGGAATGCGGGTAATCAGGCCAAGGGCATGGCCTCTTAGCCGGATGGACGGCGCATCGTAGCGTAACGTCCCGCCGCCGCCGCGCATATGGCGGCGGCGGGGTAACAGGATCAACCGTTCAGCTTGTCCTTGATGCCCTTGGCGGGGGTGAAGCTGATCTTCTTGGCAGCCGCGATCTGGATGGTCGCGCCGGTGGAGGGGTTGCGGCCCTCGCGTGCGGGCGTGTCCTTGACCTTGAACTTGCCGAAGCCGTTCAACGAAATTTCCTCGCCAGCGGCGGCAGCCTCGCCGATCGCGTCAAAGACGCCATCGACAAATTTGCGCGCATCGGCCTTGGTGACACCGTGGCTGGCGGCCAGCTTTTCGGCGAGATCGCTATTGTTCATATAATGGCCTTCCTGTGTTTATGCAGCCGGGTGCATAGCGCGGGCACAGGACGAGGTCCATTGCCCGACTGTGCAATCCGAATCGCCCGATAACAGCGATTTTCGCTCCTGCAAATCCACCTCGACATGGGATTGTGGCGTGCAGCGGGAAAAGCGCCTTCGCATTCCTGTGTGGCGGGCACTTGAACGGGCGCGGGCCGGCGCTGGTTCCATGTGAATCGAACGGGTTTTAGCCTCTGGCGAAACGGCGCCGGCGGCGATATGAGGGCGCTCAGCGGTTCCGTAGCTCAGCAGGATAGAGCGCCACATTCCTAATGTGGGCGTCGGGGGTTCGAGTCCCTCCGGGACCACCATTTCATCATCGCCCGCCCGCCCGAACATGCGGTTCGACGATATGTCAGTTCTTTGCTTCGGGCGGGATGACGGGAAAGGGCAGCGGGGCGACCTGAACGCCTTCCTCGATCAGCGCGCGCGCTTCGGTCGGCGCGACCTCGCCATGGATGCTGCCCATGTCCTTTTCGCCATAATGCATGGCCCGCGCCTGTTCGGCAAAGTCGCGGCCGACCCAGGTCGATCCCTCCAGCGCCTTGCCCTGCGCCCTGGCGAGCTTTTGCATCAGCGCCTGCATCCTGGCCATGTCCGGTTCCTGGCCCCGCCCCATCGGCACGGCTCTGCCATCGCTGGCGGACGCTGGCGCGGCGCGGCTGTTGCCCTTGGCGGCGACGGCGGGGGCCATCACCGCTTTGGTCACCGCCGCGTCGCCGCACAGCGGACAGATCAGCAATCCGCGAGCGCGCTGGTCCTCATAATCGGCGCTTGAGCCGAACCAGGCCTCGAACACATGGCCGGCGCTTTCGCACCTGAGGTCGAACACGATCACGAAATGTCCACTTTCTGCGGCAATATCCGGCGGTTGGCGATGGCGGGCACCCGCCCGCGCACGTCCTCTACGCGCGCCATGTCGATGTCGGCAAGGGCAAGGCCGCGCTTCACGCCCATGTCCAGCACGACTTCGCCCCATGGATCGACGATCAGGCTGTGGCCATAGGTCGCGCGCCCATCGGGATGCTGGCCGACCTGTGCGGCGGCGATGACGAAGGCGCCGGCCTCGATCGCACGGGCGCGCAGCAGCACATGCCAATGCGCCATGCCGGTCGGTACGGTAAAGGCGGCCGGGACCAGCAACACCGTCGCCCCGGCATTGGTCAGCGCGCGATACAGGTCGGGAAAGCGCATATCGTAACAGACCGACAGGCCCATCCGCGCCCAGGGCGTATCGACCGCGACGACCCGCTCGCCCGGCCCGTAGACCGACGATTCGCGCCAGCTTTCACCGGTAGCCAGATCGACATCGAACAGGTGGATTTTGTCATAGTAGGCGCGGATTGCCCCGCTGTCGTCTATCATCAGGCTGCGGTTGACGCGGCGCCCGTCGCCGCGCTCGTCGCAAAAGGCGTGCGATCCCAGATGTACCCAAAGTCCCGCGCGCGCCGACGCATCGCGCACGGCGGCGAGCAGCGGGTCATCGGCTTGCGAATGCAGGCGCATCGCCGCCCGGCTCCGGTCGCGATCCAGATAGCCGGCCATTTCGGGCGTGAACAGCATGTCCGCGCCTTCGCTTTTCGCCTGGTCGATCATCGCGACGATCGCCGCGGCGTTGGCGGCGGGGTCAATCCCGCTGGTCATCTGAAAGATCGCGGCGCGCATTGCCCCTAAAGGCCGAGCAGCGGGTCGAGCGCGCCGCGCCGCTCCAGCGCCGCCATGTCATCGCTGCCGCCGATATGGCGTCCGTCGATGAAGATCTGCGGCACCGTCATGCCGCCGTTCGACCGTTCCAGCATCTCGGCGCGCCTGGGACCGCCCGTCGTGATGTCATATTCCTCGAACGCGACGCCCTTGGCCCCGAGCAACGCCTTGGCACGCGCGCAATAGCCGCAAAAAGCCTTGGTGTAGATTTCGACCCGCGCCATGAACATTCTCCTTGAATAGCGAATTTGGGGGACGGCGGGCATTTGTCAATCGGTGGCCGGCCGATCGCGCGGCAACGCCCGCGCCCAGCACAGCAGATGCACCGAGCGTGCCCCGCCGGCTTTGAGCATCGCGGCGCAGGCCGATGCAGTCGCGCCGCTGGTATGCACATCGTCGATCAGCAGGATCGCCCGCCCCCGCACCGCTTGCCGGTCATGCAAGGCAAAGGCTCCCTTCACCGCGCGCCGCCGTGCGGCCGGGTTCATGCCCCGCAGCGGTCGCGTCCGCCGCGCCCGCCGCAGCGCGTCCTTGTCGAGCGCAATGCCGGTGTTCCAAGCCAGATGATCGGCGATCAACGCCGCCTGATTGAAGCCCCGCCACCACAGCCGCCAGCGGTGCAGCGGCACCGGCACGATCAGCATCGCGGCGCGATCGTCCGGCGGCACATGCCGGGCCATATGCGCCGCGATCAACCGCGCCAGCCCTATTCGACGCCCATATTTGAGCCGCAGCGCCACTGTCCGCGCGACATCGCCATAGGCGAGAACCGCCCGCGCGCTGTCAAAGGGCGGCGGATCGGCGAGGCACGCGCCGCATTGCGCGGCTTCGCCCTGTTCATGCGCGAATGGCACGCCGCACCGCGCGCAACAGGGCGGCCCCAGAAACTGCACCCCGCTCCAGCAGTCGAGACAGAAGGCGTGATCCTGCCCGACGATCGCGCCGCATCCAGGGCAGCGCGGTGGCAGCGCATAGTCGATCGCGGGGCGCAGCACGGCGCGCAATCCCTGGCGGATGAAGGCAAGTGGGGCGATCACGCCCCCTTGTCCTTGCTTTGGCGGCGATGCACAAGGCCGGCCATGGACGCTGCCCCCGCCATTTTCGACCGCCGCCTGCGGGCGCGACGCCGTGATCGCGCCGCGCGCGATTTCGCGCGCCATGACTTTCTCTACCGCGCGATGCTGGACGAACTGCTCGACCGGCTGGCCGACGTTCGCCGCGATTTCAGGGATATATTGGTGGTGGGTTGCCCCGATGCCAGCGCGCGCGAGCGGCTGGAGGCGATCGGCGCGCACGTGACCTGCGTCGATCCAGGACAGGTCAATGCCAACGCCAATGACGGCATTCAGGCGGATGAGGATGCGCTGCCCTTTGCCGAAGACAGTTTCGACCTGGTCATCGCCTGCGGCACGCTTGACAGCGTCAACGACCTGCCCGGGGCATTGATCCTGATGCGGCGCGTGCTGCGATCCGACGGGTTGATGCTGGCCGCTTTTCCCGGCGCGGGATCGCTCGTCCGGCTGCGGGCGGCGCTGATGGCGGGCGAGGGCGATTACGCCGCGGCTCATGTCCATCCGCAGGTCGATGTGCGCGCGGCCGGGGACCTGCTCAGCCGCGCGGGATACGCCATGCCGGTCGCCGATGCCGAAACGCTGACGGTCCGCTACGCCAGCCTGTTCGCGTTGATGGCCGACCTGCGCGGCATGGGCGCATCCAACATCATGACCGAGCGCGCGCCGCACCTTACCCGCGCGACACTGGCGCGGGCGGCCGAGCATTTCGCGGCCGCGGCCGACGCCGACGGGCGGACGTCCGAACGGTTCGTGATCGTCTATCTGAGCGGCTGGAAACCGGACCCCAGTCAGGCGAAGCCAGCGCGGCGCGGCAGTGCGACGATGTCGCTGGCGCAGGCGCTGAACCCGAAAAATTAGGCCGCGAGGCGGAGGAACGGCACCGGCGCGGTGGACCTCAGCACGATCGGCCGCCCCTCGGCCGCCTCGAACAGCTCGCCGTCCAGGATGACGCTGCTGCGGTCGCCTTCGATACGGATGGTGTCGCCTTGCGCCATGTGGATGCCTTGCATCGCGCCCTTGCCCAGGCCCTTGAACAGGCTGGCCCACAGGAAACGGAACAGGGCCGGCACACTCTGGTCGACCGCCATCAGTTTCATATTGCCGGTGCGACTGTCGCCCGGCCGCGCGCCCAGCAGCAGCTTTTCAAGCGTGGTGACGATCAGCACCGCGAACCGCCCCGCCAACTGCCCGTCGCGAATCAGCGAGATGCTGACCGGCCGTGTCGATGGCGGCATGAAACGCCCGCGTATGCCGAACAATATCGATGCGATCACGGCGAGCGCGGTCAGGAAATGGCTAAGGCCATTGGACAGCCCCAATGGATAGATGCGGTTGCGGCAGTAGAGGATCGAATCGGCCAGCCCCGCGCCGCCCAGGAACATGCCCAGCACCGGCCGGCTGTCCGCCTGCCCGTCCGACAGGGCGATCAGTTCGCGTGCGACGACATGCTCGTCCACGCCCGCCTTGGCGATGGCGACGATCCGTTCCAGCGCCTTGATCGGATCGCCATGGATGCCAAGGTCGAGCGCGATCAGGTTGGTCTTGCCATTGGGCAGCACCGCGATTGGCGGCACCCGGCCGGGGAAGTGGGCGCCTTGATACAGTTCGGTCAGCGCGGCCTGCACCGTGCCGTCGCCGCCGTTGATGACGATGACGGTCGGTTCGACGCGCGCGATGGTCTGCAACGCGCGGCCGATCTGGTCGACATGCTCGACCTCATAATGAAAAATATCGGGATTGCTGGCGCAATAACTGCGCACGCGCGGAAGCGTCTGCCGGTTGCCCGTCGACTTGGGGTTGGACAGAAGGGCGACGCGAACCATAAACCCCTACATATATCTCAGGTTGATGGTGATCCGGGTGACCCCCGGCCCCACGCGCACCGCGCTTTTTTCGACCGAAGGTTTGCCCAGGTTGAAAATGTTGATCGAGGGATTGTTCGAAAACCCGCCGCCATCCAGGCTGAGATCGGTCTTGCCATTGCCGTTACGGTCATGGCGCACCGCAATGCCGTAACGCCCCGGCTCGGGCACCGGCAGGCAAAAGCGCATCGCCCCCGACATCGGCTTGACCGCCGAATCGATCCGGTTGAGCCAGGCGCCCTTGGTCAGCCAGGCGTCTTTGACCGCCGGATAGGATTGCACCCGGATATTGCCGGTGGCGCTGGCGAAGCCCTTGACGTCCACCAATATGGCCGGCCCTTCCGCCGATGCCGCACACCGGCTCAGATCATTCCCGATTTCATGCTGCCGGGACCATGCCGGCACGGACGCAACCAGCGCTCCCGCCGTCAAAACCCCAAATGCAACTTTCAACATGACCACACGACTCCTGGCAGCTATAGCCGCCCGATTGGTTCGGACGACGAGCCCCTGTTCGCCCCGCTCGACTTCATGTTCATATGGTCGGGGTTTGCGGCCAAAACATGGTGATGGAACGACCAGATATAGAAATGCTGAGTGCTACCGATCGATATCTGGCCCGCCTGATCGCCGTTCCCATGCTGGGCACGCTCGTCATCGCCGCGATGCTGCTGGTACTCGACAAGATG
The DNA here is from genome assembly GCF_037725245.1 of Sphingobium anseongense. NCBI lineage: Bacteria > Pseudomonadati > Pseudomonadota > Alphaproteobacteria > Sphingomonadales > Sphingobiaceae > Sphingobium > Sphingobium anseongense. The sequence goes on along the minus strand of NZ_JBBJUL010000002.1, from coordinate 397,259 downwards.
CTCAGTCTGTTCGATTTCGTCGCTGCAGAAGGCGGGCCGGTCAGCGTGGTATGGCGGATGCTGGCCAATATGCTGCCCGAATATCTTTCGCTCGGCATCCCGATCGGGCTGATGCTCGGCATCCTCCTGGCTTTCCGCAAGCTCGCGCTGTCTTCGGAACTGGATGTGATGCGCGGGGTCGGCCTGTCCTACGGACGGCTACTGCGCGTGCCTTATTTATATGCGATCGCGCTCATGCTGCTCAATTTCGCGATCGTGGGATTCGTTCAGCCGCTCTCGCGCCACGCCTATGAAGCGTTGCGTTTTGAACTGCGCTCGGGCGCGCTGGGCGCGTCAATCAAGGTCGGTGAATTTACCAGTTTCGGCAAGCGTATGACCCTGCGCATCGAACGCAGCCTGGATGAAGGCCGCGACCTGCAGGGCATTTTCGTCCGCGCGGTCAGTCGCAACGGCCAATCGCTCGCGGTCACGGCCGAACAGGGCCGCTTCCTTGCCACAGACGATCCCGACACGATCATATTCCGCCTGCGCAACGGCGTACTGGTCAACGATGCGCCGACGTACAAAAGCCCCCGCATCCTGTCCTTTTCCAGCCATGACCTGCCGATCGACTTGCCCCAGATCGAGAATTTCCGTGGCCGCGATGTCGACCGGGAACTGACCATTCCCGAACTCGTCCGCATCGGCCATGCCCCCGGCACCGAAGACAAGTTGCGCGATCAGGTCCGTTCCAATTTCCATTTCCGCATGGTCGAAGTGGCGATGATGCTGCTGCTGCCGCTCGCGGCGCTGGCCTTCGCCATTCCACCCAAGCGATCGACCTCCGCGCTCGGCGTGTTCCTGTCGATCGTGTTCATCGTGACCTATCACAAGATCAATCAATATGGCGAAAGCGTCGGCGGCCTCGGCAGGATCGATCCGATCATCGCGCTGTGGGCGCCATTCCTGGCCGTCGCCGGCCTTATCCTGTGGATGTATCATGTCGTCGCGCATCGACCCGGCGGCCAGCCGATCGGCGCGCTCGAATTTGCCTTTGCCAAGATCGGCAAGCAACTCGTCCGGCTGGTCAAGCGCGCTCGCCCCGCCGTGGAAGCGCCCTGATGTCGGTCCAGCTGCAATTCTTCCCCTCGCGCCAGATCAGCCTCTATATGGTGCGGCTGTTCCTCACGCGCACTCTCGCGGTGCTGGCGCTGCTGGTGGTGGTGTTGCAGACGCTCGACCTGCTCGGCCAATCGGGTGACATCCTGGCCTATCCCGGCAATGGCGACGCGCAATTGTGGCATTATGTCGGCCTGCGCGCGCCGCAGATCATCGCCCGCTTCCTGCCCTTTTCGGTGCTGCTCGGCACGCTCGTCATGCTGACCAGTCTCAACCAGAACAGCGAAATCGTCTCGATGAAGGCGGCGGGCCTGTCGGCGCACCAGATCCTCGCCCCGCTGGTGGCCGCCGCGCTCGGCGTGGCGCTGGTCAGCTTTGCCTTCAACGAACGGATCGTGGCGCGCGCCACCGCTTCGCTCAGCGCATGGGAAGCGGTCGATTTCGGGCCGATACCGCGCGACAGCGGCGTCAAGAGCAATGCCTGGGTGCGCGACGGCAATAATCTGGTCACCGCCGCTATCGTCGCCGGGCGCGGCACCAACGTGCAACTGCGCCAGGTGGAAATATTCAACCGGGTGAACAACAGCCTGACGACCATCGTCCAGGCGCCTCGCGCCCATTATGATGCGGCGTCGCAGAGCTGGTTGCTGGACGATGCCCGCCAGTTTGACGTGGCGCGCGGGACATCGCGCCCGATCGGCACTGTCCGGTTCGGCCACGACATCCGCCCAGACCAGTTCACCCTGGCCAAGGTCGATCCCGACGCCCTTACCTTCAATCAGCTGCGCGCCGCGATCGCCGACCTGCGCGACGCCGGCAGGCCCACCGCCTCGCTGGAGGCAAGCCTGTGGCACAAGCTGGCGGGGCCGCTTTCGGCGCTGCTGATGCCGATATTGGGTTCGGTCGCCGCCTTTGGCCTTGCCCGTTCGGGGCAGCTGTTCCTGCGCGCGGTAATGGGCATGGCGCTGGGCTTTGCCTATTTCGTCGCCGACAATTTCTCGCTGGCGATGGGCAATCTAGGCGCCTATCCGCCCATCCTGTCGGCCTGGGCGCCATTCTTCCTGTTCCTGCTGCTGGGCGAAACGGTGCTGTTCCGCACCGAAGAATAGGCGTCAGCGTCGCATCATGGTGCTGCGCGCGATCTTGCCGACCAGCGGCCCCATCCCGGTATAATTGCCGCGATGATAGGGCGACCGCGCATCCAGCATCGCCATCATCCGCTGATGCGCCCTGCCCAGCGCATGATAGGGGACGCTCGGCAACAGATGATGCAACGCATGGTAGCGCAGGCCCACCGGCGCCCATAATGCAGCCAGCAATCCAGGCGGCGGCACATTGACCGAATCGAGATATTGCGCCGTCACTGTCATCGCGTCGCCGTCATTTTCCCACAAATGGGCGACCAGCGTGCGCAACTGGTTGATGACCGTCATCGTCGAATGCACCGCCATATAGACGAGCAGGGGTTTCCAGCCGAAGGCAAAGGCGCTGGCGATCAGGCCCCAAGCAAAGGCGGTTGCGCCCGTTTCCTGCCAAAACCACGTCCGCTTGAAAGCGCCTTCGGGCGCGCGGCGGCGATAGGACGGGTTGATCGACAGCGCCGAATAGCGTTCGCGCACCAGCGTGCGCAGCGACGGGATGATCGCGCCGAGCGGCGCCAGCACGCCAAAGCGCAGCAGAACCCCGACCGGCGCGAGCGCGGCAACCAGGATGAACAGCGGCAACGACCAGGGCTTCATCAACGCCAGCGGCAGATATTCCGGGTCTTCGGCGGTGCCATAGCGGGTGCGCGCATGATGCTGGGTGTGGACTTCTTCATACATGAAGGACGGGATCATCAGCGGAATACCGATGATGAGGTTCCAGGCGAAGCGAAAGCCGGGCAACGCGCCCTTGCGGATATGGGTCAGCTCATGAATGAAGCTGGCCGCGCGATACAGGCCAAGCACCGCGACGAGGCCGGACAATATGGCAAGCGCGGGGTCGCCCAGCAGCAGCGCGCCCGCAAGGCCCGCATAGCCGATCGCCGCCGACGCCAGGAAATCGGGCCAGTAGATCGCCGGATTGGCGACCGACAGGTCGCGCGCCAGCTCCGCCGCCACGCGCAGCATTGCGGCATCGTCGGGAATGCGCGGGCGCGCCTTGTTCGCGTCATCGCGGACGCGCGCGATCATGGGTTCATGCACAGTCATGTCCGCGCTCCTAACGGCCAATTGCGCGCAGATCGTGGCAGCAACATGACAAAATCGACGCTGGCGCGACTTGACAGGTGGGGGGCGAGCTACGCACTGCTTGGCCCTTCTCCAGCGAGGCCGACAGCATGGCGCGTTCCGATCCAGTCATCTCTCCAGTCGCCGGCAAGGCCGACCTCAAAGCCTTCGTCGACCTGCCATGGCGGCTGTATGCCAACGATCCCCATTGGGTGCCGCCGCTCAAATCCGAAGTCCATGCGCTGTTGACGCCGGGCAAGAACCCCTTTTTCGAGCATGCGCAGGCGCAATATTTTCTCGCGCGGCGAGGGCGCCAGGTGGTGGGGCGCATTTCGGCGCATTTCGACCGGCTGGCGCTGGCGATGCCGGTCGAACAGGGGATGGGGCCGGGCACGGGCAATATCGGCCTGTTTGAAGCGGAGGACGAGGCCAGCGCCCGCGCCCTGATCGCGACGGCGGAAGAATGGTTGCGGGCGCAGGGCATGACTCGCGTGGTCGGGCCGATCTCGCTGTCGATCTGGGAAGAGCCGGGGTTGCTGATCGCGGGCCACGATCATTCCCCCACGGTGATGATGGGCCATCACAGTCCCGCCTATCAGGCGTGGATCGAGGGAGCGGGCTATCGGCCGGTCAAGCGGCTCAATTGCTACGAGGTGGAAATCACCCATGGCTTTCCATCGCTGATCCAGCGGATCGTCGCATCGGGCGAAAAAAATCCGCGCATCCGCATCCGCAAGGTCGACAAGAGCCGCTTCGATGCCGAGGCGGCGATCATCCTCGACATCCTCAACGACGCATGGGGCCGAAACTGGGGCTTCATACCGATCACCGACGCGGAAATCGCCTTTACCGGCAAGAAGCTCAAGCCCATCGTCTATGAGGACCTGATCCGCATTGCCGAAGTCGATGGCGAGCCGGTCGCTTTCATGCTGACCCTGCCGGACCTCAACGAAGCGCTCAAACCCCTCAACGGATCGCTGTTGCCCTTGGGCTGGGCGCGGTTGCTCTGGTGGCTGCGCAAGCCGCAGGTGCGCACGATGCGTGTGCCGTTGATGGGCGTGCGGCAGAGCCTGCAATCCTCGCGGCTCGCCAGCCAGCTTGCCTTCATGATGATCGAACTGATCCGCCGCGAAGCCGTCAGCGTCTATGGCGCCAGCCGAGGCGAGATCGGCTGGGTGCTCGACGACAATCAAGGCATGAATGCGATTGCCCTGGCGATCGACAGCCGGATCAACAAAGTCTACCAGCTTTATGAAAAGGTGCTTTAGCGGGCCATTGCGATTGCGCCAAAAGCGCATTGCGAAACACAGGTTCAGGCGCCGGACGCGCTCGACCCGTCAAAAGATCCCGAGAAATTTCTTCTTTTGCTGCTTCGCTTCGGCTTTGGTGCCCTTGCCGGCTTCGTCCTTGGCGGTCGTGCCCCGGCCGACATCGTCGCGAGCCTTGCCAGCCCTGGTGCGTTGCGCCGCCGCGTTCGCGCCGGCTAGCACCGGGCCGCAGGCTGCGGCCTTGGCATCGCCTATGTCCGCAAAGGCCAGCATGGCGCCGACCGGCCCGCCCACCAGCCCAAGCGCGGCCCCGGCACCGCCGCGCGCCAGCAATTCGGGGCTGATCACGTCGATCTTCGGTTCCGCGAACCAGCCCTGAATGCCCACCGGCGACTGGGCGGAAAACAGGCTGATCTTCTTGCTGTCGGCGCGAAACAGCAGGTCGATGCTTTCGTTGCGGAAGCTGAAGCCGCCGCGCCCCAGCATGACATTCTTGCGGGTATCGATAATGATCGGGTCGGCGGCGGCGACGCCGTTGCGCACGGTGAAGGCGATCAGCCCGCAGTTGATCTGGACCGGATCCTTGAGCTTGTCCTGGAACATCTTGGTGACAAAGGTGCCGATGTCGAGTTCCGATAGCTGGACGTTGCGCGCCCACATGCTGCCCGCCAGCAGGATGACCGCAATCCGCCCATCGGCGTTTGCGAGCGAATCATGCACCGAATCGCCAAGGCCAGTAAGCTGCATCCGACCCTTGATCGTACCGGTCGTGCCCGATTCCGATACGCCCCAGCGCGCCAGCAACGACCCCATCGGCGTCGGCGACAGGCGGATGTCATAGCTGGTACGGACGGGCGTGCCGCGCGCATTGATTTCGATATCGGAACTGACATGCCCGCCCGACATATCGAAGGTGAAGGGCGACAGCGAGACCAGCGCCCGGTCGAGCTTCACCGCAAGCGCGACATTGGAAATCGGCACATTGTCCGCACGGATGGTCTTCACGCCATATTTGACGTCGGCATCGAAGTTGCGCAGCGCTGCGATCCGCAGCGGCGCGTCGGGCAGCACGCGCGGTCGGCCCCCTTCGACCTCGATCGCGCCGGCCGCCCCCTGCCGTTCGATCCGGGCGGGATCATAGCCGAAAAAGGGCGCGGCATCGATGATGTCGAGCTTTTGTGTCGCGAGATCGGCGTTGATCGACACCCGCCCGCCGGGTAGCGACACCGTCATCCGCCCGGCCAGGTCGCTGTCGCCAAATCGTCCCTTGAGCCGGGTGAAGCGCCATTCGCCGCCTACCTTAGTCAGGGCTGAAGTGAAGCGATAGGTCCGTGTGTCGGGGATGGCGGCCCCCAGGAAATCGAACAGGTGGCTAAGATTGGGGCCGCGCGCCACCAGTTGCAGGTCGCTGCCTTCCAGTTCGGTAGGGCCGGACAGCGTGCCGGTGACATCAACCCGCGTCGCACCCGACCTGGCATGGAGCACGAGCCTGTTCTTGCCCCGGCTGACGGTTGCATTGGGCGACAGCAACTCGCCGCGCAGGGCGAAAGGCCTGGCGCGCATCGTGCCGTCGCCGGTAAAGCGGATGTCGCCGGCAAAGCGCGTGTCGGCGGCCTTGACCGTTTCGAACGCGATATCGGTCGCGAGCTGAAGCCGTGGATCGCGATAGCGCAGCGTCGTGCCGCTGAGGATCGCCTGGCGGATCAACGGCAGGTTGAGCGGTTCGCCCTTTTTGTTGGGGTCGCCCAAGCTCCAGCTGTTGGTCTTGCCATCCTTCGCCCATTCGAGATCGACAGCGCCGTTGCGCAATTCGAGCCAGGTGGCGCGATATTTGTCGCCGAAGATCAGGCTGAGCGGAGCGATGCGCGTGTCGATCAGGTCGGCGCGGAACAGATGCGGCAAACTCGCCCAGGGCAGGTTGGCGATGGTCATGCGTTCGGCGCGGAACTTGATGCTGACCGGCGCGAAATAGAGCTGGAAATCGCCGCCCACGGCGACTTCACGCTGCAACAGGCTCGTCATCGTCCGTTCAAAGGGGTCCTTGAGAAACCGTCCCTTGGTGATGAACAGGATCAGCCACAGGGCGAAGAGGACGCCAACGATCCACAGGATGATTCGCACCGGCAGGGGCAATTTGCGCCAGCGATCACGAGCATGGCTGAACCGTCCGCCGCGTTCGAGGATCGGCGCATTCGCCATGGGTGGCCCTGAAGGATCGAGATCGGCCATCGCCAGGCATAACGCCGGCTGCGCGCTTTGGGTCCGAATCGCTTGCCTTTATACGGTTGGCCACCTATAGGCGCGCGTTCCTGCGGGCTTCTGGCACGCGGGAATTTGATGGGACGGTCCGGCCAGTAGGGCTGCCGCGATGGTCCGCCACGTCAGTCCAAGGAGACGAAAATGCCCAAGCTCAAGACCAAGAGCGGTGTGAAGAAGCGCTTCAAATTCACCGCTTCCGGCAAGGTCAAGCATGGTGTCGCCGGCAAGCGTCACCGCCTGATCAGCCACAACGCCAAATATATTCGCCAGAACCGTGGCACTTCCGTGCTGTCCGATGCCGACGTGGGTCACGTCCGCCTCTGGGCACCCTACGGCCTGAAGTAAGGAGTAGAGGACAATGGCACGCGTCAAACGGGGTGTTACCACCCGCGCCAAGCACAAGCGCATCCTGGAACAGGCGAAGGGCTATTATGGCCGTCGCAAGAACACGATCCGCATCGCCCGCCAGGCCGTCGAAAAGGCCGGCCAATATGCCTATCGCGATCGCAAGGTTAAGAAGCGGTCTTTCCGTGGCCTGTGGATCCAGCGCATCAACGCCGGCGTTCGCGCCGAGGGGCTGACCTATTCGCAGTTCATGCACGGGCTCAAGCTCGCCGGAATCGACCTGGACCGCAAGGTCCTTGCCGACATCGCGATGCACGAAGGCGCGGCGTTCAGCGCCATCATCGCCCAGGCGAAGGCGGCGCTGCCCGCTGCTGCTTGAACTCCGGGCAACTGACAAGATAAAGGGTGCCGGGGCAAATGCTTCGGCGCCTTTTTTTTGTCCCTCGGAATCGGCAACCGGTCCCGATGCGCTAAATCGGCATTGAACGGGTGCTGGGAGGCAAATCATGTTCACCCACGTGATGGTAGGTGCTGACGATATCGCGGCCTCTAAAGCCTTTTACGATGCGATATTCGGCGCGATGGATATTCCCGCGGGGAAAACCGACGCGACGGGACGGGTATTCTATCGGGTTCCGGCCGGCGCCTTTGGCATCACCAGGCCGATCGACGGTCAGCCGGCGTCGGTCGCCAACGGCGGAACCATCGGCTTTGCCGCCGCATCCCCCGAACAGGTCAGGGCATGGCATGATGCCGGCCTCGCCGCGGGCGGCTCGACCTGTGAAGATCCGCCGGGCGCACGCAAGGGCTTTGGCGCCTATGCGGCCTATCTGCGCGATCCGGTGGGCAACAAGCTCTGCATTTCCTGTCCCGTGTAGAAAAGGCCGGTCGCGCAGGGGCCGCTTTTCTTCGGCCCGGCGTCCGCCTATGGCAAGCGCACCAGCGCCCGTTGCATCAAGGAAGAGGTCGGCCATGTCCTATGACACCATCATCGTTGAACAGCGCGACGCGGTCACGCTGATCACCCTCAACCGCCCGCAGGCGCTCAATGCGCTCAACAGCCGGGTGCTCGAAGACCTGGCCGATGCCTTTGCCCGCTATGACGCAGACCCTTCGCAGCGATGCGCTCTGCTGACGGGTAGCGAAAAGGCGTTTGCCGCGGGCGCCGACATCAAGCAGATGGCGGACAAGCAGGCGGCCGACTTCTTTCTTGAGGATTTCTTCGCCGGTTGGCAGTCGCGCGTCGTGGCGACGCGCAAGCCGTGGATCGCGGCGGTGGCGGGCTTTGCGCTCGGCGGTGGTTGCGAACTGGCGATGATGGCCGATTTCATCATTGCGGCAGACACCGCCAAATTCGGCCAGCCTGAAATCAAGCTGGGCGTTGCGCCGGGGATGGGCGGTTCACAGCGCCTGACCCGCGCGGTGGGCAAGGCCAAGGCGATGGAGATGTGCCTGACCGGTCGCATGATGGACGCGCAGGAAGCCGAGCGCGCCAGCCTGGTCTCGCGCGTCGTGCCCGCCGCCGACCTGCTGGACGAAGCGCTCAGGACCGCGACCCAGATTGCGGCGATGCCGCCGATGGCCGCGATGGTGAACAAGGAGGCGGTCAACCTGGCCTTCGAAACCAACCTGTCGCAATCGATCCTGATCGAGCGGCGGTTGTTCCAGATCCTGACCGCGACCGAGGACAGGACCGAAGGCATGGCCGCCTTTGTCGAAAAGCGCGCCGGCGTCTGGAAGGGGCGTTAGGCTCGCCGTCGCCCCATCTCGTACGCGGCATCCTTTCGCTAGGCTGACAAGTGAATTCAGCCTTGCGACATCGACGGCGGTCTAGAAGCAAGCCATGTCGGGCGCTTGGCCCGCGAGAGGATGAGACATGGCTGATTTCAAGAAATGGATGCTGGCCGGGCTGATGACCGCGACCACGCTCGGCAGCATCGCGCCGGCCTATGCGCAGCGCGGTGAGAATGAACGTGGCAACGCGCGCTGGTCGCAGCAGCGCGATGCCGGGCAGCAGCGTGCCCAGCGGCAGCAGGAACGCGCCGACTATCAGCGCCCGGTCGAGGTGCGTCAACGCGCGCAGGTGGCGGCGCAGCAGCGCGCCGAGGCCCGGCAAAGGGTCGAGCCTCAACGCCAGCAGCGTCAGGTGCAGCGTGTGACGGCACCGGCCGCCGCGATCGAGGCGCGTCGCGACCAGCGCCAGGACTGGCGGCAGGCGCAGCGCGACGACCGGCAGGACGGGCGTCAGGATCGCCGCGAGGATCGGCGCGATTGGCGGCAGGATCAGCGCGGCGACCGTCAGGACCGGCGTGTCGATCGCCGGGATGAGCGACGGGATGATCGCCGCGACTGGCGCAACGACAACCGGCCCGGCAACCGCGACTGGTCCAACAATCGTCGTTTCGACGACCGCACCCGCTGGACCAATCAACGCCGCTGGGACAATGGCTGGCGCAATGATCGCCGCTACGATTGGCAGAGCAACCGTTCGCGCTTTGGCGACCGCTATCGGGCGGGACGCTATTACGCACCTCGGGGCTGGGATTATGGCTATCGCCGCTTCTCCGTCGGCATCGTGCTGAGCAGCCTGCTCTATTCCAACAATTATTGGCTGGACGACACGGCCGGTTATCGCTTGCCGCCGGCCTACGGCTCGCTGCGGTGGGTGCGCTATTATGACGATGCGTTGCTCGTTGACACCCGCGATGGCTATGTCGTCGACGTGATCCATGATTTCTTCTGGTGATGCCGGAAGATCCCACGCCCTGAACTGGCCTTCAGGAACACTGGACCCGGAGCGATCCGGGTCCTTTTTATTTGCCTGTGGCGATATGTCGTTGCAGGAGCCTGAGCATGACCCAGTCCGATCCTGACGATGGTGGCGTGGCGTCCCCGGCGCGCGCGCGGATCGGGGACGCTGTGCGCGCCCGACTCAACCGCAATCCGATGGTGAGTCGGATCGACACGCCGCATATCGACATTTATGGCCGGCATGATTTTCTGAGCGCCACGGAATGCGCGCATTTGCGCCGCCTGATCGACGCGGAGGCGCAGCCGTCGACATTGTTTTCGGGCGGCGAAAACCCGGACTATCGCACCAGCCACAGCTGCCATCTCAACCCCTGGGAACCGACCGTGGTGGCGGTCAGCGACCGGATCTGCGCGCTGACCGGGCTGGACCACGACAGCGGCGAAACCTTGCAGGGGCAGCGATATACGGTGGGTCAGGAATATAAGGTTCATTGCGACTATTTTCCCCCTGCCGCCCATTATTGGCAGGCGATGCGACGGTCGGGCGGGCAACGTTGCTGGACCGCGATGATCTATCTGTCGCCGGTGGGCGCGGGCGGCGAAACCCATTTCCCGCACTGCGAATTCATGGTCCCGCCATGCGAGGGGATGCTTTTGATATGGAACAACCTGGATCGCCACGGCGCGCCCAATCCGATGAGCGTGCATGCGGCCCTCCCGGTTGAGACCGGCACCAAATATGTCGTCACCAAATGGTTTCGCGAGCGGCGCTGGACGCCATCGGCCTGATATCGGAGCCGGGGCAAGCGTAATACAATTTGCGACATAAATGACTGATAACTGACGCGTCCATTCTCCGCCCGTTCAGCCCGCTTGGCCGATAAGGGCATTGCTGAATCGGGAACCTGACCGGAACCAACCGGTTTTTCCGACAGCAGCTTTTTCGGCATCCATGCTGATGGGAGATACATATGCGTAAGTTGATCATTTTGGGGCTGATGGCAGCAACGGCTCTGCCGGGCGCCGCCATGGCCCAGTCCCGCAGCGAAGTGCGCCACAGCCAGCACGAACTGCGCGAGGAGCAGCGTGAATTGCGTCAGGCGCAGCGCCACGGCGATCGCCGCGATGTCCGTGAGGAGCGGCGCGACGTTCGCGACGCGCGGCGCGAGGTGCGTGAGGATTGGCGCGACTACCGCCGTACGCATCGCGACGCCTATCGTGGCGGCAACTGGCGCGCGCCGTTTCGCTACAACAGGTGGAACCAGGGCCAGCAGTTGCGCCCGGTCTATTACATCTCGCGCTACTATATCAGCGACCCCTATCGCTATCGCCTGCCCCGGGTCGGGGCCAATCAGCGCTGGGTCCGTCATTATAATGACGTGATGCTGGTCAATGTCCGGACCGGTCGCGTGATCCAGGTGCACCGCGGCTTCTTCTGGTGACCAGTCTGATCTGACAGTACCAACAAAGGAAAAGGCCCGGATCGCGAGATCCGGGTCTTTTCCTTTTATACCCCGCCCCTTGGCCGCGCCGCCCGTTTCCAGGCAGGCGCGGCCGATAACGCGCGAGGCGCATTATCAGTCCGAAAGGGGGTGGACCGACGTTGGAAACGTGTATCCTAAGTGAATGTTCCGTTCGTCGCGGGTTCAGGATCGGGAAAGTGCCTCGCCGATCAGCTTGCGGCTGTTTTCGATACCATAGAGCGCGATGAAGCTGCCCATGCGCGGCCCTTGGTCGGCACCGAGCAGCGTCTGGTAGAGCGTCTTGAACCAGTCGCGCAGTTCGGCAAAGCCGAACGCATCGTCCTTGCCTATGGCATAGACGATATTCTGGATGTCCTCGGCGGAGGCGCCTTCGGGCAAGGCCGCAAGTTCGGCGCCCAGCCTTCGCAGCGCCGCCGCCTCGTTCGCTTCGGGCGCGCGGCGTTGCAGCATCGGCGCAACGAAATCGCGGTGATAGGCAAGCGCATGGCCGATCAGCGCATCGAGTTCGGGATAGGTCGCCGCGTCCGCGTCCGCGACATAGTTGCGCAGATAGCCCCAGACCTGATCCGGGCTGGCGTCCCCCATAACGCCGACAAGGTTGAGCAGCAAGCCGAAGGTCACCGGCAGCCTGCCCGGCGGCAGCACGCCGTCATGGACGTGGTGAACCGGGTTGCCGAGCTGCTGTTCCACCGTCTGGGCGGGGTAATTGCCGCGAAACTGCCAATATTCGTCAACCGCGCGCGGGATGACGCCCATATGCAGTTGCTTGGCCTTTTTGGGCTCGCGAAAGGCATAGAAGGCAAGACTTTCCTGCGGGCCATAGGTCAGCCATTGTTCGAGGCTGAGACCATTGCCCTTGGACTTGGAGATTTTCTCGCCCTTTTCGTCGAGGAACATTTCGTAGTTGAAGCCTTCGGGAGGGCGAGCGCCGAGGGCGCGGCAGATTTTAGAGCTTTGCGTGACCGAATCGATCAGGTCCTTGCCGGCCATCTCGTAATCGACGCCAAGCGCGACCCAGCGCATCGCCCAGTCGACCTTCCATTGCAGCTTGGCGCCGCCCGACAGGATCGATTGCTCGATCGTTTCACCCTCATCCTCGAAGCGGACCAGGCCGGTTTCGGCGTCCACTACCTCGACCGGGACCTGAAGCACGATGCCGCTTTTCGGGCTGATGGGCAGGACCGGCGAATAGGTCGCCTGGCGCTCCTTGCGCAGCGTCGGCAGCATGATGTCCATGATCGCCTGATAGCGACGCAGCACCAGCCTGAGCGTGTCGTCGAATGCGCCCGCGCGATAGCGTTCGGTCGCCGAAACGAATTCATAGTCGAAACCGAAGCGATCGAGGAAATCGCGGAGCATCGCATTGTTATGATGCGCGAAACTTTCATGCTTTTCGAACGGGTCGGGCACCTGCGTCAATGGCTTGCCCAGATGCGCGGCCAGCATGTCCTTGTTGGGGACATTGTCGGGCACCTTGCGCAGCCCGTCCATGTCGTCGCTGAACGCGATCAGGCGGGTCGGCACGTCCGACAGCGCATGATAGGCATTGCGCACCATCGTCGTGCGCAGCACTTCGTTGAAGGTGCCGATATGCGGCAGGCCCGAGGGGCCATAGCCGGTTTCGAACAGGACATGCCCCTTGGCGGGCGGGGCATCGGCATAGCGCTTGAGCAGCTTTCGGGCCTCTTCATAGGGCCAGGCCTTGGATGCAAGCGCCGCCGCGCGGATGGAATGGGAAACAGTCATGGGTCAAGGCCCTACCGCCGCGCGGGATGAAAGGAAACGCCCTTTTCTGCGAGAAAAATCAGCATGGTGTGCAGAAGGGGAACGCGGCTTCAAACTTCATTAACCCTGACGACCGATAATTGACGCCCTGGAGGGACTATGCAGATCATTCGCAGCCGCGAGCGCATCGTCGTCGACATTCCGGTCGTGGTTACAACCGTGCTCGACAGCCTGGAAGGACGTATCGTCGACCTAAGCGAAGGCGGCGCCCAGATTTTGGGGTGTAGCCTGCCGCCAAAGATGCAATGCCAGATAGACCTGGACGGTCATATCGTGTTCGGCACGGTCCGCTGGTCCGAAGTCGATCGCATGGGCATCCGCTTTCCGTTCGAGATGAATGACGGCCCGCTGTTCGAGTTGCTGGAGGCTGCCCGGCTCGCCCAGCGCGGGCCTGTGCCGATTTATCAGCCGCGCCAGCCGGCGTTCGCCAGCGTGCCCGGCGGCGGCTTTGGCCGTCGGGGCATTTGACCGCAAAGGCGGTTTCCCTTTTGTTCCCGCTGGACTAAGCCGGTGACGTGATCGAGCCCGCCTCTCTGCCAGCCCTGCATGCAAGCCATGGCGGTGTCTGGCTGCGGGAAGATGGTCAGACCCATGCGCTGCCCAAGGGGCGGGCGATCGCGCGAGCGGCCGAAACGCCGGTCCTTCTGCTCAATGCGCCATTGACCGGACAGCGGCTGGGCTATCCTGAACTTAATGGACTGGATTTGCTTGAATTATGGGCATTCGTCCATCCCGCGCGCTTCGTCGTGCCGACCGCCAAGGGTTTGGCGCAGGCGCTGGGGCTGAGGCCTCCCGATGACGAATCGGATATCGCACAGGTGCTGCAGGCCATCACGGCCGCGCTGGTCGCGCGGCTGGATGCCGCGGACTGGCGCGAGCGCGAAGGCGCGTGGACCGGCGCCCAGACGCTTGCGCGGCTGCGGTGGCCCTGGGCGCATCTGATCGCGCCGCGAATCGCCAAGCCCCGCGAAGCCGAACGCTGGTTGTTTTCGAAACTGCCCGAATGGGAGGAGCAGGCGCCGCGTCCCGCGCCCCGCGCCATCGCGCTGAGCGAAGCGGCGGTCCTCGACCGGCTGGACATGCTGACAGGGGCAGGCGCGGAGCCGCGCCCCGGCCAGCGCGCCTATGCACAGGCGGCAGCCGCGACTTTCGTTCCGCGCGCGGCGCGCGACCAGCCAAACATGCTGCTGGCAGAGGCGGGGACGGGCATCGGCAAGACGCTGGGCTATCTTGCGCCCGCATCGCTATGGGCGCGCGAGGCGGGCGGCACGGTGTGGATTTCGACCTATACCAAGGCGTTGCAGCGCCAGCTGGATCGCGAAACGTTGCGACTGTTTCCCGATGTCGACATCGCCGCGCGCCATGTGGTGATTCGAAAAGGGCGGGAAAATTATCTTTGCCTGCTCAATCTGGAGGATGCGTTGCAGGGTGGATTCGCCGGGCGCGCCGCGATCCTGGCGCACCTGGTCGCGCGCTGGGCGGCCTACAGCAAGGATGGCGACATGGTGGGCGGCGACCTGCCGGGCTGGTTGCCGACGCTGTTCCGCCGCAATGGATCGACCGCGCTGACCGACCGGCGGGGAGAATGCATCTATGCCGGCTGCCCGCATTATCGCAAATGCTTCATCGAGCGGGCGGCGCGCGCCTCGGCGCAGGCCGATATCGTCATCGCCAATCATGCATTGGTGATGATCAACGCCGCGCGGGGTCGCGAAAGCGGGCAAAGGCCGGACCGCATCATCTTCGATGAGGGCCATCATCTGTTCGATGCCGCCGATTCGACCTTTTCGGTCGCGCTGTCCGGACAGGAGGCGATCGAACTTCGCCGCTGGGTGATCGGGCCGGAGGGCAATGCTCGCGGGCGCCGCCGGGGCCTTGCGGCACGCCTTTCCGATGTCGCTAGCTATGATGCAGAAGGCGGCGAGGCGATCGAACAGGCGCGCCGCGCCGCCGATGCGCTACCGGGCGACGAATGGCTCAAGCGCATCGTCGCTGGCGATCCGTTCGGCCCGGTCGAGCGGTTGCTGGCGGCGGTGCGCGGCACCGTTTACGCGCGTGCCGCCGAAAATGGTGAAACCGATGCCGGCTATGGTCTGGAAACCGAACTGGCCGAACCTGACGGTCCGCTGGTCGAGGCGGCGCAGGAAGCGGCGCAGTCGCTCGATGCGCTGTTGCGGCCGCTGACGCGGCTGGCCAAGCGGCTGGAAGCGGTGGTGCAGGATGCGCCGGACTGGCTGGACGGCCCGGCCAGAGCGCGGATTGAAGGTGCGGTGGCTTCGCTTGGCTGGCGCTGCGATCTGGTGGCGGCATGGCTGGCGCTGCTGGCGCGGATCGGCGGCCCGGCCGATCCCGACCATGTCGACTGGCTGGCGGTCGACCGGTTCGAGGGGCGCGAATATGATATCGGCCTGCACCGCCACTGGCTCGACCCAACCCGTCCGCTGGCCGAAATCGTGCTCAAGCCGGCGCATGGCGTTATCGTGACGTCGGCGACCCTCAAGGGCGGGGGCGAGTGGGACACTGCCGATAGCCGCAGCGGCGCGCTGCATCTGCCGCGCGGCGCGGCGCGGTTCGAGGCGGCAAGTCCCTTCGACTATGCTGCCAATGCCCAGGTGCTGATCGTCACCGATATCCGGCGCGGCGACCTGGCGGCGCTGTCGGGGGCATATGCGCGGTTGATCGAGGCGGCGGGCGGAGGCACGCTCGGCCTGTTCACCGCAATCCGCCGGCTGCGCATCGTCCATGCGCGCATCGCCGACCGGCTGGCGCGGGTCGGGCTGCCGCTCTATGCGCAGCATGTCGATCCGATGGACACCGGCACGCTGGTCGATATTTTCCGCGACGATCCACGCGCGTCGCTGCTCGGCACCGATGCCCTGCGCGACGGCGTGGACGTGCCGGGCCATTCGCTGCGGCTGGTGGTGATGGAGGGGGTGCCCTGGCCCAAGCCCACGGTGCTGCACGGCGCGCGGCGACTTGCCGGCGGGGGCAGCAGTTTCGACGACCGACTGATTCGCGCGCGGCTGGCGCAAGCCTTTGGCCGGCTCATCCGGCGCGCGGGCGACAAGGGCAGTTTCGTCATCCTGTCGGCGGCGATGCCAAGCCGCCTGCTGAGTGCGTTTCCGGGGGGCGTGCCGATCCGTCGGGTCACGCTGGACCAGGCAATCATCGCCGTCAGCGCCGATTCATGCGGCGATGGCCTTGGCGAAGGCGCGCCAGTCGTGCATCAGGGAAACGAATCCGACCTCGGCCGGCTGGAGAAGAAATGAAGCGGTTGACCCTGTTGCGCCACGCCAAGTCCGACTGGGACGATCCGGTGGCTCGCGACTTCGACCGACCGCTCAACGCTCGCGGCAAAAAGGCCGCCCGGCTGATCGGCCAGTTCGCGCGCGACCGCAAGATGATGTTCGATCATCTGGTGGCATCGCCCGCTGTCCGGGTGCGCGAGACGCTCGACACATTTTTCGACGGCTATGGCACGACGCTCGAACCGCAATGGGACCGGCGCATCTACCTGGCCGCCGCCCCGACCTTGTTCGACGTGATTCGCGAATTGCCCGAGAAAGTGGAAAACGCCCTGATCGCTGGCCATAATCCTGGGCTGGAGGAACTGGTTCTCGACCTGGTGCCGCCGGAAGGCGGTTGCCCGCTGCGCGAGGATGTCGAGGCGAAATTCCCCACCGCCAGCCTGCTCGTCATGGACCTGGCGATCGATCGCTGGGCCGATGCGAAGGAGGGAGTCGCCAGCCTGGTGAGTTTCACCCGGCCGCGCGATCTCGACCCGGCGTTGGGGCCGGAATCTCGGTAAGGGCGGGCATATGACGCCGATCCGGTGGCGACGAGCCGAGCCGGGCGATGCGCGGGCTCTCGCGATACTGGGCGGCGCGACCTTTCTTGCCAGCTTTGCGCATGACCATCCGGGCGACGCGCTGGTCGAACATATCCGCAGCGCGCACAGCGAGGACTATTATCGTGCCGCGATCGCTGACCCGGCACAATGGCTGCTATTGGGTGAAACGCCACTGGGCGCGCCCGTGGGCTATGCCATGTTGACCCCGCCCGACCTGGCTGTGCCGCTCGAGGCCGGCGATATCGAGCTCAAGCGCATCTATCTGCTGAGCGGCTGGCAGGGCGGTGGCAATGGCGGCGATCTGATGCGTCATGTCATGGCGCAGGCGCGCAGCCGTGGAGCGCGCCGATTGTTGCTCGCGGTCTATCCGCAGAACGAGGGCGCCCGCCGCTTTTATGCGCGGCATGGCTTTGAACAGATCGGTCGGGTGATCTTCATGGTCGGCGCGACGTCGTTCGAAGATCTGGTCTATGCCTGCGCACTGTAGCAGCGCTATGTCTCCAGCGCCTCGGCGAGCAGGGCGCGGATCGCTTCGAGACGAGCGAGAATGCTGCCATTCGACGCTGGAACGGGGGGCGATTGCGGCCCGGTCGCAGGCTGGCGGTCCGGGGTGGCGACTTCGGACAGCGCCTTCTGCGCGCCGCGCACGGTGAACCCCTCCACATTGAGCAACTGATTGATCCGGCGTGCCAGCATGACGTCGGCGGGGCGATAATAGCGCCGGTTACCCGACCGCTGGAGCGGACGCAGCTGGGGAAAGCGGCTTTCCCAATAACGGAGGATATGCTGGGGCAACCCAAGCTCGGCGGCGAGCTCGCTGATGGTCAGAAATGCCCCCTCCGCCTTGTTCATGACGATGATGTTGCACCCAAGACCGGCACAACGTCAACCTTGGTAACATATTGGCGAATCGGGGCGATGTGGCCCAGGGAGTCGTGCGTCAGCTGCTGGCGATCCGGTCGCGCATCGTCTGGCTCGCGCGGAAGGTCAGCACGCGGCGCGGTTCTATCGGAACTTCGATGCCGGTCTTGGGATTGCGGCCCATGCGCTGGGTCTTGTCGCGCAGGACGAAGGTTCCAAAGCTGGAAATCTTGACATTTTCGCCCCGCGCGAGCGCCGCGCACATATGTTCAAGGATGGATTCCACCATCGTCGCCGCTTCGGCGCGCGACAGGCCGATATGGCGATTGACGGATTCGGCCAGATCGGCGCGAGTCAGGGTTCCATTGCCGGTCATCAGATACCTTCAGGCGCCCAGGCTCCCCACTGAATCATCGGGCGCGGATGATCGACAGGGAATGTGCTGCATCTGCAACCAATGCGCAAGTTGCCGCTGTAAGATCAGCAGAATTTGCTGCTATCCGACCTGAAGACCGAAGAATTCAGATGCGCAGGACGCATGCGCCCCAGGTAAAGCCGCCGCCCATCGCTTCCAGCACGACCAAGTCGCCGGGCTTGATCCGTCCGTCGCGCACCGCAACGTCGAGCGCCAGCGGGACCGACGCTGCGGACGTATTGGCATGGCGATCGACCGTCACGACGACCTTGTCCGGCGAAAGCTTCAGCTTGCGCGCGGTGGCATCGAGGATGCGGGCATTGGCCTGGTGCGGGACCAGCCAGTCGATATCCTGCGCCGACATGCCGGCGATGGCCATCACCTCGTTCAGCACCGAAGCGAGGTTGACCACGGCATGACGGAAGACCTCCTGCCCCTTCATCCGCAACTTGCCGACCGTGCCGGTGGTCGATGGGCCGCCATCGACGTAGAGAAGCTGGTTGTGCCGACCGTCGGCATGCAGCTTGGCGGCCAATATGCCGCGCGCGGTGGCGGGATTATCATCCGCGCTCTCTTCCCCGCCGAGTATGATCGCGCCCGCGCCGTCACCGAACAGGACGCAGGTGGTGCGATCTTCCCAGTCGAGGATGCGGCTGAAGGTTTCCGACCCGATCACCAGCGCGCGACTGGCCGCACCCGACCGGATCATGCTGTCGGCGACGGTCAGCGCGTAAAGGAAGCCCGAACACACCGCCGCCACGTCGAAGGCCACGCAATCGTCGATGCCAAGCGCGGCCTGGACCAAGGTCGCGCTGGCGGGGAAAGTCTGGTCCGGGGTAGCGGTCGCCAGGATGATGAGGTCGATCGCGCCAGGTTCCAGCCCGGCGGCGTCGATAGCGGCACGCGCCGCCAGCGTCGCCAACGTGGCGGTGGTTTCGCCATCGGCAGCGATATAGCGGTTGCGAATGCCCGTCCGTTCGACGATCCATTCGTCGCTCGTATCGACGGTCTGCGCCAGTTCCGCATTGGGAACGGCCCGCGCCGGCAGGGCCGATCCCGTGCCCAGAAGGATGGATCTGATCATTTCGCCGGCTGCGCCGTGCCGGATGCCGGCGCGAACAACGGGCGCAGATGCGCCATGTCGCCGGCGATCTTGCGGGTGATGTCTTCTTCGAGCAGGCGAGCCGCGACATGGACCGCGTTGGCCACGCCCTTTTCGTCGGCGCTGCCATGGCTTTTCACCACGACGCCGTTCAGGCCCAGAAAGACTGCGCCATTATGGTTGTTGGGATCGAGATGATGCTTGAGCAGGTGCATGGCCGGTTTGGAGATCAGGAAGCCGATTTTTGAGCGGACCGAACTGGTAAAGGCGCGGCGCAGCAGGTCGGTTACGAAACGCGCCGTGCCCTCCGCCGTCTTGAGCGCGACATTGCCCGAAAAGCCATCGCATACGATGACGTCGGCATCGCCGCTGCCGATCTTGTCGCCCTCGGTAAAGCCTTCAAATGCCATCGGCAGCGACGCCGTGCGCAGGATCGCGGCGGCGTCGCGTATCTCTTCGGTGCCCTTCATCTCTTCGGTGCCGATGTTCATCAACCGCACGCGGGGCCGCTCCAGATCGAAGGCGATCCGGGCATAGGCCGCGCCCATCACCGCGAATTGGACAAGGTTGCGCGCGTCGCATTCGGTGTTCGCGCCCAGATCCAGCATGACCACATCGTTCGCGCCCAGCGTTGGCAGCAGCGCCGCGAGCGCAGGGCGATCGACGCCCGGCATGGTGCGCAGCGCGACCTTGGCCATCGCCATCAATGCGCCGGTGTTGCCGGCCGAAACCGCCGCGCCGGCATCGCCCGCCTTCACCGCCGCGATGGCGAGGCTCATCGAACTGTTCTTCTTGCGGATCGCAGCGCTCGGCTTGTCCGAGCCTGCCACAACGCTAGCCGCGTGGATGACGTCGGAGGCCGCCCGCAGATTGGGATGCCGGTCGAGCGCGGCCTTGATCTCGGTTTCATCACCGAACAGGGTGAAGCGCAGCCCATCATGCCGGTGACGTGCAAGCGCCGCGCCTGCCATCATCACGCGCACGCCAACGTCCCCGCCCATCGCGTCGATTGCGATTCGCGGTTGGCTGCTCACTTTTTCACCCCTTTTGGGATCGGAATCGGAAGTGCTTACGCCCCGACGGCGACGATTTCACGGCCGTTATAATGGCCGCAGGCATCGCACAGATTATGCGGACGCTTCAGTTCGCCGCAGTTGGAGCATTCTTGAAACGATTCGATGCGCAGCGAATCGTGACTGCGGCGCATGCCGCGCTTGGAAGGAGATGTTTTCCGCTTTGGGACAGCCATATCGGCACCTGTATTCCATATTTGATGTGGGCGACTGGCCGGTGTCCGAACGGGATGCCGACGGCGAATGACGCCGCAGACCCATGCGGCCCGGTTGATCGCGAAGCCCTGCGCCTATAGCCTTTTTTGCCGGGGGCGCAAGTCCTTCCTTGTGCCCACCCACCCCAGATCGCATGCTCTGCGCCCATACCCATGAAAGGGGCTACCGATGCTGTTACCCATTACGCTGACGCTCGCGGCCGCCTGCGCGCTGCTCAATCTCTGGCTGGCGCTTCGCTGTTCGCAACTCCGCATTGCCGGCAAGGTGCTGCATGGCGACGGCGGTGATCCGCGGCTGGTCCGGCGAATGCGCGCACATGCCAATTTCATCGAATATACGCCGATCGCGCTTATTCTCTTTGCGCTGATCGAACTGGCGCTGGGCGCGGCGCTCTGGCTGTGGATCGTCGCGCTTGTCTATATCGTCAGCCGTGTCGCTCATACCCTTGGCATGGACATGGACCGGCCCAATGCAGCCCGCGCCGCCGGTATCACGGCGACATGGGTGGTGTTGCTGGTGTTGGCGATCGCAGCGCTTTATGCGGCCTATAGCGGCACCCGCGATGTCCCGGCACCTGCGGCTTTGGCAGCGCAGGTTTAGACCGGTTTCCGATCAGACGGGGACATCCGACGATCTGAGCCGTGCGAAATACACGGCCGGAACGGTCGGTCCGTTGCAACCGGATCGATCGCTCTAGGTCCGGCCGACCACTGAATCGGCGACGAACGGGTTGGTCCGCCGTTCATGGGCGAAATTGCTCATCGGCCCATGCCCTGGCACAAAGGCGGTGTCATCACCCAGCGGCCATAGCTTGCCCGTGATCGAATCGATCAGATGCCGATGGTTGCCGCGCGGAAAGTCGGTGCGACCGATCGAGCCCTGGAACAGCACGTCGCCGACAATCGCGAGCTTGCTGGGGGCGTGGTGGAATATGACATGGCCCGGCGTGTGGCCTGGCGCATGGATGACATCCAGCACCAGGTCGCCAACCGTCACCTGGTCGCCATCCACCAGCCAGCGATCAGGCTCGAAGATTTCCCCGCTCATGCCGTACCGCGCCCCGTCGGTTCCCAACTGATCGATCCAGAAGCGGTCCTCTTCATGCGGCCCCTCTATGGGCACGCCAAGCTCGCGGGCGAGTATGCCGGTCTGGCCGCAATGGTCGATATGGCCGTGTGTCACCAGCAGCTTTTCGATCGTCACGCCATGCTGCGCTGCGGCGGCCTTGAGCTTGGGGAGATCGCCGCCGGCATCGACGAACGCCCCCTTCATCGTGCGGGTGCACCAGAGCAACGTGCAATTCTGCTGGAATTGCGTGACGGGGATCAGGGTGGCCTGAAGCGGGGGCGTGGTCATGGTGCCGATGTGGCGAACAGGCGGGGCCGGCACAAGCCCCCCGATACGCTATTCGACGGCGAAGGTTTCCGCCAGGCTGATGCCATCGAGCACACGCGCGGTTTCGTCGCGCAGGCGCAGCATGACACGGTGCAGCCGGCATTCCGATTCGGGCAGGCAATTGGTGCAGCTTTCATGGGCGAAGCGGCTGGCGCAGGGTGTCAGCGCCAGCGATCCGCGCGTCAGGCGCACGATATCGCCGTAACTGATGTCGACCGGAGCCAGCGCCAGCCAATAGCCGCCGTCGCGGCCGCGCTGGGTCGCGACCAGTCCCTCGCGCGACAGTTCGGACAGGATGACCGTCAGGAATTTGGCCGGGATGTTCTGGCGCGTCGCGATCTCGCCCAGCGGCACCGGCCCCTGGCGGTAACGGTCGGCCAAATGCTGGAGAGCACGGATGGCATAACGGGTCTTCTGCGACAGCATGGCCCATCCATCGCGCGCGACGAACGATTTTACAAGCGCCCGCTAGGGATTAGGGTTCAGGGCAGCCCGGGCCTGGAGCGGAAAATCGCTGAACAGCGCGTCGACGCCGGTGGCGGCGATGGCGCGGACATAGCCGGCGAAATCGCCATGGCCCTGCGGATCGTCGGCCCGCCGAAAAAGCGCCGGCAGATAGATATTTTCCAGCCGCATCGTCCAGACATGCACTTCCAGCCGCGCGTCATGGGCACGGCCGACCAGTGCGGTCGCGCCCTCGGGCGCCAGCACTTGTCCGGCGGCGGGGCCAATGCCGTCGGCATAGGCGGCTATCGCGCTCAATCCCTCGACGCTCAGCATGTCGGCATAGGTCGTGCCGGGTAGATCGGCCGGGCCGCCCTCTGCATCGACCAGCTGGATGAGGCGGAGCCGCGACACCGCACGGATGGCTTTCAGATTGCCGACTTCGAACGACTGGATGAACACCGGGTCAGCTTCGGTCGCGTAGCCATAATGGTCGAGCAACGCGAGCAGCGGCGCCTGATGCGGCAGGCCGATGCTGGCGAAATAGCTTGGATGCTTGGTTTCGGGATAGACGCCGATGCGACGTCCCGCCTCCGCTTCCTTCGCGCGGACAAGTTGCAATATCTCTTCGAAGGTGGGCACCGGATAGAGGTTGTCGAAGCGCTTGTTGGCAGGGCGCAGGTCGGGCAACCGTTCGCGGGCGCGCAGGGTGCGTAACTCGGCGAGAGTGAAATCCTCGGTAAACCAGCCGGTCATTTCCCGTCCGTCGATGGTCCGGGTCGTGCGATAGCTAGCGAATTCGGGATGGCTGGCGACGTCGGTCGTGCCGCCGATCTCGTTTTCGTGGCGAGCGACGAGCACGCCGTCCTTGGTAAGCACCAGATCGGGTTCGATAAAATCGGCGCCCTGGTCGATCGCCCGTTCATAGGCGGCCAGCGTATGTTCGGGCCGCTCACCGCTGGCGCCGCGATGGGCGATAATCAGCGGCTCGGCGGAGACGGCGGGGGCCAAGGTCAGCAGGCCCAGAAGCAGGAGGCAAAGGTGCAGCAGGCCATGACGCCTCACGCCTTGACCCCGGCCATCGCGGCCTCATAGGTCGACGCCTTGAAACCGACGATGGTTTCGCGGCCGGTGTCGAGTATGGGGCGCTTGATCATCGACGGGTTGGTAATCATCAGAAAGATCGCCTTGTCCGCATCGATATGCGCCTTGTCGCCGCTGTCCAGCGCGCGGAAGGTTGTTCCCGAACGGTTGAGAATGGTTTCCCAACCATGTTCGCCGACCCAGCGGCGCAGGGTGGCGTCATCGATACCCGACACCTTATAATCGTGGAAATTGTAGGAAAAGCGTTCATTGTCCAGCCAGTTGCGGGCCTTCTTGATGGAGTCGCAATTTTTGATGCCGTACATGGTAATCATGGGTTCAACCTTTGAAGGCGGTGACTTCGATCTCGATTTTCATTTCCGGCTTGATGAGGCCGGTGACGATGCAACTCGCGGCGGGGCGGATGTCGCCGAACACAGCGGCTGTCGCCTGGCCCAGATCGTCCCAATAGGCCGGATCGGTGATATAATAAGTGACGCGCACGACGTCGGCAAAGGAAAAGCCGGCCTGCTCCAGCGCCGCGCCGATGACTTTGAGCGCGTTGCGGCTCTGTTCGACGACGCTCTGCGGCATCAGCTTGGTATCGGGATTGGTGCCGGTTGTGCCGGCGACGAAGCACCAGTCGCCCTGAACGACGGCGCGCGAATAGCCGACCTGCGCCTCGAACGGCGAGCCGGAGGAAATCAATGTGCGGGGCATGGGTTTCCCTGTGGTTGGGGGCATGAAGTCGCGCGGCTTGTGCCGGGCGCGCGGGGCGCTGTCCAGAGCCTTGTCGCTTCGCGCCAAAGCGGCGCAATGATGGACCGGGTTTAAGCCCTTGTTTGCCAGCGCGGCCGTATGATGAGCGCATGGCCACACCCTTTACCTATCGCAGCAGACGGCAGCGGACCTCGCTGACGCCCGTCAGCATCATCAACCTGTTCCTGCTTGCCTTTCTGATCGGCTGGTATGCGCCGCAATGGCGGTCCCGGATCGCGTCACCGTCCTCGATCAGCGGCACGACCGGCAGCGACAGCCTGTCCGCCCGGTTCGACCTTTGTCACTATGGCGGCGGCGCGAACTGCGTCGTCGATGGCGACACATTCTGGTTTGGCGGAACGAAATACCGGATCGCCGATATCGACACGCCTGAAACCCACGGACCGCGCTGCGCCCAGGAAGGTGCACTGGGCGCGCGTGCGACCGACCGTCTGCAACAATTGTTGAATGCGGGGCCGTTTACGCTGGAACAAGGCGCGCGCGATACCGACCGCTACGATCGCAAGCTGCGGGTGGTAACGCGGGATGGCGTCTCGATCGGCGGGCTGCTGGTGGCCGAAGGGCTGGCGCGAACCTGGGGTGGGGCGCGCCAACCCTGGTGCTGATCAGGGAACGGGCGCGCGCGTCGACGGTTTGTGAGGCAGAACAGGAGTTTGTCCATGGACCGTGACGACGCCACCCGCTTTCCCGACGTGACCGAGGAAAATGATGAACAGCGCGACAGCGGCACGCAGGCGCATGATGTCGCCCGCGATGCGCGGTTGCGAGCGACCGACCTGGCCGAGGAGAGCGAGCGCGGCGGGCGGCCCAATCCGGCGCAGATCATCCCGGACGACGTGCCTGACCTGGTGGAGCGCATGGAGGAGATGAACCGCTCCGGCCGGATCGATATGGATGCATTTGCGGGCGAGCCGCAGATGGACGATGAGGACGAGCTTCGTGACGACGCCGATGATGACGAATAGGGCGGCGCTTAGAGTCTGTCTCGAAATGTGCGAAAGAGCGCATTTCGAGACAGACGCTCAGGCGAGCGCCGTTCCCGCTGCGGCCGCCAACAGCTTGTCGAGTGTGAGCGGATAGTCGCGCAGGCGAATTCCGGTGGCATTGTAGATCGCATTGGCCACCGCTGCACCGGCGCCGCATATGCCCAATTCCCCGACCCCCTTGGCTTTCATCGGTGAACTTTTGTCGTCGAGTTCATCGACGAACAGCACGTCCTGGTGGGGAATGTCAGCATGGACCGGGACATGATATTCGGCCATGTCGTGATTGACGAAAAAGCCAAAGCGCTTGTCCACCACCAGTTCTTCCATCAGGGCCGCCCCCACCCCCATGGTCATCGCGCCGATCACCTGGCTGCGCGCCGACTTGGGATTGAGTATGCGGCCGGCAGCGAACGCACCACTCATGCGGCGCACCCGCACTTCGCCCGTGTCGATATCGACCCCGACCTCGCAGAAATGCGCGCCGAAGGTTGCCTGCGCATAGCGTTCGGCGAGATCGCCATAGTCCATGCTGTCTTCGGCCCAGATCCCCTCGCGCCCCGCAAGCGTACCCAGTTTGCGCGATTTGTTGCCGCTGCGGACCAGGCCATTCTCGAACAGCGCCTCTTCCACCGCAAAGCCCGCCTGCTCGGCGACCTTGGCGCGTAGCGCGACGCAGGCGGCATAGACGCCCGCAGTCGAACTGTTCGCCCCCCATTGTCCGCCCGATCCGGCGGAAACAGGATAGCGACTGTCCCCCAGCCGGACGATGACATCGTCCAGTTCGACGCCCATCATTTCCGCAGCGGTCTGGGCGATGATCGTGTAGCTGCCCGTGCCGATGTCGGTCATGTCGGTTTCGACCGTCACCCGCCCCTGCGCGTCGATGCCGACGCGCGCGCCGGACTTGGTGGTCAGATTGTTACGGAAGGCCGCAGCCATCCCCATGCCGACCAGCCAGCGACCATCGCGGACCTGCCCTGGCTGGCGATTGCGTCTTGCCCAACCGAACCGTTCGGCCCCCTGGCGCAGGCATTCGACGAGCTTGCGACTGGAAAAGGGCCGCTGGGGTCCTGCCTCGGGATCATATTGCACATCGTTGCGAATGCGCAGTTCGACCGGATCGACGCCGCATGCTTCGGCCAGCTCGTCCATTGCCACTTCGAGCGCCAGCATGCCGACCGCTTCGCCGGGCGCGCGCATCGCATTTCCCTCAGGCAGGTCGAGCGTGGCGAGCCGGTGGGCGGTCATGCGATTGGCCCCGCCATACATCAGCCGCGTCTGCGCCGCTGCCATTTCCGCCTCGCCGCCGGGCAGATCGCCCGACCAGACCTCATGCCCGACCGCGTCGATCACGCCATCCGCATTCGCCCCCAGCCGGATGCGCTGGATGGTCGCGGGGCGATGGGTGGTGTTATTGGGAATCTGGTGCCGGGCAATCGCAACCTTCACCGGGCGCCCGACCGCTTTTGCGCCAAGCGCCGCCAGCAGCGCGTCGGTGCGCAGGAACAGTTTCGCGCCGAAACCGCCGCCAATATAGGGTGATATGAGGCGGACCTTTTCCTTGGGGATGCCAAGCGTCCTGGCGACGTCGCCAAGGCTCCAGGCGATCATCTGGTTGGCGGTCCACAAGGTCAGCTGGTCATCTTTCCAAGCCGCTGTGGTCGCATGCGGTTCCAGCATCGCGTGACTTTGGTCAGGGGTCGAATAGGTCTGGTCGACCCTGACGGTCGCTTTGTGAAAAGCCGTATCGAAATCGCCGGTCGCCGTATCGGGGCGGCCGGCGTAGGAGTCGCCCGTCGGCTTCACCGCCCGGTCCCGTTCGGCCGCCAGATCGAACCGCCCCTGTTCGGGCTTGTAATCGATACGCACCAGCGCGGCGGCGGCGCGGGCGTTTTCGAACGTGTCGGCGACGACAAGCGCCAGCGCCTGTTCGAAATGCTCGATGGCCGGGCCGCCCAGCAGATGCGCGGTGTTCATGTTCCCCTTGCCGAGCTTGCCGGCATTGGCGTGCGTGATGACCGCCAATACGCCCGGCGCGGCTTGCGCGTCGCGCGTGTCGATCGCGCCGACAGTCCCCTTGGCGATGGCGGATCCGACGATCCAGCCATAGGCGGGGTTGGGAGCGGCGTCATGGCGTTCATAGGCATAAGGCGCACGGCCCGTGACCTTCGCCGGGCCGTCGATCCGGTCATGCGCCCTGCCGATGACGCGCTCCTGATCGATCGGGTTGGTGGTGGCCGGCGTGTCGAACTTCATGCCCGTGCCTCCTGCGCGCGAAAGACCGATGCAAGCGTACGCGCCGTCAGGACCTTCTTGAAATCATTCTGATCGGTCGTGCGCGCCCCTGCGAGTGCAGCTTCGGCCACTGCCTTTGCTCCCGATGATGCCGCGGCATCCGCAGCGGCGGCGCGCCAGGGACGGGTGCCCAGGCCCCCGAAGGCGAATCGGGCCGTTCCGTCCTCGCCGAACACAGCGGCCACGGAAACCAGCGCGAAGGCGTAAGAGGCGCGGTCGCGCACCTTACGATAGACGTGGCGGCCCCTGACGGGTGGGGGCAGGGTGATGGACACCACCAGTTCTCCAGGCTTCAGGGCGGTTTCGACGTGTGGCGTGTCGCCTGGCGGGCGGTGGAAATCGGCGATCGGGATGGTCCTGCGCATGCCGTCCGGCGCCATCGTGTCGACACCAGCGTCCAGCAACCGCATCGCGACCGCCATGTCCGATGGATGCGTGGCGATGCAGGAATCGCTTGTTTCCAGGATCGCCAGATTGCGGTTGAAACCTTTCAAGGCTGCGCAGCCGCTGCCCGGCCTGCGCTTGTGGCAGGGCATCCGCATGTCATAGAAATAGGGGCAGCGTGTCCGTTGCAGCAGATTGCCCGCCGTGGTCGCCTTGTTGCGAAGCTGCGCCGATGCCCCGGCCAGCAGCGCCCGCGACAGCACGGCATAGTCGCGACGAACGACGGCGTCGGCGGCAAGATCGGTATTGCGCACCAGCGCGCCGATGCGCAGTCCGCCGCCGTCGGTTCGTTCGACCTTGTCGAGACCCAGCCGATTGACGTCGATCAGCGCGGGTGGCGTTTCGATCTGCAATTTCATGAGATCGAGCAGGTTGGTGCCGCCGGCGACGAAGCGCGCGCCTTGCGTCTGGGCAGCGGCGTCGATCGCATCCTCGACGCTGGTGGCGCGATGATAGTGGAACGTTTTCACGCTGCATCCTTCCCGGCGACATCGCGTATCGCCGCGATGATGTTGGGATAGGCGGCGCAACGGCAGATATTGCCGCTCATCCGCTCGCGCAACTCGTCGTCGGAAAAGCGCACCTTTTCCAGATCGTCGGTGACATGGCTCGGGATGCCGGCCTCGATTTCGTCCAGCATGGCAACCGCCGAACAGATTTGCCCTGGCGTGCAATAGCCGCACTGATAGCCGTCATGGACGATGAACGCCTTTTGCATCGGGTGAAGCTTGTCGGGGCTGCCCAGCCCCTCGATCGTGGTGACGCTGTCGCCATCATGCATGACCGCGAGCGTCAGGCAGCTGTTGATTCGCCGCCCCTCGACGATCACGGTGCAGGCACCGCACTGGCCGTGATCGCACCCTTTCTTGGTGCCGGTCTGGTGCAGATGTTCGCGCAACGCGTCGAGCAGCGTCGTGCGCGGGTCGAGGTCGAGATGACGATCCTCGCCGTTGATTGTCATCGTCACCGACGTCATTTTGCCTCCCGCTGAGCCGTTCGGTACCTTTGCCTGCGCCGAGGCGATGGCCGGCATTGCGACAGCCAGCGCGCTACCGCCCTTAAGAATGCCCCGCCGGCTGATATCGTCAATGGTCATGGCGGCTCCTGTCTATTTCCTGTCAGACGAAGCAGCCGCGAAAATGATCCGCGCCGGCCAGAAATGTCCGACGCAGCATGGCGCTGTCGCAGCATTGCGTCCATCGCGATTCGCGTCGCGATCTTCGTGGCGATTATCTGGCAGGGCGGGCTGGTGGGTCCGCCATGACTTCGGCTGCGGCGGCATAGCGGCGGGCAAGGATCGCGCAGGCGATCAGCTGGATCTGGTGGAAAAGCATCAGCGGTAGCAGGATCGGGCCGACCATCGCCGTGGGAAACAGCACCCCAGCCATCGGCACGCCCGACGCCAGGCTTTTTTTCGAGCCGCAAAATTGCAGCACGATGGCGTCCGCGCGGGGCAGGCCGAGCATGCGTCCGAGCAGGAAGGTCGCGCCCAGCACCAACGCCAGCAGCGCAACGCACAGCGCCGCCATCAGCGCCAGTTCAGCGCCCGACAGCCGCCGCCACAGCCCTTCCACCACTGCCGCGCTGAAAGCGGCGTAGACCACCAGCAGGATGGACCCGCGATCGACCTTGGCCAGCAGTCCCCTGTGCCGGGTGATGAAGCTGCCGAGCCAGGGCCGCAGCAGATGCCCGACGACAAAGGGCAGCAACAGTTGCAGCAGGATCGCCTCGATCGCATCGAGCGAAGGCCCGGCCACGGTCCCGCCGCGCATCAGCAGCGCGACCAGCAGCGGCGTGAGGAACAGCCCGATCAGATTGGAAAAGGACGCGCTGACCACTGCGGCGGCGACATTGCCGCGGGCGATGGCGGTAAAGGCGATCGAGGATTGGACGGTCGAAGGCAGCAGCGTGAGGAACAGCATCCCCGCCCCGACCAGCGGCGGCACGCCAGGCAGCATCGCGATGGCAAGGCCGAGCAGGGGGAACAGCATATAGGTGCTGGAGAGCGTCGCCAGATGTAACTGCCATGACCGTGCCCCACTCAATATCGCGGTGCGCGAGAGGCGTGCGCCGTGGAGGAAGAACAGCAGGACGATGCCGGCGTCGGCCAGGCCGCTTGCGATCGGTGCGCCCGCTCCGTGCGCCGGCAACAGCGATGCCAACAGCATCGTGGCCATCAACGCGAGCAGGAAGGGATCGAGCAATGCGCGCAGGCGGGTCATGCCGCGGCGATCATTTCGATCGCAATATCGTCGTGCAGGCGGCGACGTCGGCATCCGCGCCGGCGGGCGAGCGCGCATCGACATGCGTGACCACCGGCTCCTTCCCCAGTGCCGGGGCATAGAGATAGGCGTCGAGCACGCAGCGGCCGTTGGCGAATTGCAGCTTGCGCACCGTGCGGTCGCGAATGTCGAGCCGGGGCGTGCCGAACATCTGGGTCAGCCGGCGCGCATCCATGCCCATGAGCGGCCCCACCTGCTGAAACGCGCTGGCCGGCGGCCCGCCCGGCGGGACGCCGATCGGCTGGGGGCCGGGGATCGCGCCGCCACAGGCCGACAGCAACAGTGATAGCGCAACGACGCTGGCGATGCGGTTCATGGGATGGTCCTCCGGCGACCGTGCAGCATGTGGACCGCCATAGCCGCGCTCCAGATCGGCGCAAGCAGGTTCACGACGGGCAACAGGAACAGAAGCGCCGAGGCGAGCCCCATCAGCCAGCGCCGGGTGCCGGCGATCGGCGGCAGGTCGGGATGGCGCGGCTCGACCATTTCGGCAAGGTCGCGGCCGAGCAGATAGGCGTTGAGGCCAAGGAAGATGATCGCGGTGCCGATGCCGGTGACCAGCAGCAGCAGGTAAAGCGGCAGGAACAACAGGTTCCAGCCGACCGTGCGCGCAACCGAACGGAACGCGAACCG
Source organism: Sphingobium anseongense (assembly GCF_037725245.1). Lineage (NCBI taxonomy): Bacteria > Pseudomonadati > Pseudomonadota > Alphaproteobacteria > Sphingomonadales > Sphingobiaceae > Sphingobium > Sphingobium anseongense. Next base: position 366,200 of record NZ_JBBJUL010000002.1, on the reverse strand, counting down.
CAGGCCGCCGCCAAAGCTGACCGGTCGGGCGGTTACCGCTGCGGCGGGATAGTCGCGGGTCTCCACGGCGATGACGATGCTGTCGGAAAAAAAGCCCAGTATCGCCATCGCGACCACGCGAAACAACAACCACAAGGCCACGATGCCGAGGATCGCGGCGGCTGCCGCGCCGGCCAGTCCCGCGCCCTGTGCCCAGCCTGCCCAAGCGATCAACGCGCGCAGGCCCCACCACAGTCCCGCGCCCAGCATGGCGAATACCAGCAGCGTCAGCAACAGCGTGCGGGCGAGCAGGCCGCGGGCCTGCGGCGTGAATATCTGGGGAAAGGCCCGGAGCAACGCTGTCAGGATCATTCCGGCACCTATCCCGCTCACCGTCGGCCGCGTCAATCCGTGCGGTTGCGCGAGGCACCGGCCGCCGATAGAGAGGCCGCCATTCTCCCGCTGCGAAGGACATGACCCTTGACCGAACCGACGCCCGCAACCATCGACGTCGTCGCCATCGGCAATGCGATCGTCGACGTCATCGCCCGCAGCGACGACGCCTTTCTCGCCCAGCATGCATTGAACAAGGGCGCGATGCAGCTGATCGATGCGGCCACGGCCGAGCAGCTTTATGCCGACATGGGATCGGCGATCGAAACGAGCGGCGGATCGGCGGCGAATACGCTGGCCGGGCTGGCGGCGCTGGGCAAGAATTGCGGCTTCATCGGCCAGGTCAATGACGACCAGCTTGGCGCCGTGTTCGCGCATGACATCCGCGCGCTGGGCGTGCGCTTCGCGACCGCGCCGCTCAGCGGCGACGAACCGACCGCGCGTTGCCTGATCCTGGTGACGCCCGATGCGCAGCGGACGATGAACACTTTCCTGGGCGCATCGCAATATCTGCCGGCTACCGCGATCGACGCGGATCTCATCCGGTCGGCGGGTATACTCTATCTGGAAGGCTATTTGTGGGACCCGCAGCAGCCGCGCGCGGCGATGCGCGCCGCCATCGCCGCCGCGCGCGACGCGGGCCGGCGGGTGGCCTTCACCCTGTCGGACAATTTCGTGATCGACCGTCATCGTGCCGATTTCCTTGACCTGATCGACCAGGGTCTGATCGACATCCTCTTTTCCAACGAGGGCGAGGTCCAGTCGCTAGTGCAGATCGACGATTTCGACGCGGCGGTGGCGCAGGTTGCGGCAAAGGTGCCGGTGCTGGTGTCGACGCGCAGCGAAAAGGGTGTGATCGCGGTAGTGGACGGCATACGGTACGAGGTTCCCGCCGCGCCGGTGGCGCAGGTGGTAGACACGACCGGCGCGGGCGACCTGTTCGCCGCCGGCTTCCTGGCCGCGCATATCGACGGGCGCGGGGTCGAAGATTGCCTCAAGCTGGGCGCGGCGGCGGCGGCGGAAGTGATTTCGCACTATGGCGCGCGGCCTGAGGCCGACCTCAACAGGATCCGCGACGCGCTGTTCGGCTGAGCGGTCATGACTTGGGCAGCGAAGGAACCTGTCTTACAGACGCCAATAGACAGTGCGCCTCCAGGTCGAAGGGATGGGCTTCCAATTTTCATCGAGTGTCGGCCTGAAGCGTGCGCGCGTCATCATCAACATGCAGGTCTTGTCGTCCAGAATGCGATAACCGGATGAGGCGATGAATTCGCACCCGGTCGGGCAACCCCGATTGTCGACCTGGAGCATGATGCCGACGGCTCCTGATATGCCGGCGCGCCTCGCTTCTTCGGGATAATCGGAATCGAGCACCCACTCACCGCCAATGGGTCGCGGAGGGCTACATCCCGTCGATGCAGCTGCTTCCGGTCCGATCACTAGCAGAGCGAGCCAGATACCGATCATCACCCTCTCCTGAACAGCGTCCGGTCGGCGGGGCCAAAGCCCCAGCGCCAGATGACGAGAGCATAGGCCGCGAGGATCGTCGCGATGCCGAACACCAGTTCGATCCATTCAAAGCGCGGCGGCAGCGCCACGAACCCCGCGCCGACGATGCAGGCGAGGCCGGCGGCGCTCAGCAGGGGCCAGCGCCACACGCGGATCGGCTCGCCGAGCAGCCCGGCAAGCAGCTTCGCCTTGATCAGCGCGCCGACGCCCAGCGCGATGCACAGGGCGAGCGCGGGTGCGGCGGCGGCAACCATGTCGGTATAGCCCATGCGCCGCGCAAGCAGGACCAGAACGAAGCTGAGGATCGCCTGGAGCGCGATCATCAATATCGAGATCATCAGGTTGCGCAGCCGGGCAATGTAGACCAGCGCCGCTTCGCTGACGACGGCGGTGGCGGCGACGACTTCGGCCAGCAGCAGGAAGGCGAGAGCGCCGGTGCCGCCGACGAAATTGGGACCCACCAGTCCCATGACGGCTTCGCCGGGAATGCCGAGGGCGAGGGCGATGCCCGCCTGCGCGGCGATGATCCAGAAACCCACCTGGCTGACCTGCCGGGCGACGGCGGCCAGATTGCCTTCGGCAAGGTTGCGGGTGATGACCGGGCCCAGGATCGGGTCGAAACTGGTCTTGAGCTTTTGCGGCAGCGAGGCGACCTGTTGCGCGACGTAGTAGATGCCGATCACGGCAGGGCTGAAAAACAACCCGAGGATCGCAAGGTCAAGCCGGCGCGAGCCCCATTCGACGCCATCGGCCGCCGCGAGCGGCAGATTGCGGCGGGCTAGCCGCCATAAGCGGCCAGGGTCGGGCCGCCAGCCCTGGGGCAGGCCGTAATGGCGGGCGAGCGGGCTGATCGAGGCGATCAGGGCGGCGACCATCGAGAGCACATAAGCGAGGATGAGGCCGTCGCGAGTGGAGTAAAAGGCAAAGCCGAAGGTGCCGATGCTGATCGTCCATGGTTCGATGATCGACCGTGCGCGCACGGTCGCGCCGACATCGAAGCGATAGGCGCAGGCGGCGAGCGCGACATCGGACAGCGCGACAGCGATGACGATCAGCGGCAGCAGCCGGTCGAAACCGTTGATGCCGCTATTGGGGAACATCGCCTGGGGAAAAGCGACCAGCGCGCCCCCCGCCAGCAACGAAGCGACCAATGTCACAACCATCGCGTCGGTCACGACATGGGCATGGGGTCGTTCGGTCTGGGCCAGTGCGCCGGCAAGGCCGCGCTTGAGGCCAAGGGTGGCGAGCTGCGCGGCGAATTCCACCACCAGCACCGCATAGGCGAAGCGCCCCAGCGCATCCGCGCCATAGATCCGCCCGGCGATGAACAGGAAAGGAAGACGCGCGGCGAGCCGCAGCAGGAAGCCGATGACGTTGGTGCGCCCGCCCCTGGCGAGCGCGGCGATATCCTCGCCGGCGGCCGGAGCCGCGCTGTCCCGCGCAGGAGGCGCCGATGTCGCCAAAAATCCCCCTTTGCCCTCGTTTGCCATGGTGCCGATCTTTAACTGTAAGGGATTATCGGGCGCAGGGCGAAATATTATTCAGGACGCAGCGGGCGCGACAACAGCGCGTCGATGATCGTTGCGATCGGCGCGCGATCTTCCAGCAGCGCGCACACCGCTTCGACCACCGGCATTTCCACGCCCGCGTCGCGCGCGGCATCGCGCAGTACGGGCGCGGTGAAGGCCCCTTCCGCCACGGTGTGGCGGTTGGCCAGCAGGTCGGCGGCGCTCTGCCCTTCGCCCAGCCCCTTGCCGAGCGAGAAGTTTCGCGAATTGGTCGAGGAACAGGTGAGGACGAGATCGCCCAGGCCCGACAGGCCCGACAGCGTTTCAGCGCGTGCGCCGCGTGCGAGGCCAAAGCGCGTCATTTCGGCAAAGCCCCGGCTGATCAGCGATGCGCGCGCGTTAAGGCCCAGGCCAGCGCCGTCGGCCACGCCGCAGGCGATGGCGAGCACATTCTTGACCGCACCACCGACCTCGGCGCCGATCACATCGTCCGACAGATAGGGGCGAAAGGCGGGACGGGCGATTCGCGCGGCCAGTTGGCGGGCCAGATCGGCGTCGGCGCAGGCGAGCGTGACCGCGGTGGGCAGCCCCGCCGCCACCTCATGGGCGAATGTCGGGCCGGAGAGGACGGCGATGGCAGCGTCAGGGCGAGCGCGGGCAGCGACCTGCGACATCAGCAGGCCGGTTCCGGCCTCAATTCCCTTCGAGCACAGGACCAGCGGGGTGCGCCCGGGCGCCTGTGCGACGATCGCGCCCAGATGCTGCGCGGGGGTGACCACCAGCAGCATGTCCCGATCGGCCATTGCCGTCATGTCGGACGTAGCGACGATCGACGGGTGGAGAGCGGTGCCGGGCAGGTAGAGCGGATTGCGATGCCGGCTATTGACCGCATCGACCACCTCTGGCTCAAGCGCCCAAAGCCGCACATCCTGGCCGCCTGTGGACAGCAGTTGGGCGAGTGCGGTGCCCCATGCACCGCCGCCGATGACGCCCGCTTTCATGCCTTCACTCCCGCGCCGCGCGCCTTTTCGGCGGCGGGATCGAGCGGCCAGCGCGGACGCGCCGGTACGGTCAGGTCGTCGATCAGCCCGGCGGCATGGCGCTCCGCCCCGGCCCAGGCAATCATCGCAGCATTGTCGGTGCACAGCCACAGCGGCGGCGCGACGAAGCGCAGATCGTGGCGATGCGCCAGCGCTTCCAGCGCGGCGCGGATCGGCTTGTTCGCCGCCACCCCGCCCGCGACCACCAGCGCATTGGCCGGCAGGCCTGCCCCCAATTGTCGCGCGGTGCGGTCGATCAGACAGTCTATCACCGCCTGCTGGAAGCTCGCGGCGATATCCTCGACGCGATAGGCCCCGGATTGGGCCGCGCGCATCACCGCGCTTTTCAGGCCGGCGAAGGAAAAGTGCGGCTCGCTCGTTCCCAGCAGCGGCCGCGGCAGGGGGACGGCCCCTGGATCGCCGCAAGCGGCGGCCAGTTCCACGGCAGGGCCGCCGGGATAGCCCAGGCCCAACAGCTTGGCGGTCTTGTCAAATGCTTCGCCCGCCGCATCGTCGATGGTGGTGGCGAGGCGCGCATAGGCGCCTGGCCCCTTTACATGGAGCAGCTGGCAATGGCCGCCCGACACCAGCAGCAACAGGTAGGGAAATTGCAGCGTCGGATCGGCAAGACGTGGCGACAGGGCGTGGCCTTCCAGATGATTGACCGCGATCAGCGGCTTTTTGGCAGCATGGGCGAGAGCCTTGCCGGTCACCAGCCCGACCATCACCCCGCCGATAAGGCCAGGGCCGGCGGTGGCGGCGATCACGTCCACCTGATCGAGCGTGAGCTTTGCGTCGGCCAGCGCGCCCGCGATCAGCGGCGTCAGCACCTCGACATGCGCGCGCGCGGCGATTTCGGGCACGACGCCGCCATAAGGGCGGTGCGCCTCTTCCTGCGTCGCCAGACGATGGGCGAGGATATCCCCCCGCGCCGTCACCAGCGCCGCCGCGGTTTCATCGCAGCTCGATTCCAGTCCGAGGATGATCGTCATTGCCGCTTCCCTCTAATGGCCGTGCCGATTAGAGCAAGCCGCATGTCCATTCCTCCTTTTCCTCCGCCAGACCGCCCGTTGCGCATGGGTACGCGCGGATCGGCGCTCGCGCTCGCGCAGGCGCGCATGACCGCAGCGGCGCTGTGCGTCGCGCATGGCTGGGGCGAACAGGCGATACGGACGGTGATCGTGCAGACCAGCGGCGATCGCATCCAGGACCGGCCATTGGCCGACATCGGCGGCAAGGCGCTGTGGACCAAGGAACTGGACCGGGCGCTGATGGCGGGTGAGATCGATTTCGCCGTCCATTCGATGAAGGATGTAGAAACCAACCGGCCCGAACCGATCGTGATCGCCGCGATGTTGCCGCGCGCCGATGTGCGCGACCGGCTGGTGGGGGCAGGCAGTCTGGACGCTTTGCCAGCCGGCGCGGTGGTGGGAACGAGTTCGCCGCGTCGATCCGCCCAGGTCCTCCGCGCCCGTCCTGATGCATCGATCGTCCTGTTTCGCGGCAATGTGGCGACCCGGCTCGCCAAGCTGGCGGGGGGGGAAGCTCAGGCGACGTTGCTGGCGGCAGCGGGACTGGACCGGCTGGGGCAGAGCGACGTCGGGGTGACGATCCCGGTCGAAACGATGCTGCCCGCGCCAGCGCAAGGCGCGGTTGGCATCGAAACGCTGGCGGACAATGCGGCGATGTGCGCACTGCTGGGGCCGATCAGCCATAGCGACACGTTCGATTGCGTGATGGCGGAACGGGCGGTGCTGCGTGCGCTCGGCGGCACCTGCCATTCGCCGATTGCCGCGCTGGCGATGATTGACGGGGGCGACATTCATATACGTGCCGAAATCCTGCTTGCCGATGGCAGCGAGTGCGTGAGCGAGCAGGTCCGCGTCGCTCGCGGCGATGCGCAGGCCGCAATGGCGCTGGGCCATGCCTTGCTGGATCGCGCCAGCCCGGCACTGCGCGCATTGTTCGAGGGGTGAGCCGCCTGCTGGTGGTGCGGCCGCAGCCCGGCGCCGCCGCAACCGCCGCGCGCGCCGCCGCGATCGGGCTGGAATGCGCCTGCTATCCCCTGTTCGCCGTCGCGCCGCTCGACTGGATGCCTTCGCCGCCGCAGGATCATGACGCGCTGCTGCTGACCAGCGCGCATGGCGTGACGCAGGCCGGCGATGCGCTGGCGCGCTATCATGGCCTGCCATCCTATGCGGTGGGCGCACGCACCGCTGCGGCGCTTGAGGCGGCGGGGTTCGGCAATGTGGTGGCAGGCGATAGCGATGGCGCCGCGATCCTTCGGCGTATCGCGATGGATGGTCACCGCCGGCTGCTTCATATCGCCGGAGCCGACAGTGCGCCCTTTGACGCCGGATCATTGTCGATCACCCGCGTCGCCGTTTATGCGGCGCGGGAAGCGGGCGACGCGGCCGGCCTGGCCGCGCTGGTCGCGCCAGGCATGGTCGCGCTCGTCCATTCGCCGCGCGCCGGACAGCGCCTGGCCGCGCTGCTGCCCGAGGCGGTACGCGCATCGCTTCACTTGGTCGCGATCAGTCCGGCGGCGCTTCGCGCGGCGAGCCACGGCTGGGCGAGTGCCGTCGCGGCATCGCGTCCTGATGATGACGCGATGCTGGCCCTCGCGGCGCGTTTGTGCAAATGATCTGTCGGCATGGATGACGAGACCCCTTCGATCAAAGGTCCCGCCGCATCGACGGACGGCGGCGCGGCTTCGCCCGGTCGGCGTCAGCGTGGCCTGTGGCTTGCGCTGGCGCTGTTGCTTGCCTTTGGCATTGGCGTGGGCGCGGCCTTATGGGCGATACCCCATGTGCAGCGGTGGTGGGCCGGCGATGTCGTGCGCCCGACGGCGCGCGTGCCTGCGCCGTTCGTCGGGCGCGCGGCCGTATCGCAGCCGGCGCTTGCCGGACCGGTCGGCCAGTTGCTCGACACGCGTGTCGTTCAACTGGAAGAGCGGCTCAACCGTATCAGCGTGGAAGCGCAGGGCGCTTCGAGCAACGCCGCCCGAGCAGAAGGGCTGCTGGTCGCTTTCGCTGCGCGCCGCGCGCTCGATAGCGGAATGCCGCTGGGCTATCTCGAAGCGCAGTTGCGACTGCGCTTCGGCCAGGCGCAGCCGCGCGCGGTGGCGACGATCATCAATGCCGCGCGTGAGCCGGTGACGCTGGTCGACCTGCGCGCAGGGCTGCTGGACGTGGCGACCGATCTGACCAGCGCCCCGGCCAGAGACGGATGGTGGCAGGCAGTGGAGCGGGAGGCCCGCGCGCTCGTCACCTTGCGCAAGACAACCACACCCTCGTCCCGGCCGCAGGCGGCGCTGGACCGGGCGCTGCGCTATATCGACGCCGGCCGCGTGCCCGCCGCCTTCGCCGAAGTCGAGCGGATGCCCAATCGCATCGTCGCCGATCGCTGGATGCAATATGCTCGCCGCTATCTTGAGGCGCATCGCGCGCTGGACCTCATAGAGACAGCCGCGCTGCTGGAGCCGCGCGCCTTGCCCGGCGCGAATGGCGGACCGGCAAGGCAGACCTCTCTACTCGCACCCTGAACCATTGCGTCGAACCGTACGTCGCGAGCGATGAAACCGGTGGACGCGATCGGCGTTTGTCACGACACTGTCATCTTTGCCGTTCGCGTGAGGAACTGTGTCTGTGTCGTCCCTTGTTCCCGTCATTGCCGATCTGCACCGGGAGAAGCGTACCGACCGTCCGGGATTGCGCCATCTGTTGAGCAATGTCGGGTTGCCGATGGACATTGCAAGGACGCGACGGCGGATGAACGCGCTTGTCGCGGACATGGGCGGCGACGGGCGGCCGGTGCTGCTGATCCCCGGATTATTGGCGTCGGAAAAGCGCATGGGCGCGATGCGGCTGGTGCTTGAACGGGGCGGCTATGTCGCTCGCGACTGGGGCATGGGCCGCAATCTGGGGCCGCGTCTCGACACGCTGGAACAGATAGACCGCCGGGCCGAGATGATGCAGCGGGAGACGGGACGAGCGGTAACGCTGATCGGCTGGAGCCTGGGCGGACTATATGCGCGTGAATATGCCAAATTCGCGCCTGCCCGGGTGAAGGGCGTGGTGACCATGGGCACGCCCTTTTCCGGCGATCCGCGCGCCAACCATGCCTGGCGGCTGTATGAATGGATATCGGGCTTTCCCGTCGATATGCCGCCTTTCGCCTGCAATCGCGAGGAAAAGCCGCCGGTGCCCACGGTCGCCTTATGGTCTTCGCGCGATGGCGTCGTGCTTCCCGCCTGTGCCGCAGGCCGCGCGGGCGAGCGCGACCTGGCGATCGAGGTGGATTGCACCCATATGGGCTTTGCCGCCGCGCCCGAAGGCATTGCGGCGGTCGGCAGGGCGCTTGCCTCTATGCGCGGCTAAGCCGCGCCAGCGCTTCCTTTCTACCGATCAGCGGCAATAGCGCGGCCATGTCCGGGCCATGGTCGAGGCCCGTCAGGGCGCGGCGCAGGGGGAGGAACAGCGACTTGCCCTTGCGCCCGGTCTGGTCCTTGAGCGCGTCGGTCAACGCGCGCCATATGCCGTCGTCGAACGCAAGAGTTTCCAGCTGCGTTCGCGCCGCCGCCAGATAATCGCGGTCTTCATCCGCAGGTGCAGGCGGATCGACGGGGCCGGTGACGATCGCCCACCAGTCTGCTGCCTGCCCGAGCCTTTCCAGATTGGGACGGATTGCCGCCCATGCCGCAGCATCCATGCCGTGCGGCAACCGCCCGGCGACTGCCTCATAGGGCAGATGGTGCAGGATCTTCTGGTTCAGCCCGGCCAGTTCCGCTTCGTCAAATCGCGCGGGCGCGCGGCCGAAATGAGCGAAATCGAACGTTTCGACAAGCGGTGCGGTATCGATGAAAGGTTCGACCGGCTGGCTGGTTCCCAGCCGCGCCAGCAGCGACAGGATCGCCATCGGTTCGATTCCCGCCTCGCGGAAATGCGCGACGCCCAGCGATCCCAGCCGCTTCGACAGCTTGCCTTCGCTGCCGGTCAGCAACGCTTCGTGGGCAAAGGCGGGCAGGGGTGCACCAAGCGCGGCGAACATCTGGATCTGGGTCGCGGTATTGGACACATGGTCCTCGCCGCGCACGACATGGGTGACACCCATCGCGATGTCGTCGATCACCGATGGCAGCATGTAGAGCCAGGACCCGTCGGCGCGGCGAATGACCGGGTCCGACAGCAATCGGGGATCGAATCGCTGGTCGCTGCGGATCAGGTCCGTCCAGGCGATCGGCCGGTCATGGTCGAGCCGGAACCGCCAGTGCGGCTTGCGCCCCTCCATCTCATAGGCCGCAATCTGCTCGCGCGTCAGCGCCTGCCGCTCGTAAACCGGGGGCAGGCCGCGACCGAGCAATATCTTGCGCCGCAGGTCCAGCTCTTCGGGCGTCTCATAGGCGGGATAGACATGGCCCGCCGCGCGCAACGCCTCGAACCGATGCTCGTACAGCGCGAATCGCTCCGACTGCTTTTCCTCGCCGTCCCACCGCAGCCCCAGCCATTGCAGGTCAGCGCGGATCGAAACGGCATATTCGTCGCGTGAACGTTCGAGGTCAGTGTCATCAAGACGCAGGATGAACTTGCCGCCATTTTTCTGCGCCCACAGCCAGTTATGGAGCGCGGCACGGATGTTGCCGACATGGAGGTGGCCGGTGGGGGATGGCGCAAAGCGGGTGATAATGGTCATGATACATTCTTTCCGTCCGGCTCGCGCGTATCGGGAACGCTCCACCGGCTTCTGGGCACGCTCGATCCGAACGGAAGGGGGCTAGACTGTCCGAAACGCATTGGTGATCGGATAGCGGCGATCGCGGCCGAAATTGCGGGTTCCAAGCTTTACCCCCGGCGGTGACTGACGACGTTTATATTCGGCGACATAGAGCAGGCGTTCGATACGCGCGACGGTGTCGCGCTCGAACCCGCGGGCGGCAAGCTGTTCAACCGACAATTCCTCTTCGACCAGCCCATAGAGAATGGGATCGAGTATCTCGTAGGGCGGCAGGCTGTCGTCGTCGCGCTGATCCTCGCGCAATTCGGCGCTTGGCGGCTTGGTGATGACGCGATCGGGCATCACCATCAACGCTGGCCCCATGCCCAGCGAAGGCATGTTTTCGTTCCGCCAGCGCGACAGGTCGAACACCGTGGTCTTGTAGGCGTCCTTGAGCACCGAATAGCCGCCCGCCATGTCGCCGTAGATGGTGGCGTAGCCGACCGACATTTCGCTCTTGTTGCCTGTGGTCAGGAGCATGTGGCCGAACTTGTTCGACAGCGCCATCAGTGTCAGCCCACGGATGCGGGACTGGATATTTTCTTCGGTAAGGTCGGGCTGCCGGGCGGCAAAGACAGGCGCCAGCATCGTGTCGAACGCGCTGACCGCCGGCTCTATCGGGATGGAATCATAGCGCACGCCCAGCAGGTCGGCGCAGGCGAATGCATCGTCGAGACTGTCCTGGCTGGTGAAGCGCGACGGCATCATCACGCACCATACCCTGTCCGGCCCCAGCGCATCGACCGCAACGGCGGCCGACAGCGCCGAATCGATCCCGCCCGACAGGCCCAGCACCACGCCTGGAAACCGGTTGCGGTTCACATAGTCGCGCAGCCCGATCATCATGGCATGATAGATGTCGGCCGGCCGATCATCGAGGGCATGGATCGCGCCTGGCAGGCAATCCCATGCGCCCTCGCGCTTTTCCCATGTGGTGAGGACCAGCGCTTCCTCCCAGTCGGGCAATTGATGGCGCAATGCCAGCGTGCCGCTGATCACGAAGGACGCGCCGTCGAACACCAGTTCGTCCTGGCCGCCGACGCGATTGAGATAGACCAGCGGCAGGCCGGTTTCGCGCACGCGCGTGCCGGCCACGCCGTTGATGCGGCGATCATCCTTGTCGACTTCATAGGGGCTGCCATTGGGACTGATCAGGATTTCCGCCCCCTGTGCCTTCAAATGGGCGGTGACGAAGGGGAACCAGATATCCTCGCAGATCGGCACGCCGATCTTCACGCCGCGAAAATCGATCGGCGCGGGCAACGGGCCGGGCGCGAACAGGCGCTTTTCATCGAAAGTGCCATAATTGGGCAGTTCGCGCTTCTGGCGGATCGCAGTGACGGCGCCGCCATCCAGCAGCGCCACGACGTTGAACAACACCCCTTGCGCGGCGACCACCGTGCCGACCAGCATCGCCGGGCCGCCGTCCGCCGTCGCCTGCGCCAGCCGGTCCAGTTCGACATTGGCGCGTTCGATGAGGGCGGGCTTGAGCACCAGGTCTTCGGGCGGATAGCCGATGAGTTGCAGTTCGGGATAGACGATCAGGTCGGCGCCGCTCGCGCGGTCGCGCCATTCCAGCATAGCGTCGGCATTGGCCGTAAGGTCGCCCACCGACTGGGTCATCTGCGCCAGGGCGATCACGAGTTTTTCGGTCATGGAGCGCGCCCCTAAAGCATTTTACCCCCTTGCGCAAAAGCGCCTTTGCACCTTGGCGTGACGCCGCTAAAGGGGCGGCGTCTCACGCAGCGTAACCGATTTGTCACGGGGGTGATTTTCGCCATGAAATTGTTGACCGGCAATTCGAACATGCCGCTTGCTTCCGCGATCGCCGACTATGTCGAAATCCCCCTGACCAACGCCAGCGTCCGCCGCTTCGCCGATGAGGAAGTGTTCGTCGAGATCCACGAAAATGTCCGTGGCGAGGATGTGTTCGTGCTGCAATCGACCAGCTACCCCTGCAACGACAACCTCATGGAACTGCTGATCATGATCGATGCGCTCAAGCGCGCATCGGCCAAACGGATTACGGCGGTCATCCCCTATTTCGGCTACGCCCGGCAAGATCGCAAGCCCGGCCCGCGTACGCCGATTTCAGCCAAACTGGTCGCCAACCTGATCACCACGGCGGGAGCCGACCGCGTCCTGTCGGTCGACCTGCACGCCGGGCAGATCCAGGGCTTTTTCGATATTCCGACCGACAATCTGTTCGGCGCGCCGGTGATGTCCGCCGATATTCAGGCGCGTTTTGGCGACAAGAATATCATGGTCGTGTCGCCCGATGTCGGCGGCGTGGTCCGCGCGCGCGCGCTCGCCAAGCGGCTCGACAATGCGCCGCTGGCCATCGTCGACAAGCGCCGGGAACGTGCGGGCGAATCGGAAGTCATGAACATCATCGGCGATGTCCGCGGCCGCTTTTGCGTGCTGGTGGACGACATCGTCGATTCGGGCGGTACGCTGTGCAACGCCGCCGCCGCGCTGAAGGCCGAAGGGGCAGAGGATGTCGTCGCCTATGTCACGCATGGCGTGTTGTCGGGCGGGGCGGTCGCGCGTGTCGAAGCATCCGAACTGCACGAACTGGTCATCACCGATTCGATTCTGGGCACCGAAGGCGTCAACGGCGCCAGCCGCATCCGCCAGCTGCCGATCGCGCCGCTGTTGGGCGAAGCGATCAAGCGCATCGCCGATGAAAGCTCGGTTTCCAGCCTGTTCGACTGAATATTTGCAGAGGCGAAGCGGCATTGGCCCGCTTGGCGATGCTATCTTGCCCCACAAAAGTCGCGCGGCGCGACTTCAGGCCGGTAGCATGACCATCGGCAGGCACAGGATCAGGGCCACCACCGCGACAACCCGTTGACCGCGCGAAATGCCCAGCGGCTTTGGCTGCCAGATTGTCGGGCAGGCCAGAAAGGCTGCCATGAACAGGCCATTGGCGATCGCCGTCGATCCGCCGGCAGGCATGTCCTGTCGCAGGGCGAGGCCCGCGAACAATGTGCCAAAGCTGATGATCCATCCCAGGAGCGCCATGGCCAGACCCTAGCGCATGTCGGTTGCCGAAGGCTTAATCGGTGAACGCGGCCCAGGGATCGTAACTGCCAAAGGTCCAGACATTGCCTTCGCTGTCGAGCGTTTCGTAGCCGCGCCCCGGAAAGCCGTCATTGTCGTGCGGATAGCGCAATATGGTTGCGCCATGCCGTTCGGCGCGCTCGGCATGGGCGTCCACATCGGCGACGACCATATAGATGCAGCCCGTCACGCCGCCTGCCTCGCGCACCGTCCGCCAGCGGTAAAGGTCGCCGGCATGGGCTGGCCGGGTGCTGCCCAGCATGATCATGCCGTCATCCAGGGCCAGCTGAGCGTGCAGGATGATGGTGGGGTCGTTCGGGTCGGCATAGATGGCGTGATGATCGAAGCCGAACGCCCCGCACAGAAAATCGATCGCGGCCGCCGGATCGGCATAGCGCAGGCAGGGGATGATGGGCGATCCGGGCACGGGCCTCTCCTTTATTGAACTGTTTGCGGCAGCCTAGCGCGCGACGATGATCCACGCTAGGCGGAGCCATGACCAGCCGCGATGACCTTGCCCTCGCCAACCGCCTTGCCGACGCGGCGGGAACGGCGATCCGTCCCTTTTTCCGTGCCCGCTACGATACCGAATTCAAATCCGACAAGTCACCGGTGACTCAGGCGGATCGTGCGGCCGAAGCGGCGATCCGCGCAATTTTGGAGAAGGAGCGACCCCGCGACGGCATTATCGGCGAAGAATATGGCGCGGTGCGCGAGGATGCGGAGCGAGTCTGGATTCTCGATCCGATCGACGGCACCCGCAGCTTCATCGCCGGACGGCCGATCTTCGGCACGCTGATCGCCCTGACGCAAGGCGGCTGGCCAACGATCGGCATTATCGACCAGCCGATCGGGGGGGAGCGATGGGCAGGCATGGTCGGCCAGCCGACCACTTTCAACGGCAAGCCGGTCACGACGCGTCGCTGTCGCGATCTGGACCAGGCAATATTGGCGTCGACCGCGCCGCAGCTTTTTCCAGGCTGTTCCGGCGAACATTTCGCGCGTCTCGCCGGCCAGTGCCGCGATACCGTGTGGGGCGGGGACTGCTATAATTACGCATTGGTCGCATCGGGCCATGTCGACATCGTGGTGGAGGCGGGCCTGAAGCTGCATGATCTGGCGGCGCTGGTGCCGGTGGTGGAGGGCGCGGGCGGGCGCATGTGCGACTGGACGGGCGAACCGCTGTGCGCCGACAGCGACGGCAATGTCATCGCGCTGGGCGATCCGGCGCGGATGGACGATGTGCTGGAAGCTTTGTCGCAGGGGCATGACGGGCATCATCATTAACGCAATGCGCGCCGATATCCCCAATCTGCTGCACGACATATTCGGCTTTTCCGCCTTTCGCGGAGTGCAGGAAGCGGTGGTCGACCGGGTGATGGCCGGCCAGCCGACGCTCGCGATCATGCCGACGGGCGCAGGCAAGTCGCTATGTTACCAGCTGCCCTCTGTTGCGCTCGATGGCTGCTGCGTCGTCGTGTCGCCGCTGATCGCGCTGATGCACGACCAGTTGCGCGCGGCAAGAGCGGTGGGCATCCGCGCGGCGAGCCTGACCAGCGTCGATACCGACTGGCGCGAGACGCAGGATCGGCTGAGGGCCGGGGACCTCGATCTGCTCTATGTCGCGCCCGAACGCGCCAGCACCGAGGGTTTCCGGTCGCTGCTGCGTTCCGCGACGCTGTCGCTGTTCGCGATCGACGAGGCGCATTGCGTGTCCGAATGGGGGCATGATTTCCGTCCCGATTACCGCCTGCTGCGGCCATTGCTGGATGAGTTTCCCGACGTCCCCCGTCTGGCCCTCACCGCCACGGCGGATGCCCACACGCGCGAGGATATCCTCGTCCAGCTCGGCATTCCGCGCGACGGACTGATCATATCGGGCTTCGACCGGCCCAATATCCGCTACGCCGTGCATCCGCGCGATGGCCTCAGCCGGCAACTCGCAGACCTGGTTGCTTCAGAACCGGGGCCAGGCATCGTCTATGCCCAGACGCGGGCCGCGACCGAAAAGCTGGCCGACATGCTGGGCAAGAGCGGACGAGCGGTGCGGGCCTATCATGCCGGTCTCGATGCCAAGGTCCGCGCCACAAACCAGAGCGCCTTCATCGCCAGCGAGGACATGGTGATGGTCGCCACCGTCGCGTTCGGCATGGGGATCGACAAGCCGGACGTACGTTTCGTCGCCCATGCCGGGCTGCCCAAGTCGATCGAGGGCTATTATCAGGAATCGGGCCGGGCCGGACGCGATGGCGAGCCGGCGCGCGCGCATCTGTTCTGGGGTGCGGAGGATTTCGCTCGGGCGCGCCAGCGCATCATGGAAGTGGAGGCCGCACGCAGGCAGGGTGAGCGGGCGAGGATCGGCGCGCTGGGCGCGCTGGTCGAAACGGGGGGATGTCGCCGGGCGGTCCTGCTGCGCCATTTCGGCGAAGATCCGCCCGCGAGCTGCGGCAATTGCGACAACTGCCTGATCCCGCCCGCCAGCGTCGATGCGACGCAGACCGCGCGAAAATATCTGTCCGCCGTCTATCGCACCGGTCAAAGCTATGGCAGCGGGCATATCGAGGCGGTGCTGACCGGGGCGGCGAACGACAAGGTGCGCGAACGCGGCCACGACAAGCTGTCGGTTTCGGGCATCGTTTCCGGGGAGGAAACGGCGTTGCTGCGCCCGGTGTCGCGCGCGCTGCTGGTGCGCGATGCGCTGGAAACGACCGAACATGGCGGGCTGATGCTCGGCCCCAATGCGCGGACGATCCTGCGCGGTGAGGAGGAGGTGCGGATCGTCCTGCCGCCAAAGCGCGAACGCAGGCGCAACGCCAAGGGGAGTGTCGCGGCCAATCCGATCGGCGATCCGCTGTTCGACGCGCTGCGGGCCTGTCGCCGGGAACTGGCGGAGGACGCTGGCGTGCCGCCCTATGTCATTTTTCACGATTCCACGCTGCGCGAGATGGCCGAGCAGCGGCCGCGTTCGATCCGCGAGCTGGGTACGATCAGCGGCATCGGGCAGAAAAAGCTCGATGCCTATGGCGACGCCTTTCTCGCGGCGATAAGACCGTATCTGTAACGCCCCAGCCATGGAGAAGCACGATGTTCCGGCAGTTGACCGATAGCCTGTATGTGTCGCCACAGATCGGCGTCGAGGACGTTGAAGCGGCCAAGGCGCTGGGCGTCACCATGATCATCAACAACCGGCCGGATGACGAGGATGCCGGCCAGGTCAATGGCGCGACGATCGAAGCGGCGGCGAAGGCTGCAGGCATCGGCTATGCGGCTGTGCCGGTGTCGCATGGTGGCTTTGCGCCCTGGCAGCTCGACGGCATGGGCGACGCTCTGGCGCAGGCGGGCGCGGGCAAGACGCTCGCCTATTGCCGATCAGGCACGCGCAGCACATTGCTATGGGCGCTGACGCGGGCGCGGGCGGGGGATGACGGCGACGCGCTGGCCGCGCAGGCGGCGGCGGCGGGATACGACCTGTCGCCGGTGCGGCAGATCATGGACACGCTGACAGCGAACTGATCAGCGTTCCCGCGTCGCGCTGAACATCACCTTGGGGTGGCGTTCCTGCTGATAGCCGATGTCCCAGGCGCTCCTGGCCATGAAGACGAGGTTGCCGTCGCGATCCTTGGCCATGTTGCCGCCGTTGAAGGATATGAGATCGCGAAGCGCGGCGTCGTCGCCGCTGATCCAGCGGGCGGTATCATAGGGCGAGGGCTCCAGGCCGGCCGCGACCTTATATTCCGCTTCCAGCCGCGAGATCAGCACTTCGAGCTGGAGCTGGCCGACGACGCCGACGATCCAGTTGCTGCCGATTTCGGGGTAGAAGACCTGGATGACGCCTTCTTCTGAAAGATCGTCGAGCGCCTTTCTGAGCTGTTTCGTCTTGGTCGGGTCCTTGAGCTGGACGCGGCGCAGGATTTCCGGGGCGAAATTGGGCAGGCCGGTGAAGCGCAGGCCCGGCTTTTCGCTCAACGTGTCGCCCACCCGCAGCGCGCCGTGGTTGGGGATGCCGATGATATCGCCGGGATGCGCTTCGTCGGCCAGTTCGCGGTCCTGCGCGAAGAACAGGATCGGCGAGTGGACGGCGAGCGGCTTGCCCGAACCCGATGGTGTCAGCTTCATGCCGCGTTTGAACTTGCCCGACACCAGCCGCATGAAGGCGATGCGGTCGCGATGCTGCGGGTCCATGTTCGCCTGAACCTTGAAGATGAAGCCGGTGACCTCGCTGTCTTCGGGTTCGACCGGGGCGGGCTGAGCGGGCTGGGGCCGGGGCGGCGGGGCGTGGGCGGCCAGAGCGTCGATCAGTTCGGTCACGCCGAACAGCTTGAGCGCCGAACCGAAATAGACCGGGGTCAGATCGCCATGGCGATAGCGGGCGAGGTCGAAATGGGCATAGCCGCCCTGGGCAAGTTCGGCCTCCTCGCGCAGCTTGGCCAGGCCGGGTTCCGAGATGAATTCGGCGAGCCTGGGATCGTCGATGCCGGAAAATTGCTGGCGGGTGCCGTCAAATTCCCTGGACGGCCCCGTCGGCTGCATCAGCCGGTCGGTGGCGAAGTCATATATGCCTTCGAACTCGCCGCCCATGCCGACCGGCCAGCTCATCGGGCAGACATCGAGCTGCAACTGGTCGGCGACCTCGTCGAGCAGGCCGAATGTTTCGCGGCCTTCGCGGTCCACCTTGTTGACGAACGTGATGATCGGCAGGTTGCGCAGGCGGCAGACTTCAAACAGCTTGCGAGTCTGCGGCTCGATGCCCTTGGCCGCGTCGATCACCATGACCGCCGAGTCGACCGCGGTGAGGGTGCGGTAGGTGTCCTCGCTGAAATCCTCATGCCCCGGCGTGTCGAGCAGGTTGAAGGTGATGGTTTCGCCGTCGCGGGTGCGCTCGAAGGTCATGACCGACGAGGTTACGGAAATGCCGCGCTGTTGTTCGATCTTCATCCAGTCGGAACGGGCGCGGCGGTTTTGCCCGCGCGCCTTCACCTCACCGGCGAGATGGATGGCGCCACCCTCCAGCAGCAGCTTTTCGGTAAGCGTGGTCTTGCCCGCGTCGGGGTGGGAAATGATCGCGAAGGTGCGGCGGGATGGAATGGTCATGAGGGGCGCATATAAGCGATTTTGCCAGCGACGCCAGCGAGGCGGCGGCGCTTAACTTCGCACTTTTCGCGTTCGATGTGATATTTTATGTCGCGTTCCCGTCATAAAGGATCGCGGAGGGGGACGATGGGCTGACGATGTCAAGGAGCGGTCGCGCCATTGTAGCGCGGTCGCCCGGCTGTAGGACAGCGAAAGCGTCAGCCGCCGACGACGCTCACGCCCATGCGGAAACTACGCCGATCGCCGGGCAGCAGCGCCATGATCCCCTGCTTGTCCCAGACGTCGCCGGAAAAGCCGACCAGATCGGCCATGCCCGCCCAGGGTTCGACGCACAGATAATGTGCGCCCGGCTTTTGCCACAGGCCGAGCCAGGGCGTGTCGGGAAAGTCGATCTTGAGCCGCGTGCGGCCGGGCACGCCCCAAAGGAGGCCGTGGCTGGCAAGATCGTCCCAGATCAGCGCGTCGCCATCGAACATGGCGTGGGTCGGCGCGAGCGTATCGCCCACGACCGGCGAGCGGACGCTGTCCCGCGCGATGAGGCCGGGTTCGTCGCCCACCTTGCGAATCGGCGCCGGTTCGGGCCGGTCGAAGACGATGCGATGATCCTCCGCCGCGCCGCCAAAGGGCAGCGGCCAGGCGAAGGCGGGGTGATAGCCAAAGCTGAACGGCATGGTCGCTTCGCCCCGGTTGGTGACGGTGGCGGTCATCATCAGCGTCGCGCCCGCCAGCGCGAAATCCATGTCGAGCCGGAAGTCGAACGGATAGATGGCGCGGGTGTCGGCATCGGCCTCCAGCCGGAAGGTGACCGCCTGGGCGCTCTGGTCGACGGGAGCGAAGGGCAGGCGGCGGGCGAAGCCATGCTGAGGCATCGGATAGTCGACGCCGTCCAGCCGATAGACGTCACCGCGCGAGCGGCCGACGAAGGGGAAGAGCAAGGGCGCATGGCCGGTCCAGAAAGCGGGGTCGGCGTCGGTCATCAGATCGCGGCCCTGCGCGTCGGCGAGCGACCAGAGTTCCGCGCCGACCGGGTCGATGGTGGCGGTCAGGGCGCCCGATCGGATGGTGATGCGGTCGTCGGCCATGCGCTTTATCCCTTCGCCTGCGTCGATAGCAACGCGCCGCGGCTTTGTCTCGGTCGCGCTCGACCCGACGTGCGGGAACCGATGGCCATCGCCGCAGTTCACCGCGCGGGAGGAACAGGTCATGACATTCAGATATCTGGCGGCTGCGGCGCTGCTCATACTCGCGCCGGTCGCCATGGCGCAGCAAGCCAGCACGCAGGAGCCGGACAAGAAGAAGGACGATACGCTGGACAAGGCGGGGAAGGTCGCCATCCAGCCGGTGCGCGACATCGGCTTGGACAAGGACGAGATTCCGCCGGCATTGGAAAGCGCCGTCCAGAACCCCTACGCGCCGCCCGCACCCGGATGCCGGGCGATCAACGAGGGCCTGGGCGAGCTGAACGCCGCGCTGGGCGACGATTTCACCGTCGGCGCGGAGCAGAACGAGAACCGCACCGGCAAGATCGCCGAGGCGGTCGGTCGCACGGTCATCAATTCGCTGATCCCGTTTCGCGGACTGGTGCGCGAGATCAGCGGCGCGGCGCCCGCCGAAAGGCGGTTGCAGGCGGCCGTGACCGCAGGGGTCGCGCGGCGCGGCTATCTGCGCGGGCTGGCAAGCGCCAAGCGGTGCAAGGTCGCGCCGATCACGCCGCCGCCGGTGGTGGAAAAGACCGAGCCGAAGAAGCCGTAATGCCTTGAGGGGGCTTGACGCCTTTCTACCCCCGCAACACGCCGCCGAGCTTCGCCGCCGCCTTGACCACGGCGGCGCTGATCGCGTCCAGTTCGTCCTGGGCGAAGCTTTTGTCGCCGGGCTGGAGCGTGATTTCGACGGCGAGGCTCTTGAAGCCTTCATCGACGCCGGGGCCGGTGAAGACGTCGAACAGGCGCGCATCGACGATCGCCTTCTTGTCCGCGCCCCTGATCGCCCGCACCAGGGCGTCGGCTTCGACATTCTGCGGCACGAGGAAGGCGAAGTCGCGCTTGACCGCCTGGAGCGCGGGCGGCGCATAGGGGGCGCGCATGAAGCCCGATTTGCGTTTGGCCGGAATGGCATCGAGAAAGATTTCGCCCGCAACGACCACACCCGTCAGGCCGAACTGCTTGGCGAGGGCGGGATGCAGCACGCCATATTCGGCAAGCACCGCCTTGGGACCAAGGCGCAGCGTGCCCGACTGGCCGGGATGATAGGCCGCGCTCGCATCGCCGAAATTTTGCAGATTGGCGACGGGCGCGCCCGCAGCGGCGAGCAGGGCGGTGACTTCGGCCTTGGCATCATGGGCGACGAAGCCCTGCGCCTTGCCTGCCTGCCAGCCGCGCGGGCTTTTTTCACCCGCCAGCAGGAAGCCCACGGTGGCACGTTCGCCTTGCGCGAAATAGCGGCGGCCAAGTTCGAACAGCCGCACCGACGACGCGCCGCGATCCATATTGCGCCGGGTCGCCGACAGCAGGCCGGGCAGCAGCGACGGGCGCATGACCTTCAAATCTTCGGAGATCGGGTTCGCCAATGTCCATTCGCCACCGCCGACCGATGCGGCTTCCTTTTCCGAAATGAAGCTCCAGTTGATCGCTTCGCACAGGCCGCGCGCGGCGGCGGTGCGGCGCACCTTGCGTTCGACCAGCTGTTCGGGGGTGGCGGTCGGCCGGGCGACGCCGGGCGCGCGCGGCAGCGGCGTGGAGGGGACATGGTCGAGACCGACGATCCGCACCACTTCCTCGACGATATCGGCCCAGCCGTCGACGTCGCGCCGCCAGCTTGGCACGGTGATCGTCCAGACGCCGGGCACGATGACCGGCATGCCGTCTTCATAATCGGTGCGGCTGTCCTCGACCGCGACGGTGAAGCCCAGGCTTTCAAGGATAAGCTTCTGCCGCTCGGCGGGCACATCGACTCCGGCGAGCGCCAGGCAGCGGGCGGGGGCATAGGCGATCGTCTTCGCGGTTGCAGGCGGCGTACCGGCGCGGGTCGCCTCGCTGGGGGCGCCGCCGCACAGGCTGACCACCAGGCTGGTCGCGATCGACAGGCCATCGTCGAGGAAGGCGGGGTCGACGCCGCGTTCGAACCGGCCGCGCGCGTCGGAGGTGAGGGCGAGCTTCTGCCCGGTCATCGCGATCCGTTCGGGCGTGAAATAGGCGCATTCGATGAGGACGTCGGTGGTGCCGGGCTGCGCGCCCGAATGTTCGCCGCCCATGATGCCGCCGATGTCGTGGACGGCGGCATCGTCGGCGATGACAGTCATCGTCTCGTCGACGGTGTAGCTCTTGCCGTTGAGCGCCAGCACCTGCTCGCCGGGCTTGCCCCGGCGCGCGACGAGGCCGCCCTGGAGCTTTGCCATGTCATAGACATGGAGCGGGCGGCCAAGGTCGATCATGATATAGTTGGTGATGTCGACCAGCGCGCTGATCGGCTTCTGCCCGATCGCCTTGAGGCGCTTGGCGATCCAGTCGGGCGACTGGCCGTTGGTCACGCCGCGCACTGTGCGGGCGAAGAAGGCTGGACAGCCATCCCCGTCCTCCGTCCGCACGTCGGGACCGGGGCCGGTGCCTTCGATGGCGGGTATGACGATGGCATTGAGCGTGCCAAGTCCCGCCGCCGCCAGATCGCGCGCGATGCCGCGCACGCCCATGCAATCCTGCCGGTTGGGGGTGATGGCGACGTCGATCACCGGATCGTTGAGGCCCGCCCAGTCGGCATAGACCTGCCCCACCGGCGCGTCGCCCGGCAGTTCGATGATGCCGTCGTGATCGTCGCCCAGTTCCAGCTCGCGCGTGGAGCACATCATGCCGTTGGATTCGACGCCCCGGATCGCGGTCTTTTTCAGGACCATGCCGTTCGCCGGCACCACCGCGCCCTCGACCCCGAACACGCCGATCAGGCCCGCGCGCGCATTGGGGGCGCCGCACACCACCTGCAACGGATTGCCGTCGCCATGGTCGACGGTCAGGACCTGAAGCTTGTCCGCCTGCGGATGGGGATCGGCGGTCAGGACGCGCGCGATCTTGAACGCGGCGAGCTTTTCGGCGGGGTTCTCGACGCCTTCGACTTCGAGGCCGATGGCGTTGAGCGTCTTGAGGATCGTCGGCAGGTCGGCATCGGTGGCGAGATGCGTCTTGAGCCAGCTCAGGGTGAATTTCATGCGCCCACTCCTCCGCTCAGCGTGGGCACGTCGAGGCCCGCAAAGCCGTAGTGGCGCAGCCAGCGCAGGTCGCCGTCGAAGAAGGCGCGCAGGTCGCTCATGCCATATTTGAGCATGGCGAGGCGATCGACCCCGGTGCCGAAGGCGAAGCCCTGCCATTCGTCGGGATCGAGACCGCAGGCTTCGATGACCTTGCGATGGACCATGCCGCTGCCCAGCACTTCGAGCCAGCCGCCGCCGGGTGCGTCGCCGTCGCCGCCGATCACCCGCTGGCCGTTGATGAGGGTGTAGCCGACATCGACCTCGACCGAGGGTTCGGTGAAGGGGAAATAGCTCGGACGCAGGCGCAGGACGATGTCATCCCGCTCGAAAAAGGCCTTGAGAAAGGTTTCGAGCGTCCATTTGAGGTGGCCAAGGGTGATGCCCTTGTCGATCACCAGCCCCTCGATCTGGTGGAACATCGGCGTGTGGGTCGCGTCCGAGTCGCTGCGATAGACGCGGCCCGGCGCGATGATGCGGATCGGCGGCGGGCTGGCCATCATCGTGCGAATCTGCACCGGCGAGGTGTGGGTGCGCAGCAGCATCTTCTTTTGCCCTTCCCCGTCCGGGAAATAGAAGGTGTCGTGCATCGCGCGCGCGGGATGCGTTTCGGGAATGTTGAGCGCGGTGAAATTATGCCAGTCGTCCTCGATCTCCGGCCCGGTGGCGACGGAAAAGCCCAGGTCCGCGAAGATTTCGGCCAGCTCGTCCATCACCTGGCTGACCGGGTGGACGCTGCCCTGGGGGCCAAGATCGGCGGGCAGGGTCATGTCGATGCGTTCGGCGGCGAGGCGGGCGTCGAGCGCGGCCTGCTCCAGCGCGGCCTTGCGCCCTGCAATCGCGGCGGTCACGGATTCGCGCAGGTCCTGGATCGGCGGGCCTTGTTCAAGCCGCTCCTGCGGGCTCATGCCGCCCAGCGTCTTGAGCAGCGCGGTGACGACGCCGTTCTTGCCAAGCGCGCCCACGCGCAGGGCTTCGACCGCGTCAGGCGTGTCGGCGGCGGCGATGTCGGCGATCAGGCCGGCTTTAAGAGCGCTAATATCGGTCATAGGCTGGCGCCTTAGCGAGCGCGGGGGCGCAAGGAAAGAGTTGGGTTGGCCTTATGGCGCGGGGTCGGGCCGGCCCAGCGCGGGCACGGTGCGGGCGGCATCCTGCGGCGTGATGCCGGGCGGTGGCGCGGCGGCAACCTGTTCCTCGCCGCGCATGATCCTGCCCGCGCGCCTGATCGCGCCGCGCAGGCGGGGATAGATGCCGCAGCGGCAGATATTGGTGATCGCCGCGTCGATCTGTTCATCGCTCGGATCGTCGGTACGGCGCAGCAGCACCGATGCCGCCATGATGACGCCGGGAATGCAATAGCCGCATTGCGAGACATTGTCGGCGGCGAACGCCTGTTGCAGCGGATGGCCGCGATCGGGCGAAAGCGCCTCGATAGTGGTGACGAAGCGGCCTTCGGTGCGGGCGATGCTGATCTGGCAGGAGCGCACCGCTTCGCCGTCGATATCGACCGTGCACGCGCCGCAATCGCCGGTGCCGCAACCATATTTGGTGCCGGTGAGGTTGGACGCGTCGCGCAGCGCCCACAGCAGCGGCGTGTCAGGGTCCATGCGATAATGGACGGGACGGTCGTTGACGGTGAACTTGGTCATGGCCGCCATGCTTAGCGGATCGCGCGGCCCGAACAAAGCGCTCGACTTCCGTGGCGGGGCTGACCAAGCTGGCGGCGAACGGACGCGGGGGTGGCTTTGGTTTCGACAGTGGCGACGGTGGCCTATCTGGGGCTGGAGGCCCGCGCGGTGGAAGTGCAGTGCCAACTGGTTCCGGGGCTGCCCAATTTCATCCTGGTCGGCCTGCCCGACAAGGCGGTGGCCGAAAGCCGTGAGCGGGTGCGCAACGCGATCGCCGCGATCGGGCTGTCGCTGCCGCCCAAGCGGATCACCGTCAACCTGTCGCCCGCCGACCTGCCCAAGGAAGGGTCGCATTTCGACCTGCCCATCGCGCTGGCGCTGCTGGGGGCGATGGGGGTGATCGATGCCGAGACGCTGGCGGGCTATGTGGTGGTGGGGGAGCTGAGCCTGGACGGACGAGTCGCGCCGACGCCGGGCGTGCTGCTGGCGGCGCTGCATGCGGGCGAGCGCGATCTGGGGCTGGTGTGCCCGGTGGCGCAGGGCGCCGAAGCCGCCTGGGCAGGGCATGTCGAGGTGATCGCCGCGCCCGACCTGCTGGGCCTGCTCAACCATTTCAAGGGCACCGCCGCGCTGTCGCCGCCGCAGCCGGGGCCGGTCGACGCGCCGGTTCGGACGGTGGACCTCAAGCAGGTCAAGGGGCAGGAGAGCGCCAAGCGCGCGCTGGAGATCGCGGCGGCGGGCGCGCACAACCTGTTGATGATCGGGCCGCCGGGGGCGGGCAAGTCGCTGATGGCGAGCTGCCTGCCCGGCATATTGCCGGACATGACGCCGGCCGAGGCGCTGGAAAGCTCGATGGTGGCGAGCGTCGCCGGCACGCTGGAGGGCGGGCGGATCAGCCGGGCGCGGCCGTTCCGCAATCCGCATCACAGCGCGTCGATGGCGGCGCTGGTCGGCGGCGGTTTGAAAGCGCGGCCGGGCGAGGTCAGCATGGCGCATCTGGGCGTGCTGTTCCTCGACGAATTGCCCGAATTCCAGCGCGGCGTGCTCGATTCGTTGCGCCAGCCGCTGGAGTCGGGCGAAGTCACGGTGGCGCGAGCCAACGCCCATGTCACCTTTCCCGCGCGGGTGCAGTTGATCGCGGCGATGAACCCATGCCGTTGCGGGCATCTGGGCGATCCCGCGCTCGCCTGTTCGCGCGCGCCGCGCTGCGCCGTGGACTATCAGGCCAAGCTGTCGGGGCCGCTGCTCGACCGGATCGACCTGCATGTCGAGGTCAATGCCGTGACCGCCGCCGACCTGGTGCTGCCGCCGCCGGCGGAAGGGTCGCAAGAGGTCGCGGCGCGGGTGCGGACCGCGCGCGCGATCCAGACCGCCCGCTACGCCGGCACGAAGACGCGCACCAATGCCGACGTCGATGGCGAGCATCTGGAAACGGTGGCGACGCCCGACGAGGCGGGCCGGCACCTGTTGGCGCAGGCCGCCGCGGCGATGAAGATGTCGGCGCGCGGCTATACCCGTATCCTGCGCGTCGCCCGCACCATCGCCGACCTTGCCGGCGCCGAGCAGGTGGGGCGGGTGCATATCGCCGAGGCGCTAAGCTACCGGCGGCGCGCCCCGGTCAACTGACCCGCCACAGGGCGGCAATGGAGGGCGTGCCGGCGATGATGGCGTGCATGGCGTCCGCCGAACGGCGCAAGGCTGCCAGTTCGGCGTCATCCAGATCGGGGACGAGTATCTGTTCAACCCCTTCCGCGCCCAGCAGGCAGGGCAGGCTCAGATACAGGTCGGTGATGCCCAATTGCCCGCCCAGCAGCGATGATACCGGCAGGACCACCCGTTCGTCGCGCACGATCGCTTCGCAGATGCGGACCGCCGCCGTGGCGACGCCGAAGGATGTGTACCCCTTGCCTGCGATGATCTGGTACGCGGCATCGCGCACCGCAACCGCGACTTGGTCGAAGTCGAATGCCGCCGGTTCGGGCCGGAACCGGTCGAGCGCCAGGCCGCCGACCCTGACCGACGAGCGGATGGCAACCTCACCATCGCCATGTTCGCCCAGCACCCAGCCATCGACCGATGCGGGCGCGACGCCACAATCGGCGGCGATATCCTGGCGCAGGCGACAACTGTCGAGCAGGGTGCCGGTGCCGATGACCCGCGCCGCCGCCAGCCCCGAACATCGCAACGCGACCAGCGCCATGAGGTCGACCGGATTGGCCGCGACGATGATGATGCCGTCGAAACCCGCCGCGATGAGTTGCGTGACGCAGGCGGTGACGATGCGGGCGCTGTCATCGGCGACCGACAGCCGGCTCTGCGTCCCCCTGGTCGCCGCTCCTGCGGTCACTATCGCTATCTGTGCGGCGGCTGCATCGGCATAGGTGCCAGCGACGATGCGCGCGGGCCGCGCCAGCGCGCTCGCGTCGGAAATATCCGCTGCTTCGGCGGTCGCCAGCGCGACATCGCTGTCGATCAGGATGATTTCGGCGAACAGCCCGCGCAGCATCAGCGCATAGGCCGTCGTCGCGCCGACATGCCCCGCGCCGATGATTGCGACCCGGCCCGTGGTCGTTCCGGCGATGTCAGCCTCCCACGACGGCAGGGAAAGGCGGGCGAAAGGCGATGGGCATGAGGGTCTCCTCCATCGTCACGCAGGCGTGTTGCGGCCCGGCGTCACGGGTTTGCCGGGATTGTCCGGCGCGGCCGCATCATAGCATGTCCGCAACGCGGTCGCGCCGTCTATCGTGCGGGCGATCCCGGTCGGCAATCGCTATCGCCAGGCCCCTCAAGCCCGGCGATCAGCCCTGGTCGACGGTGACGGTCCCCGCCGCCAAAGCGTCGCCCAGCACATCCACCACGTCCGCCAGCCGCTCGTCCAGCAGCGCCAGCAGCGCGGTCCAGTCGTCTATTCCCGCCAGTTCGCCCGGTCCGTCCGAAATACCGCGAAGGCCCATCATCGGCACGGCGAACCGATGACAGGCGCGCGCGACCGCAAAGCTTTCCATGTCGACCATATCGGCGTCGATGGCGTCATAATCCGCCCCGCCCACGATGTCGGCGCCGGTCGACAGCGTGGCGCAGGGCCAGTCGAGCGGGGTTGCCAGCGGCAGCGCGACCGGATGGTCGATGAAGGGGGTAACGCCCTTGGCGAACCCCAGCAGCGAGGCGTCCATGTCTCGCCATGACACATTCGTCACCTGAAACACTTCCCCCAGCGCGCATCGGCGCGATCCCGCCGATCCCAGCGACACGACCAGGTCGGGCAGGCCGCCCGCCTGCGCCATGCGGTCAAGAGCGATGCCGACCGACAGCGCCGCTTCGATCGGCCCCACGCCGGTCATCAGCGGCGTGAATCGCGCCTGCAGATGCGGCCCATATTCCTGGCTCAGCGCCATCACGAACAGGACGCGGCGACCGGCGATGATCGTGCAGGACGTCATGGGCGAAACTCCTTGGGCTGCGGCCATAGAAAAAGCCCGCCGATCCGGGGACAGGCGGGCTTTATCATGGTGGGCGTGGCAAGGATTGAACTTGCGACCCCTGCGATGTCAACACAGTGCTCTACCACTGAGCTACACGCCCACACGGGGAAGGGAGCGCATAGCGGCGAGCATCCAAGCGCGCAAGCGGGAATCTGAGGCAGATTCGTCTAATCCGCTGGACAGGGTGCAACAACGCAATATGTTGCGGCGCACAAAGGGGTATGCGCGCACCATGCAGCCATCATCATCGCCGATCCAGACCATGCCGACGCCGCCCTGGTATCGGCAGCTTTACGTCCAGGTGCTGATCGCGATCACGCTGGGCGTGCTGATCGGCCATTTCTGGCCACAGACCGGGGTGGCGCTCAAGCCGCTGGGCGATGCCTTCATCAAGCTGGTCAAGATGATCATCGCGCCGGTCATCTTCCTGACCATCGTCACGGGCATCGCGGGGATGAAGGAGGTAAGCGCGATCGGCCGGGTGGCGGCCAAGGCGTTCGGCTATTTCCTGACCTTTTCCACGCTTGCGCTGGTCGTCGGCCTGATCGTCGGCAACCTCATCCAGCCGGGCGCGGGCCTCAATATCGATCCCGCCACGCTCGATACGGGCAAGGTGGTGGAATTCCAGCAACAGGCGCACGCCCGCACGCTGACCGCCTTCCTGCTCGACATCATTCCCGGCACATTGATTTCCGCGGTCGCCGATGGCCACAATATCCTCCAGGTGCTGTTCGTCGCGATCCTGTTCGGCATTGCCCTCACCCTGATCGGCGACAAGGCCGCGCCGCTGCTGGTCGTGCTCGATTCGGCCAGCCATGCGATCTTCAAGCTGGTCGCCTTCCTGATGAAAGCCGCGCCCGTCGGCGCGCTGGGGGCGATGGCCTTTACCATCGGCCAATATGGCGTGGGGGCGCTGCTCAACCTGATCGGCCTGGTCGCGACCTTCTACCTGACCTCGATCCTTTTCGTGCTGGTCGTCCTGGGTGCGGTCGCCCGCGTTGCCGGGTTCAACATCCTGCACCTCATTCGCTACCTGAAGGCTGAACTGCTGCTGGTTCTTGGCACATCCTCCTCCGAAGCCGCGTTGCCGAGCCTGATCGAGAAAATGGAACGGGCCGGGTGTCGCAAGTCCGTGGTCGGGCTGGTGGTGCCGACCGGCTACAGCTTCAACCTGGACGGCACGAACATCTACATGACGCTCGCCGCGCTGTTCATCGCGCAGGCGACCAACGTGGATCTGAGCTTGCAGGACCAGCTGCTGCTGCTGCTGGTGGCGATGCTGTCGAGCAAGGGCGCGGCCGGGGTGACCGGGGCGGGATTCATCACGCTGGCGGCGACGCTGTCGATCGTGCCTTCGGTGCCGGTGGCGGGCATGGCGCTGATCCTGGGCGTCGACCGGTTCATGAGCGAGTGCCGCAGCCTGACCAACTTCATCGGCAACGCCGTGGCCACCGTGGTGGTATCCGCCTGGGAAAAGGGGCTGGACCGCGAACGATTCCAGGCGGCGATGGCGGGCGTGCCGCTCGATCCCACGCCCGACATGGAAGAGGTGATCCCCGATTGATCCCCGACTGGCCGGCGCAGATCAGCTCAGGCCGGTCAGGCTTTCGGTGCCGAACATGCGCTCGACCTCCAGCACCAGGTCGCGCAGGTGGAAGGGCTTGGACAAAATCTTGGCCTGCGGCACTGCCTTGCCGGCCTTGAGCGTGACCGCGGCAAAGCCGGTGATGAACATGATCCGCATGTCGGGCGCGGCAGTCGCGGCGTGCTGCGCCAGTTCGATGCCGTCCATTTCGGGCATGACGATATCGGTCAACAGCAGGTCGAACCGGTCCGACGCGATCAGCGGCACGGCGTCCGTCCCCGTGCTCACCGAAATGACCTCATAGCCCGATCGTTCCAGCGCGCGGGCGAGATAGGCGCGCATGCTTTCATCGTCTTCTGCCAGTAGAATACGCACCATGTCCCCAACCAACCCCTTATGTGCCGGCCCCCCGGCTGGCGCGACGGGCGACATTATGCGACAAGCGCTTAATATTATCCAGCCGGCTAACCATTTTTCGGCGAGGGTGAAAGGAGACCCGTTGGAACGCAGCGCGCCCCGCCCGCCGGCGGAAACCAGCCCCGCCTTTTATCGCTACGGACCGGATGCGCCGGTCAGTCCCGTCGTCGTTTCCATCCCCCATGCCGGGCGAGCCTATCCCGCCGAGCTTTTGCGCGCGGCGCGGGTGCGGCCCGAATTGCTGGGGCGGATGGAGGATCGCGGCGCCGACCTGATCGCGCACCCGCTGATCGCGGCGGACCATGCGGTGCTGGTGGCGCGGATGCCGCGGGCGATGATCGACCTCAACCGGAACGAGCGCGAGGTCGACCCGGCGATGGTGAGCGGGTTGCCGCACCAGCAGCCGTTGCAGACGAGCGGGAAGATGCGCGCCGGGCTGGGGCTGATCCCGCGGCGGTTGCCGGGGGTCGGCGACCTGTGGCTGCATGCCTTGCCCTGGGCCGCGGTGTGCGAGCGGGTGGAGCGCTATCACCGGCCCTATCATGCGGCGCTGGCGGCGATGATGGCGCGGGCGCGCGCGGCGTTCGGCCATGCGATCCTGATCGACCTGCATTCGATGCCCCCGCTCGCCCCGCCGCCGGGCGGGGGCGAGGCGGCGGGGATCGTGCTGGGCGACCGGTTCGGGCGGAGCGCGGCGGCGCGGCTGATGCAGGTCGCGGCCGATGTCGCGGAGGGGCGCGGGATGGTGACGGCGCGCAACAATCCCTATGCCGGCGATCATCTGCTGGAGCGGCATGGCCGGCCCGAGCGGGGGATGCACGCGTTGCAGGTCGAGATCGACCGGCGGCTGTATCTCGACCCGGCGATGGAGCGGCCCGGCCCCGGCCTTGCCGCGATGCAGCGGCTGATGCGCGATCTGGTCGCGGCGCTGGAGCGCGAATTGCCGCTGGCCGACTATGCGATGGCGGCGGAGTAACCGGGGCGGCGGAATAGCGGCATCCATTTTTCAAAAGGCCCGGATGGCCGGGCGGCGCTTAACTTCGCACTTTTCCCGCTCGATCGGGTTTTTCATGTCGTCGCCGGGTTCGATTGTTTCAGGCGGACGCGGCACGTCCGGGTCCCAGGGCCATGGCGCATCGAATGTTTCCCGCAGCGCGCGCGCGTCCATCCGCAGGCGATGGGGCATGGCCGCCCGCCGCCCCCGCACCTCGGCGGAAAAGGCGCGCATCGCCGCGAAGATCAGGCGGTGATCCTCCCCATGCCGGGTGCCGACGATGCGCCCGCGCCGCACGAGCGGTTGCGCGCGCGCGGCCGCGATCTGCTCCATGGCCGCGTCGCGGGCGGCGTCCAGCCCCATTTCCAGCGCCCAGTCCCAGGCGGCGGCAAAGCTGTCCGCGCCGGGCCGGCCGCGCAGATGATAGGCCGACCGCGCGCTCATGCCGACGCTGCGCGCCGCATGCGCCACCACGCCGCAGCGCGCCAGCATGGCGATGAACGCATGCTGCTGGTCAGCACTCCACCCGCGCGCGCGGAGGCGAGTGAGCGGCACGGGAACGAAGGCGAGGACATCGTCGGGATCGGTCATGCGCGGGAGTGTGGCATGGGGGCGGGGGTGTAGGACAGGGGAGTAGGATTTTGGGCGTTGTGCGAAGCGGACGCGCAAGGGCAGGGTGGGCAAAAGGGGATCGGCGCGAGCCAGCATTTGATCCACGCATATCGCGCCGAACTCGATAGGCTGCGCCGCGCGTCGGGCGGCATCCTTGATCCTCCCAAATAGGTCGATTTGCAAAACTCATTTGATAGGAAATACTCAACCGCATTAGTAGTCTTATCCCATCGATGATAGGCGCAGGTCCGGAACTGGCGGCTCCGGATCGCAATGGCTGTTTGTGAAGGGGTTCGGCAATATTGATTTGACATAAGGCAGCTCGTTGGGAGGCGCGTTCGCACCGGCCGGACGCATACGATCAATTTCATGTCAGCAAGCCATGGATCGCTGTTTTTCCATCACATTCACCAGGTCAATGCTGCGGACATAATGATGTCCGCGAAAAGGGGATATTATGTACAAGGCATCTATAATGGGGTCGTCCGCCCTCATCCCGGTCGTTCTGGCTGTGTCGGCCGGCATCGTCGCCACGCCCGCCTTCGCGCAGGCGCCGGTCGTTGAGGCCGGTCAGGGCGTCGGGGATATCGTCGTCACGGCCCAGAAGCGCGCCGAGAATATTCAGGACGTTCCTGCGAGCATCGCAGCCTTTTCGCAGGAGACGCTGGAGAACCGGCAAATTCGCGGGCTTGGCGACCTGACGACCCGTGTGCCGTCATTGCAGGTCGGCTATACCTATGGCAGCAACACGGTGACGCTGCGCGGCATCAGCACCAACCTGACGGGCGGGTTCGAGGATCCATCGGTCGCGGTTCACGTCAATGGCGTCTATCAGGCGCGCGCGCGCAGCCTGAACCTCACGCTCATGGATCTCGAACGGATCGAAGTGCTGTCGGGGCCGCAGGGCACCTTGTACGGCCGCAACGCGACCGGCGGCGTGATCAACTATGTTCTTCGGGGGCCGACCGAACGGACCGAAGCGCAGATTACCGGGCGGGTCGGCAATTTCGACAGCTACGCGCTTCAGGGCTATATTTCAGGCCCGATCAGCGACACGGTCGGCTTTCGCATATCGGGCATGCTCGACAATCGCGACAAGGGTTTCGTCAGGAATCTTCTGCCCGGTGCGCCCAAGAGCCGCTATTTCGAGAACAAGTTCACGGGCGTTCGCGGCATCCTCGCGTTCAAGCCGAGCGACACGGTGCAGTTCGACCTTGAGGGGTCTTATGGCAACACGCGCAGTTCCTTCAATCCCGGCGTTCTCGCGCCATCGCTCAATCCCGCCCGTCGGGCTGTGCTTGGCCTGCAATCCTTCCGTCCGCGAGAGGTCTATTCCGATTATCCGAGCGAAAACAACAGTAAGGAATATGCGGCGACGGCGACTTTGACCTGGGACATCAGCGACGATGTGCAGCTCAAGTCGATATCGGCCTATCAGAAATACAGAAATTCCATGCCCCTGGATGCGGATGCCAGCGGGTTCACGGCGCAAACCATCTACAATCGTTTTAAATCAGATACCTATACGCAGGAATTGAACCTGAATGCCGACAGCTTCGACGGACGGTTGAAATCGATATTCGGCGTGTACTATTTCAACGATCGGGTGGCTTCGGCTTCGCAGGTTTTTAGCGCCTTGGCCAACCCCACGGCTCCGGCCATCTCTACCTACGCGACAACCAACCGGTTGAAGGCTAGGTCGATCGCCTTCTTCACCGACCAGACCTTCAGCGTCACCGACGCACTGCGCCTGATCGGCGGGGTGCGCTATAATATCGACAAGAAGGATACGCTCCAGAGCATCCTCAATACCGCCTGCCTCGACAAGAAAACCAATCAGAAGTTCACCGCCTGGACCCCCAAGGCGGGCATCCAGTTCGACGTGACCGACAAGATCATGGCCTATGCCACCTATCAGAAGGGCTTCAAGGCGGGCGGCGTCTCGGCGGGGACATGCGGCAACGCCTATGAGCCCGAAACCATCAAGGGCGGCGAGGTTGGCATCAAGACCCAGTTTGCTGATAACCGGATCCGCCTGAATATTGCCGGCTACTGGTATGATTATGGCAATCTTCAGGTGCAAAAGACCCTGGGTACGATTGGCGGCTTTACCGTCCTCAATGCGGCGGATTCGCGCATCAAGGGGATCGAGGCCAATCTGGATGCGGCGATCACCCCGCGCCTGAAGCTGGACGCCGCCGTCATGGTGCAGAGCGCGAAATATACCGATTTCGTCAACTGCAACCAGACTATCGTTCTGCCCGCGCCGCAGGTCGCCTGCGCGGCTTCGGATGGTCGCCCCGCCAGCGATCCGGCGCGCAACCAGCAGGTGGCGGGCAACTGGCTCAACCGCGCGGCACCGTACAGCGTCAGCATCGGCCTGCAATATACCGCAGATGTCGGCGGCGGCGAAATCATGGTCCGGGGCGAATCCTACTGGAGCGGCAGAATTCACTTCAACGAGTTCAACACGCGGATCCTGGACCAGTCCGCCTACACTATCCAGAACGCCTATGTGACCTTCACCCCGGACGGCGACAAATACAGCCTGCGCGCCTTCGTCAAGAATATCCGCAATGTCGATTACAAGGCGAGCGGCTATTTCAACGGGCTTACCGCGCAATATACGGTGGTGTGGAATCCGCCGCGCACCTACGGCCTTGAGGCGAGCTACAGATTCTAGCCTTCATCAGAGCACCGCATCCATGCCGCATGGGCGGCATGGATGCGGTGCCCCGGCGGCCCAATATGGTGGAATTGAAGTTCGTTTCATTGCCGTTACCCCGGGCTTGACCCGGGATGACGATATCAATGTAGCGAACTTCGGTTTCAGGTAACCAGATGTTTGATCCCACGGTTTGATGGTGCGATCCTTTCGTTGGAATGGAAGGAAGCCGTATGGGACAGCTTCGTCATGGGAGCGCCACGACGCACTGCGACCGGCGCGGTGGTTCGAGCGTCGAGGAGAGGCGCGTGCCGCGCCGGCCCGCCTTTCCCCACCCCCCCCTCAACACATCTCCCCTTTCGCGCCGAACCATGCTAGGCGGCCCGCATTTGCACATCATCAAGGACGAACATGGCTTCCTACAAGGACCCCGGCTTTCAGGAACGCACCGCGCTCGCGGCGCAGGCGCGGCAGAAGGCGCTCGACAAGTTGAAGGCCAAGCCCCCGGTGGACCCGGCGGTGCTGGAGGAACGCAGGATCGCGGCCGAAGCCAAGCAGCAGGCGGCGCTGGCGGCGGCGGCGGAAAAGCGCGCGGCGCGCGAAGCCGAAAAGGCGCGGATCGCCGAAGAGAAGACAGCGGCGGCGGCGGCGGCCGAAGCGGCGCGGCCGGTGAAGATCGAAAAGACCGACGAAGAGAAGAAGGCCGAGCGCGACGCGCGCTATGCCGCGCGCAAGGCGAAGCGGAAATAGGCTGCCCCGAATCGGGGAGGACGGCCAGCCCCTCCCCGCCTGGGAGGGGCTGCCGGGTCAGGCCGCCGCGCGGCGTTCCTTGAGTTCGTCGTTCAGCATTTCGGCGAGCAGGAAGGCCAGTTCCAGGCTCTGCGCCGCGTTGAGGCGCGGGTCGCAATGGGTGTGGTAGCGGTCGGCCAGCCCTTCGTCGGTGATGGCGATCGCGCCGCCGGTGCATTCGGTGACGTTCTGGCCGGTCATCTCGGCGTGGATGCCCGCGCCAAAGCTGCCTTCGGCGCGGTGGACGGCGAAGAAGCCGCGCACTTCGGCCAGGATGCGTTCAAACGGCCGGGTCTTGTAGCCGTTGGCGGCCTTGACGACATTGCCATGCATCGGGTCGCAGGACCAGACCACCGGATGCCCTTCGCGCATCACCGCCCGCACCAGCTTTGGCAGGCCGGCCTCTATCTTGTCATGACCATAGCGGGTGATGAGCGTCATGCGGCCCGGTTCGCGCGCGGGATTGAGGATGTCGAGCAGGCGCAGCAGCGCGTCCGGCTCCAGGCTCGGCCCGCACTTCATGCCGATGGGGTTGCCGATGCCGCGCAGATATTCGACATGCGCCGACCCTTCGAACCGGGTGCGGTCGCCGATCCACAGCATGTGCGCGCTGGTGTCATACCAGTCGCCGGTCAGCGAATCCTGACGGGTGAGCGCCTGTTCGAACGGCAGCAGCAGCGCTTCATGGCTGGTGTAGAAGCTGGTGCCCTGAAGCTGGGGCACGGTTTCGGCGTTGAGGCCGCAGGCGCGCATGAAATCGAGCGCCTGGCCGATCTGGTCGGCCATCGCCTCGAACTTCGCGGCCCAGGGCGACCGGCCCATGAAATCCAGCATCCAGCCATGCACCCTGTCGAGGCTGGCATAGCCGCCGGTCGAAAAGGCGCGCAGCAGGTTCAATGTGGCGGCGGACTGGTTGTAGGCGCGCACCATCCGCTGCGGATCGGGCTCGCGCCCCGCCGCGGTGAAGGCGATGTCGTTGACATTGTCGCCGCGATAGCTGGGCAGCTCGACGCCGTCGATCGTCTCGGTCGCGGCCGAACGCGGCTTGGCGAACTGGCCGGCCATGCGGCCCACCTTCACCACCGGCAGCTTTGACGCGAAGGTCAGCACCACCGCCATCTGGAGCAGCACGCGGAAGGTGTCGCGGATGTTGTTGGGGTGGAATTCGGCGAAGCTTTCGGCGCAATCGCCGCCCTGGAGCAGGAAGGCGTTGCCCGCCGCGACCCTGGCCAGATCGGCCTTGAGGTTGCGCGCTTCGCCGGCGAAGACGAGCGGGGGGAACTGGCCAAGTTGCGCCTCGGCCGCGGCGAGCGCCGCTGCATCCCGATATTCCGGCATCTGGAGGCCCTGATGGCTTCTCCAGCTGTCGGGCGTCCACTTCGCCGCCACGGCCTGTTACTCCTGTGCGTATCGCTGAAAAATAGGGGCCGCCTCTACCGTTGTGAAGGGCCAAGCGCAAGGGAGGGCGGGGGCGAGGCATTTTCACGCGGGGCTGGCATCAATTCCCGCGCGCGCGGGGCGGCGGCTTGCGCCGCGCGGGGGCGGCCTGTAGGGGCGGGGACCCTCGGCGACGCCGGGACAGGCCGCGATCGGGATGACATGTGATGCGGGTGCAAGGCCCATTCGCGCGGGGACCCGCGATCCTTCTGTTCGGAATCCTGCTGCTGGCGGTCGTGACGCGGTTGCAGGGGATCGGCTTTGGCCTGCCCGCGCTGTACGACCCCGACGAGCCGCTGTTCGCGCTGAGCGCCGTCAAGCTGCTTGCCGAACGGACGCTCAACCCCGGCTGGTTCGGGCATCCGGGCACCACCACCATCTATGGCCTGGCGCTGGTCGACATCCTGGTCGTGGGCGTTTCGTTGCTGACCGGGCGGTTCGACAGCCTGCACGCGATCACCACCGCCGCCTATGCCGACCCTGGAATATTGATCCTGCCGGGGCGCGTGTCGATCATGCTGTGCGGGGTGGCGAGCGTCTATATGACCTGGCGGATCGGCAAGCGGCTGGGCGGCGAGGGCGCGGGGCTGGTGGCAGCGGGGCTGCTGGCGATCAACGCGGTGCACATCGCCTATTCGCAGATCATCCGCACCGACATCCAGGCCAGCCTGTTCATGCTGTTGTGCCTGAACGCCGCGATCGGCGTGGCGCAGACCGGGCGATTGCGCGCCTATCTGGTCGCCGGGGCGCTGGCGGGCGCGGCGTGCGCGACCAAATGGCCGGCGGCGTCCGTGTTCGTGTGCGTGATCGGCGCGTGCACGATGCGGTGCGCGGCGCAAGCCGGCGTGGCGGGAGGGGATCGCCGCGGCGAGATCATGCGGCTGGCGCTGTCGGCGCTGGCGGCGGTCGCGGCGCTGCTGGTCATATCGCCCTATATCCTCATCGATGTCCACACCGTGGTCGCCAATCTGAGCGGCGAGGCGCAGGCGCATCATGTCGGCGCGACCGGGCGCGGGCTGGCCGCCAATCTGGGCTGGTATCTGCGCCGTCCGCTGGGCGGGTCGATGGGCGCGGCGGGGCTGGTCGTGGCTGCGGCGGGGATGGTGTTGGTGCTGCTGCGCGGCGGCGTGGCCCGCGCGACGCTGCTGCCGATCGCGCTGCTGTTCTTCATCCTGATTTCGGCGCAGACGCTGATCTGGGAGCGATGGGCGGTGCCGTTGCTGCCCCTTGCCGCGCTGTTCACGGGGCTGGCGGTCAGCGCACTGGTGACATGGGCGCGGGCGAAGGGGGGCAGGCCGGCCGCGCTGGCCGTTGCGGCGGTGATGATGGCCGCGCTGGTTCCGCCCGCCATGTCCGCGCTTGCGGCGCGCGCGACCGAGCGGGCGCACGATACGCGGGCGCTGGCGTCCGCATGGGTGCGCGACCATGTGCCGGCGGGCAGCCGCATCGTCCTTGAACATCTGGCGTTCGATCTTCTCGATCCGAAATGGACATTTTTGTTGCCCGCCGGCGACCGGGGATGCCTGGAGGCGAGCGGGCAACTGGAAGCCAAGGCCGGACCCGGCGCGCTCGACAGTTGGCGGGGCAAGCGCGCGGTGGTCGATTTCGGCACGATGGACGAAGGGGGCCTGCCAAGCTGTCGCGCCGATTTCGCGGTGTTTTCCCATTATGACCGCTACAAGGCGGAGGGCGCGCTATATGCGCGCGAAGCCGCGCGTTACGAGCGGTTCGTGCGCGGCGGCCGGCTGCGCGCGACCTTTCGGCCCGAACAGGACAGGATCGGCGGGCCGTTCATCCGCATCGTCGACCTGCGGGGCGGCCGGAGCCGATAGGCCCCCAAGCAGCGGCGGCGCGATGAAAATATTGCGGCGAAGCTGACGGTTTTTCGCCCGCCGTGACGTCTTTGCGACAGTGGGCAGGATAGTTTCGAATTTGTTACTAGCGGGTTGACAAAGTATATGGCGCTCAA
This sequence comes from Sphingobium anseongense, assembly GCF_037725245.1. NCBI lineage: Bacteria > Pseudomonadati > Pseudomonadota > Alphaproteobacteria > Sphingomonadales > Sphingobiaceae > Sphingobium > Sphingobium anseongense. The sequence continues at coordinate 328,033 of NZ_JBBJUL010000002.1, read as the reverse complement.
CAGAACGAAAGAGTTCCAAGGCGAGCGACATTAATTTCCGGGGGAATTTGATTAAAGTGAAAGCGGTAATTCTCGCAGGCGGACTGGGGAGTCGCTTGGGTGAAGAGACTTCGGTCCGTCCCAAGCCTATGGTCGAGATTGGTGGCATGCCCATCATCTGGCACATCATGAAGATTTATTCATTCCATGGCATCAACGAGTTCATCATCTGCCTCGGCTATAAGGGGTATATGATCAAGGAGTATTTCGCCAATTACTTCCTGCATACCGCCGATGTGACGATCGACCTGAAGGACAATGCGGTCGAGGTGCATCAGAACTGGAGCGAGCCCTGGCGCATCACGCTGGTGGAAACGGGCGCGACGACGATGACGGGCGGGCGGCTCAAGAAGATCCGGCCCTATCTGGTCGACGGCGAGCCTTTCTGCTTCACCTATGGCGATGGCGTCGCTTCGGTCGACATCGGCGCGCTCGTCGATTTCCATAAAACCCATGGCCGCAAGGCGACGATCACCGCCGTCGCGCCGCCGGGGCGCTTCGGCGCATTGCAGTTCGACGGCGACTGCGTCACCAGCTTCCTTGAAAAGCCCGACGGGGACGGGGGCCTGATCAATGGCGGCTTCTTCGTCGCCGATCCCAGCGTGCTCGACCTGATCGAAGGACCAGAAACGGTCTGGGAACAAGGCCCGCTGGAACGGCTGGCGGCCGATGGCGACCTGGTCGCTTTCCGGCATGACGGGTTCTGGCAGCCGATGGATACGCTGCGCGACAAAATCCATCTCGAAGAATTATGGGCCGCGGGCGCGCCCTGGAAGCAGTGGTGACGCCGTGACGGCGAAGGATGCCGGCTGGGCCGGCAGGCGAGTGTTCATTACCGGCCATACCGGGTTCAAGGGCAGCTGGCTCGCGCTGTGGCTGTCCGATCTGGGGGCGCAGGTGACGGGCTATTCGCTGGCCGCGCCGACCGACCCCAGCCTGTTCGAGCAGGCGCGGGTGCGCGAGGTCGTGCAACATATCGAGGGCGATGTGCGCGATGGCGCCGCGCTGGCCGTGGCGATGGCGCAGGCCCGGCCCGAAGTGGTGTTCCACCTGGCCGCCCAGCCGCTGGTCCGCTATTCCTACGACGCGCCGGTCGAAACATATGAAACCAACGTGATGGGCACGGTCCATCTGCTCGAAGCATGTCGCAGGACGCCCGACGTCCGGGCGATCGTGTGCATCACTACCGACAAATGCTACGAGAATCGCGAATGGGTGTGGCCCTATCGCGAGAACGACCCGATGGGCGGCCACGACCCATATAGCAGCAGCAAGGGCGCGGCCGAGCTGGTGATCGCTTCCTATCGCCGGTCCTATTTCAGCGGTGGCGGGGATGCCGCGCTGGCATCGGTGCGTGCGGGCAATGTCATCGGCGGCGGCGACTGGGCGCTCGACCGGCTGGTCCCCGACATCGTCCGGGCGCTGGAAGCGGGCAGGCGGCCCTTGATCCGCGCGCCGGGATCGGTCCGGCCCTGGCAGCATGTGCTCGAAGCGCTGGGCGGCTACATATTGATCGCCGAGCGGATGATGGACGGCGACCCGGAGATGGCCTCGGCATGGAATTTCGGCCCCGCCGACGATGACAGCAAGCCCGTCGGCTGGATCGTCGAACGGATGCTGGAGGCATGGGGGGCGAGCGGATGGGACCGGCCCGAACAGGGAGAGCAGCCGCACGAAGCGCGCATCCTGAAGCTCGATTGTTCCAAGGCGCGAAGCGTGTTGGGCTGGCGGCCGAGCCTGCCCCTGGAGCAAGCACTTGAAAAGGTGGTCGAATGGCACAGGGCCGTGGCGCGCGGTGAGGATGCGCGCGCCGTCAGCCTGGCCCAATTGCGGGATTATCGCGACCGCTTTCGCGCGAATATTTTGGAGTATAGTCTATGATTTCGACCCTGGAGGCCGGACCCGAAGCGATCGAAGCGCTGGTCGGTCAATGTGACGAGCCGCAATTGCGCGCCCTCATCCTCGACCTGGTGGGCAAATATGCCGACAATTTCCATGCGCCAAAGCCGTTCGTCCCCGGCAGCAGCCCGGTGCCGGTGTCCGGCAAGGTCTATGGCGCGCCCGACATGCAGATGCTGGTCGATTCCGCGCTCGATTTCTGGCTGACCACCGGGCGTTTCAACGAGGCGTTCGAAGCGCGGCTGGCCAAGCGCATGGGGGTCGCCCACGCGCTGACCACCAATTCGGGATCGTCGGCCAACCTGCTGGCGCTGTCGACCCTGACATCGCATTATTTCCGCGGAGACGCGCTGAAGGCCGGGGACGAGGTCATCACCGTCGCCACCGGCTTTCCGACCACGGTCAACCCGTCGCTGCAATATGGGCTGGTTCCGGTGTTCGTCGATGTCGACATCCCGACATACAACATCAAGCCCGAGATGATCGAGGCGGCGGTCACCGACAAGACCCGCGCGATCATGATCGCGCACACGCTGGGCAATCCGTTCGACCTGGCCGAAGTGATGCGCGTCGCCGAGAAATATAATCTGTGGGTGGTCGAGGATTGCTGCGACGCGCTGGGCGCGACCTATGACGGCAAGGGCGTGGGCACGTTCGGCCATATCGGCACGTTGAGCTTCTATCCCGCGCACCACATCACCATGGGCGAGGGCGGCGCGGTGTTCACCGACAAGCCGCGCCTCAAGCGCGTCATCGAATCGATGCGCGACTGGGGCCGCGACTGCTGGTGCGCGCCGGGCATGGACAATACCTGCGGCAAGCGGTTCGGCCGCAAGCTGGGCAGCCTGCCGCAGGGCTATGACCATAAATATACCTATGGCCATGTCGGCTACAACCTCAAGATCACCGACATGCAGGCCGCCGTCGGCCTGGCGCAGATGGATCATCTGGAAGATTTCATCGCCGCCCGCCGCCGCAATTTCGACCTGCTGACGGAAGTGTTCCGTGAATTCGAGGATGTGTTCATCCTGCCGGAGCCGACGCGCAATAGTGAGCCTTCCTGGTTCGGCTATCCGCTGACGCTGCGCGAGAATGTCGGGTTCCAGCGCGAAGAGTTGACCCAGTATTTCGACGAAATGAAGATCGCCACGCGCTTGCTGTTCGGCGGCAACCTGTTGCGTCAGCCCTATATGAAGGGGCGCAACTATCGCGTCGTGGGCGACCTGACCAACGCCGACATCGTAACCGAGCGCACCTTCTGGATCGGGGTGTTCCCCGGTCTCGACGCATCGCATATCGAATATGTCGGCGACAAGGTTCGTGCCTTCCTCGCCAGCCGGCCGTCGCGATAAGCGGGAGCAAAAGCCATGAATTTCAGCCAGATCGTCGCCTTGAAGGGCGAATTCGAGGCAGAGGGGCTGTCGCGCGACAGCATCGCCGCCGAAGCCGCGTTCGCCGCCCGCAACGGCCTGCCCTATCTCGTCAAGATCGGCGGGTGCGAGGCGAAGTCGGACATGCGGTTCTGCATGATGATGGGCATCTCTCGCATCGTCGCACCGATGATCGAGAGCCCGTTCGCGATGCGCAAATATCAGGAGATGCTGCCCGACGGCGGGTTCGAGCAGGTCGGCGTGACGATCGAGACGATCGATGCGGTGCGGCGGATCAACGACATCCTCGATGCAGGCGTCAAGCTGACCGAAGTGACGGTGGGCCGCAGCGATCTGACGGCCAGCTATGGCGGGACGAACGTCGACAGCGACGAAACCATCGCGATGGTCAAGACGGTGGCCCGCGCGGCGCACAAGCGGGGTCTGGGCTTTACGATGGGCGGATCGGTCAACAAGAACACGATCGCGCTGCTGCGCAGCGACACCGAATTGCGCCAACTGGTCGAATGTGTGGAAACGCGCAAATGCGTGATGCCGGTCGAGCGCTTCCTGGAGGACGGCGCGCTCAATGCGGCCTTTGCTGTTGAAGGCGCCCTGCTGGACATGCAGCATGCCCATCATGGCGACATCGCGTCGTCGGCCGCAGCGCGCGTCGTGCAAATCCGCGCGAGGCTCTGATGCAGCTTCAGTTCCTGCTCGATTTCGACGGCGTCCTTTTCAACAGCGCCTTCGAAGCCTATAGCGTCGCCAACAGATGCGCTGAGGGGCGACCCGGTTTCCGCCAGGACATCAGCTATGAGGAATTCCTGGTCTATCGCGCGGCGGTGACCGATGCGTGGCAATATTTCCGGCTCTATAGCGAGCATCATTATATTCCCCCGGAATCGTTGCCTACCGTCAGTCCCACGGAAGAAGACTGGGCATTCGCGCATGCTTTTTTCGATGCGCGCAAAGTGATGATGCAGGACCCGGACTGGCCAAAAGTCATGCCGCCCTACGACTTCTTCTACCTGCTCAAGCCCATCCTGCGGGCGCATCCCGAACGCTTCGCGATCCTTTCGACGCGCAACGTCCAGTCGATCCGTGAGGCGATGGCGTTTCATGATGCCGATGTGCTGCCGATTTTCGGGCAGGAGGATATCAGGCGGCTGGGCAGCAAGCTGGCCGTTGCCAAGGAACAGGCCTGGCTGGAACGTGGCAAATGGCTGGTTGTCTATGTCGACGACATGAACAGCCATCTTGAGCCGTTCGAAGGGCAGATCCACCTTCCGCTGCACGCCGACTGGGGTTATGACAAGGGCACGCCGGGCAGTCTGTCAGCCAACCAGATCGTCAACATCATTTCTTCCCTGCTTGCCCTGACCGAACAGGATTGTCCGTGAAATACAGCGATCAGATCGCCGCCTGGCTGAAGGCCGCGGGATACACCCATTATTTCTTCGTCGGGGGGGGCAATATCATGCACCTGACCGAGAGCCTCGACCGCTACCTGACCGGCGTTCCGGTCGTGCATGAGGTTGCGGCGGGCATCGCCGCGGAATATTTCAACGAGATAGGCGACGGTCGAAAGGCGCTGGCGCTTGTCACGGCGGGACCGGGGTTGACCAATATCGTGACCGCCATCGCCGGCGCTTTCCTTGAAAGCCGCGAACTGCTGGTGATCGGCGGTCAGGTGAAGACATCCGACCTGGCGAATAGCGAATTGCGATCGCGCGGCATCCAGGAAATCGACGGCGTCGCACTGGTACGTTCGGCGACCAAGGAAGCCTATCGCCTGCGCAAGCCGCTGACTGCGGCCGAGTTCCTTGAGAAAATTTCGATCAGCTGGACGCCTCGCAAGGGTCCGGTGTTCCTGGAGATGCCGCTGGACGTGCAGGCCGCGTCGGTGGAGGAAGAGGCGTTGCCCCCTGTTGCCGACTGCGGACTGCCCGTTGCGCTGGCCGCCGACATCGACGCGGTGGCCGACCTTTATGCAAAGGCGCAAAGGCCGATCCTGCTGATCGGCGGGGGCATTGACTATGCGGCCATGGACACCCTGCGCCCGCGGCTCAACGCCCTGCGCGTGCCATCCATGACGACCTATAACGGCGCCGACCGGTTGGATGGCGACGACCCGACCTATCTGGGCCGTCCCAATACCTGGGGACAGCGCAGCAGCAACATCATCATCCAGAAAGCCGACCTTATCATAGCCGTCGGCACGCGGCTGGGTTTGCAACAGACCGGCTTCAGGTGGCAGGAGTTCGGCCGGGGGGCGACGATCGTCCATGTCGAGATCGACGCCAGCGAACTGGAAAAGGGACACCCTCGAACCGACATGAAGTTGCGGGTGGATGCCAACGACTTCATCACGCGGCTTCTGGAACGCGACTTGCCGGCCAAGGACGACTGGCTGAATAAGGCGCGAGGCATCCGCCAGGCTATCCCCCGCGTCGAAAGCGTCAACAACACGGGCGAGGGCTATATCTCGCCCTATGATTTCATCGTCACGCTGGAGGGGTTGACCCGCCCGGACGATCTGATCATTCCGTGCAGCAGCGGCAGCGCCTTTACGCTGTCGATGCAACTGTACAAGCAGAAATTCGGTCAGCGCGTGGTGACGGACAAGTCGCTGGCGTCGATGGGCTACGGCCTGTCGGGGGCGATCGGTGCTGCAATCGCCGCCCATGGCGGACGCCGCACCATATTGATCGAGGGCGACGGCGGTTTCGCGCAGAATCTGCAGGAACTTGGCACGGTTTCGGTCAACCAGTGCAATCTCAAGATGTTCATCTTCCACGATCAGGGCCATGCATCGATCCGCATGACCCAGCGCAGCTATTTCAATGGCAAATATCTGGGCTGCGATCGTCAGTCCGGGCTTGGCCTGCCCCAGTGGAACCGGGTGTTCGACGCCTGGGATATCCCGGTGCTGGAACTGGAGCTGGGCTTTGAGCGCTCGCCCGAATTCCTCGCAAGGATGGAATCAGCCGGGCCGCAGGCTTTCATTGTCCCGATAGATCCGGAACAGACCTATTTCCCCAAGATCACCAGCCGCATCACCGAAAGCGGATCAATGGAATCCAATCCCATCGACCGGATGACGCCGGAAATCGACTATGCCGATCTGTAATCGGCCCGATCGCGCAGGGGCGCGCAAGCCGTGACGTCCATGTCCCTCATGGTCATTGGCGGTTCGGGCTTTTTCGGAAAATCCTTTCTTGATGCCTTTCGTCGCGGCCGGCTGGCCCCGTGGGACATTGGCCGCATCATCGTGGTCGCGCGACATGCCCGCCAGCTTGCCTATACGCATTCCGATCTGACGGCCGCGGGCGTCGAGTTGATAGATGCCGATGTGGGAGCGGTGGACCGCTTGCCCGATGCCGACATCATCATTCATGCCGCCAGTTCCACAGACGCGCAGCGCTATGTCGATGCCGCTGCGCAGGAACGTGCCAATATCGAGGCATCGACCGAGAATTTCTGCCGGATCGCGGCGCTGCATCACCGATCGAGCCGGATCGTCTATACCAGCAGCGGCGCGGTTTACGGGCAGATTGACCCTTTGATCGAGCGGATATCCGAAGAGGATGACGGCGGCGCGGTCAGCGAACTCGTCACCTACAAACAGGATTATGCCATCGCCAAGCGCGCCGCCGAGATGCGCATCGCGCAATTGGGATCGGACGGGGTGGCGGTGGCGGTGGCCCGCTGCTTCGCTTTCGTGGGCGCCTATCTGCCGCGCGACCAGCATTTCGCCATCGGCAACTTCCTGGCCGACGGGCTGGCGGGTCGGCGGATCGAGGTCAAGGCGCGACACGCGGTCTATCGCAGCTATATGCACGCAGACGACCTGGTGCACTGGCTGATGACGATCGCTACGGTAGCCGACAGCGGTTGCCCGATATTCAATGTCGGATCGGATGAGGCCTATACGGTAGGGCAGGTGGCGCAGATGGTGGCGCGCCGTTTCGACGTGGATGCCGATGTTCCGTCCTTCACGTCCGACCGGGTGGACAGATATATTCCAAGCGTGGCGCGCGCGCGTGAGACGCTGGGCCTGCGTCTGGCCTATGATCTGCCGGCTGCTATCGACGACATCGCCGGCCGGCTGGTTCAGTCGGCATGTCGATGAACGCCTTGGGCAAGAGAGGGCGGATCATCGAGCGGCAAAAGGGGCAATCCCCGGACCAACCGCCTTCCGATTTTTTTGTTTTGTGCGGTCGGGCATGACCGAGGATAGAATAGCGCAAGTGTTGACAGCGATGCATATAAAGGGCGGGAATTTGACAAGAGCAGTCGAGAGCAGAACAATCGGGCGTGGCAGGATCGCCGCGTTGCTGCTGTCTTTTGCGGTCGCGCCGGTCGCGGTCGCACAGATGAACACCGGCATTCCTTCCGGATCGCCGCTCGACAGCATGAACGGGACCGGATCGTCATCGCGGCAGGGCAATGACAATGTGAGCGCATCGGGCCTTTCGCAGGGCAGCACGGCTTCCGAGAATCCCTTCGTTGGCCAGCAGGCCATCCAGCCATATAATGTGACGACGAACAGCAACGATATGCTGACCCTGCAACAGTTGCTGGGCGCCCGCAGCCAGCGGAAGGAAGACGACCAGGCGCTGACCCGCCAGTTCGCCAAGCCGGGCGAATTCGAAATCTATGTCGAGCGTCTGCTGGGCCGGAAGCTGCCGCGCTATGGAGAATCCCTGATATTGCCGGCGCAACGCGACTTCGCGGCACCGGCAACGGCAACCGTGCCACCGGAATATGTGGTGCAACCGGGCGATACGATCGTGATCGCGCTCGCCGGATCCATGAACGGCAGCATCGAGCAGGAGGTTGACAATAGCGGCCGGTTGTTCATCAGCGGCGTTGGCCCCGTCCAGGTTGCCGGCGTGCGCCATGCCGAATTGCGCGACGTGATCGCCCGCGCGATCGGCACGCAGTTCCGGGGCTTTACGGTTTCGGTCGATATCCGCAAGCTGCGCGGCATCCGCGTCTATGTGACCGGCCTTGCCAACAATCCCGGCGCTTTCACGCTCAGCAGCCTGTCGACGCTTGCCAATGCCGTGTTTCAGGCGGGCGGCCCCTCGTCCGGTGGCAGCTGGCGCAGTATCAAGCTGTATCGCAATGGCCAGGAGGTGGTCGATTTCGATCTTTACCAGCTGATGCGTGGCGGCCGCAGCGTCAACGACGTGCAATTGCAAAATGAGGATGTTCTGTTCATTCCGCCCGCCGGCGAGCAGGTCGCCGTGATCGGCAGCGTGCAGGAAGAAGCGATCTACGAGGCGAAGCCGGGCGAGAATCTGGCGGACATGCTGGCGGCCGCGGGCGGACCGAACACATTGGCCGACCGGTCGCGCGTCATCCTCTATCGCACTGGCGAAGCCGAGCAGGTCGGGCCTCGCCAAATCGCATTCACGGCGGCAGGGGGCGAGCCGATCAAAGGCGGCGACATCGTGCAAATGCTGTCCACGGGCAGTCTGACCATGCCGATTGATCGCCAGTCGGTGCTGGTTCGAGTGGAGGGTGAAGTGCGGCAGCCGGGCATTTACTACGCCGCGCCCAATACCCCTATCAACGAGATTATGGCGCGCGCCGGGGGCCTCACCCCCCGCGCCTACCCCTTCGGCACCAAATTCACACGGCAATCGGTGAAGATTCAGCAGCAGGAAAGCTATCGCGAGGCGATCCGTCAGCTGGAACTGACCCTGGCCGCGGCGCCATTGACCGCCGACACGGCCATCGGCGAGGCCGAGCGCAGCAGCCAGATCGCGGGCGCCCGCGCGGTGCTGGATCGCCTGCGCCAGGTTGAACCGGACGGGCGCGTCGTGCTGCAACTGTCGCCAGATGCCGCCGACGTTCCCGGCAACATCCTGCTGGAGAATAATGACGCGATCTACGTGCCGCCGATGGCGTCCACGGTGGGCGTGTTCGGCGCGGTCTACCGCCCGGCATCCTTCCTGGTCGGCGGCGGCAAAGCGCCCAGGCGGGTCAAGGACTATGTCGAGATGGCTGGAGGCACGCTGCGTGCGGCGGACCGGGGCAACATCTTTCTGGTCCGTGCCAATGGCGAGGTCGTCTCGCGCAAGCGCGGATCGCTCAACGCCCGCATCCTGCCCGGCGACATCGTCTTTGTGCCGGTCAGGACCCAGGGCAACAGCTGGTGGGCCAAGTTCAAGGATGTCACGCAGACGCTGTTCCAACTGGGCCTGAGCGCAGCAACGGTCGTGGCGGTCGCACGATGACCCCGCCACGCAGCTTCGTGGGGACGATTACCGGCTTGCGCTGGCTTTCCCACTTTCGCGCCCGGGCGCTGGTGTTCGGCTTGCCGATCCTGCTGTTCGCCCTGCTGTCGGTGTTTCCCGAACGTCATCGCGCGGCCGTGACGCTGACCCCCACCGATCCGCAGAGCCTGGGCCTCAGCGGCACGCTCGGGCAGCTGGGCGCGATCAACAATGTGTTCGGCAACCAGGCCGCGGTCGAGATCGCGTTGCGAGTGGGGAAAAGCTACTATGTCCGCAACATCGTCATCGACCGGACGAAGCTCGACAAGAGACTCGGCAAGGACCGGCTGGCATTGCATCGCTGGCTGGACAGACAGGTCGATATTCGATCGCTGCGCGGGGGTATCATACTGATCGAGATGCAGCGGCGCGACGGAGCGCTGGCGCGCGACATCGTCGCTGCCTACGCCACAGCGATCCAGGAACGGCTGGGCCAGATCAGCCGGACGCAGACAGCATATAAGCGGGGCGTGCTGCGTCAGCTCGTATCCGAGGCATCGGGCGACCTCGCCCAGGCGCAGGCCGCCTATGACGCCTTTCGCCTGCGCAACCGTAATCCCAGTCCGCTGGCCGAGGCGGCGATCGTCACCGACCGGATCATGAACCTGGAAAGCGCGATCAAGGCGAAGCAGATCGCGCTTGAGACCGCGCGCCAGCTCTATACCGACGACAATGTCATGATCACCCAGATCAAGGCCGAAATCGTCGCGATCCGGCGTCAGCTGGAAGAGGTGAAGGGGACGCAGAGTGCCGTCGAAGGCACGGTCGGCAACGCGGTCGCGCAGTCAAGCCAGCTGTTCAAGCTGGAACGCGAATTGGGAATCCAGCGAGCGCTATATGACAGCTATCTGCGCTTTCTGGAGGGAACTGCGGTGGAGAATCTGACGTCTTCAGCCAATGTCCGCATCCTCGAACCGCCCTTCGTCGACAGTGAGCGACAGATATGGTGGCCTGCGGCGGCGGTGGCGATCGCCCTGGCGATGCTTTGGGCGGCAATCGAATTCTATCGCCTCCGCCCCCCTGTCGGCGCCCGCGTCACCCCGGAGGCGTCATGAGCAATGTTGCCATCACGCCCGAAGTCTCGGTCGTCATCGCCTGTCGCAACGAGGAAACCAACGCCGAAGCGATCGCCGCTGCGGTCATCGCTGAACTCGAGCCGCTGTGCGAGAGTTTCGACATCATCTTCATCGACAATGAATCGCAGGACCGCACTGTCGAAATCATCAAGGGGATGTGCGCGCGCGACCCGCGCATCCGGCTGATCGTCAATACCCGTAATTACGGTCAGATGCGGTCGCCCACCCACGGCATCTACCAGGCCGGCGGTCGCGCCGTGATATCCATGTGCGCCGACTTTCAGGACTCGCCCGCCCTGCTCCCCGAATTCGTGGCGCGCTGGCGCAACGGCACCGACATCGTGCTGGGCGTGCGCGAGAGCGAGAAGTCGGGCGCGGTGCTCGGTTTCATGCGCGGCCTGTCCTATTCGCTGCAACAGCGGTTCGGCGATTATCGCATCATTCCCAACGCCACCGGCTTTGGCATCTACGATCGCCGCGTCGTGGAGGCGATCCGCACGCTCAACGAACCCCATCCGTTTTTTCGCGGCCTGCTGGTCGAAACCGGCTTCAGCATCGAAACCATCTCCTTCAAGCGCCCATTGCGGGCGGGAGGGCGATCCAACAATAATTTCTTCACGCTGCTCGACTTTGCGCTCAACGGCCTGGCCGGATCGTCCAAGAATCTTTTGCGAGCGCCGCTCTATGTCGGTTTTTTCATCGGCCTGCTGACGCTTATATGCCTGATCGGGGCGATGGTCGCGGCCTTTACCGGCCGGTCTGTGCAATTGTGGTTGTTCGCGGCCATGCTGGAAGGACAGTTCAGCCTGCTATTCTTGTTCCTGGGGCTGTTGGGCGTCCAGATCGGGCTGGTGTCCGACCGCACGCGCAACCAGCCGCTGGTGCTGGAGCGCGAACGCATCAACTTTCCGCCGGAATATTGACGCGATGTTCGACTGGAAGTCGCCCGGCGAGTGGAAGCGGCTTTTCCGCTACTATCAGGCCGGAGTCATCAACATGGCCTTCGGTTATGGCCTGTTCGCCCTGTTCGTGTGGGCGGGCATGGACATGTATGTGGCGCAGATCGTGTCGCATGTGCTGGGCGTGGCGTTCAATTATTTCACCTACAGCCGCTATACCTTCGCCGGGCAACCAGGCAGCCGGATGCGTTTTATCCTGTCCTATGCCGGCAATTATGTCCTGAACCTGGCGACGCTGGCGCTCGTGGCAACGGTGGTGGAATCACCCTATATCGCCGGACTGATCGCGACCATTTTCGTGTCGGTGGTCAATTTCTTCGTGCTCAAAAGACTGGTTTTCTCGGAGAAGTCGGCGTGAAAGCTCGGCTATTCTCGTTTCTGGGACTGGAATATGGCTTTGCCATATTGATCGTTGTCGGCCTGGCCTACAGTTTCGGGTTCTTCTTTACCTACCAGCATTTCCCGCAGCCGTTCTTCTACGATATCGGCGATACCTGGATGGACTGGTTCAATCCCGCCTATTGGTCACATGAGCCGGGCGCATATGATTCCTACATGACGATCTATCCGCCGCTGACCTATGTCATGCTTCGGCTGATCACCTACGGTCCCTGCTACACCTCAGCGCAGGGCGGCCCATCCAGGGAATGCGACTGGCTAGGGATTGGATCGCTGCACGTCATATATGCGCTGTGTATCATCCTGACCGCACGCACGCTGATGAAAGTCGACCGGCGGACTGCGCTGCCACGATCGTTGGCGATATCGATCGGACTGCCGATGATGTGGGGCCTTGATCGCGGCAACGTGATTTTGATCACCTATATTTTCGTTCTGCTCGCCTATGGGCCGCTCGTGCGTTCGGCCAGGATGCGTTGGATATACGCTGGCCTGGCTGTCAACATGAAGGTGTACCTTATCGGCACCATCGCAGCGCAGTTGCTGCATCGCCGCTGGCGGTGGGCAGAAGGAGCGGCGCTGGCCACCGCGATCATATTCTGCGTGACCTATTTTCTGTTCGGATCGGGTAGTCCGGCCGAAATCTATCAAAATATTACTTCTTACGCCGAAGGGCTCATCATCAACAACCCGCTGGATATCTGGATGGCGTCTTCGCTGCTGCCATTGCAGCAGCTTACCAATTCCCAGATATTTCCTACATCCCTCTATATCGGATCGTCCCGCGTCGAGTTGATCGAATTTCTCGTGCCCGTGCTGATGGGGGGCGCGCAGGCGATAGTCATGCTGGCCGCATTGGCCTGTTTCCTGCGGCCCGAAGTCGTTCCCCGCTACAGGATGTTGACGCTCAGCATCGGCATAGCGCTGTTTTCGACGGAGGTGAGTTCCTACACGCAGATACTGGTGCTGTTATTCTGTTTCATGGAGCCCTGCCGAAGCGGGATCCGGCGCTATGCGATCATTGTCGCCTATGTCGTGTGCATCCCGCTCGATCTCAACATCGATCGCCTGCCCGTTTTGGTGAAGGACAGCTACTTCTTTGATACTCAGGTGCCGGTAGAATATGTCGTCCAGGTTGGCCCCTTCATCCGTCCGCTACTCACTATGTCGATCCCGGTATCCCTTGCCATTCTCACGATCATCGAAGTAGCGCAGGATTTGTCCCGTCAAGGCTGGGCCGACCGCTGGCGGTTCCGGCGTGACAAGCCGTTGTTGCCCTGGGTACAGCGCCCGCAGGCGCCGTTCGCAGCCGTAGGTGCCCGACCGGAGGCGCAATGATGGAAAATTGTCGCCAGTCCGTGGCGAGGCGCGTCGCCAGGGTCGCACGGATATGGGGCCTGATCGGGATGGCCGGGCTAATTTGCGCATCGGCGCGTGCAGCGTCATCGGGGGAAGACGAGGCGCGGCTGCGCGCGCTGTTCGATCAATGGCGCAAGGCCAGCCACACGCGGCCAAGCGACCGCCCGCCCGTGCGCCCTACACCCTCGACCCCGGTGCCCCGCAGCGCGACGGTGACTAGTCCAATGGGCATGCGCGTCAACCCGATCCTGGGCCGGCGCATGCTTCATTCCGGCGCGGATCTTTCCGCAAGGCCCGGCATGGGCGTATATGCCACCGCCGATGGATGGGTTGCGCAAGCCGGGGCGGCAGGAGGTTATGGCCTGCTCGTGAGGCTCCGCCATATGAATGGCTATGAAACCCGTTATGCGCATCTGTCGCGCATCCACGTCGTTCCCGGCACCTATTTGCGCAAGGGAGGGATGATCGGCGAGGTCGGATCAACCGGGCGATCAACCGGGCCGCATCTTCACTATGAAGTTCGCCGCGACGGTCGGCCGGTCGATCCCATGGCATTCATCGCGCGCTGATCCCGCCGCGCGAACCGCGTCGGCGAGGACGCACGTCAATCCTTGCGCTGGCCCGGCGCCTTGACGAAGCGGCGCAGCAATTGTCCGCGCCACAGCCAGCGGCCGGGATGATAGTTCCAGAAGAACCAGCCATAGGCGAGGCACCCGGCAAGCGCGAGCAGGGCCACCGGATCGCCATTGTCGCGCATGTGCCGGTAGAGCGCGTAATCGGCGCGCCACCGGTCGCGCTCGCCGCCGCCGCCGTTGATGCCATAGGCGTTGTCGTGACGCCGGCAGCCGACATTGCGGTTGTATTTGCGGTGATCTATGAAATAGCAGTAATCGCGTTCGGGCGTGGTCATGCCCCGATTAGGGCGGGGCCGGTGGAAAAATTCAAGCGCAAAGTCTTTTACCTCGGCGGTTTCGATCCGCGCGGCGTGCGTTTCTATCATCAGCTCTATCGCGAGCAGGCGGCGCGCTATGCCGCGCTGTCGGGCGAAGCGGTGGAGGTGAGCGCGCGGCGGGCGGGGCCGATCAACTCGGCGATCTGGACGGTGTCCAATCCGGATGCGGGGGTGGAGACCGACTATGAATATCTGCGCTGGGAGGACCTGGTCGGCAAGGTGTGGATCCGCAATCCGCTCAAGCTGGGCTGGCGGTCGATCGCCACCTATGTCGGCCATGCCCGCCACATGCAGTTCAAGCGGATGAAGCAGTTGCGGCCGGGGCCGGTGCTGACCATCCTCTATCCCCCCTTCCTGGCGGTGATGATCCCGCTGCTGTTCGCGCTGATCCCGGCCTTGCTGCTGTGGATCGTGCTGCCGCTGTGGGCGGCGGCGCTGGCGGGGGTGGCGGCGAGCGCGCTGCTGTCGGGGCGCTGGATCACCAAGCTGGTGGTGCCGTGGCTGCTGCGCTTTACCTATTATCATCACAGGCTCGCCGCCGGCGGGCCGGGCGAGGCGCTGGATGCGCGGCTCGACCAGTTCGCCGCGCGCATCGCCGACGAACTGGACGGCCCATGGGACGAAATTTTGTTCGTCACCCACAGCGCCGGCACGATTTTGGGCATGAGCGTCATGCGCCGCCTGTTCGACCTGCGCGGAGGGGCGATGCCCGATCATTTCGTGATGCTGGGGCTGGGGCAGGTGGTGCCGGTGGTCGGCCTGCGCCGGGATGCGACCTGGTATCATGCCGATCTGCGCGCGCTGGCCGACAAGCGGTTTCGCTATGTCGACATTTCCTCGCCGCCCGACGGCGCGGCCTATTTCAACGTCAATCCGCTGCTGTTGCACAGCGACGCGCATGTCGCGCGGGTGGACATGCTGTCGCCGCGCTTCCACCTGTTCTATGACCCGGAAAATTATCATGGCGGCTGGTCGAACAAATATGAGGCGCATTTCGACTATCTGCGGGTCGGCGACCGCCCATCGCCCGTCGATTTCATCAGCCTGACCGCCGGGCGCAGTACGGTAGACCAGGCGGTCGAGCGTTTCAGGACGATAGCATGACCGAACTGTTCCAGCCCCCCTATCCCCAGCCCAAGGCGAGCAAGCTGCAAAAGCTCAAGCGCTTCACCGTCGGGTGGAACAGCTGGATCCATGTGCTGTACGAAAAAAGCTATACGATGAAGATGGGCGAGGTCGGCGGGCGCGGCCAGCACATGTATATATTGAACGAATTGTCGCTGGTCGACCAGGTGCTGCGCGGCGGCACCGAATTTCCCAAGCATCGCGAAATGGTCAAGGGCATGCGGCCGTTGATCGGCAACAGCGTGTTTTCCGCCAATGGCGAGGATTGGGAGAACCAGCGGGCGATGGTCAATCCGGCCTTTGCCCATACCGCGCTGGCCAAGTCGATGCCGCTGATGGTGGGGGCGGCCGACGCGCTGCTGGACCGGCTAGCGGCCGCGGACCTGCGCAAGCCGGTCAATGTCGATCCGCTGATGACGCATGTCGCGGCCGACATCATCTTTCGCACGCTGTTTTCGCAGACGCTGGACGCCGAGCGGTCGCTGATCATCCACAACGCCTTCGGACGGTTCCAGCGGGCGGCGCATTCGGCATCCATGCTGGGCCTTTACGGCCTGCCGAGCAAATGGTTCGAGAAACGGTCGGAACAGCCGGCCGAGGCGATCCATGCGGTGTTCCGGCCGATCGTGAAAGAACGCTACGATGCGTTCCACGCGACCGGCGCGGCGCCCCATGCCGACATCCTGCAATCGCTGATCGAGGCGAAGCACCCCGAAACGGGCGAGCATTTCGATTTCGAGGGGGTGATGGGGCAGGTGTCGACCGTGTTCCTGGCCGGGCATGAGACGACGGCCAGCACCATGACCTGGGCGCTCTACCTGCTCGCCGAATGCGCCCATATTCAGCAACGCGCGCGCGCGCAGGTGATGGAGGCAGCCGGGGAGCAGGCCTTTACCGCGCCGATGCTCAAGGACATGGGGCATGTCCGCAATATCTTTCGCGAAACGCTGCGGCTCTACCCGCCGCTCGCCTTTTTCCCGCGCGAGGTGCCCTGTCCGATGCGGATGCGCGACAAGGACCTCAAGGTCGGGGCGATGCTGGTGGTCGCGCCGTGGCTGACCCAGCGCAACAGCGACAACTGGGCCTGTCCGCACAGCTTCGACCCCGACCGGTTCGACGATCCCGCCAATGCCGAAATGGTCAAGCAGGCCTGGTTCCCGTTCAGCCGGGGACCGCGCGTGTGCGTGGGCGCGGGCTTTGCCCAGCAGGAGGTGATGACGGTGATCGCCACCGTGCTGCGCCGCTATCGGCTGGCGGTGAAGCCCGGCTGGAAGCCCGAACCGATCAGCCGCCTGACGGTGCGGCCGCGCAGGGGCATGTTGCTGATGTTCGAGCCGGTTTGACTTCGTTCAGGCCGAACGGGCGCCAGGCGATCCCGATCATTCGAACGCTGCCCTATTCCGCCACCGGCGCGACGTCGACCATGACGCTGAGGCGCTGGCCCGCGCCGCCCACGAACAGCCCGTCCATCGGCGCGACATCGGCATAGTCGCGGCCCATGGCGACGAACAGATGGCCGTCGCCGGCGATGCAGCCATTGGTGGGATCAAAGCCGATCCAGCCGCGCGTCGGCCCGCACCACAGCATCGCCCAGGCGTGCATCGCGTCCGCGCCCACCAGCCGGGGCCGGCCCGGCGGCGGGTCGGTGCGCAGATAGCCGCTGACATAGGCGGCAGGCAGGCCGGCGAGGCGCAGCGCGGCGACCATGACATGCGCGAAATCCTGGCACACGCCATGGCGCGCGGCAAAGGCCTGCGCGACCGGGGTGCGCGCGTCGGTGGCGAAGGGGATATAGGCGAATTCGGCCTGGATGCGCCGGGCGAGGGCCAGCGCGGCGGCGACGACCGGCCGGTCGGGCGACAGGTCGTCGCCGCCCCATGCGGCGATCTGGGCAAGCAGCGGCACGCGGGGCGAGGCAAACAGATAATTGGCGGGCGCAGCGGCGCCGGTCGCGCGATCCAGCAGCGCGGCGGCGGCTGCCTCGGCGATGGTGGGATCGTCGGCGCGGGGAGCGATCGCGGCGTCGGTGACACCGGCGCGGAAGCTGGTTTCGATCCGCAGCTGCCGGATCGGGCTTTCGATCACGAGCCGCGCGACATTGACCAGCCAGGCGCTGGGCCGCCCGTCGACCGACCGCGCCGGCGGATCGACGCCGAGCGTGAAGTCCGATGTCCATTGCCCCGGCCAGGCGGCGGGCCGCAGCCGCAGGTTGAACCGGGCGAGCTGGACCGGTGCGGCATAGCGCACCGTCGACACATGACGGACCTGGTAGATCATGACAGCAGCGCCGACCCTTCGGCCTTTTCCGCCTTGCGCCATTGCAGGAAATAGCGCTGGCCGATGGCGTCCGACAGGCCGAGCAGCCGATATTGGGCATCGGCGAGATCGGCCATGGTCATGCTGTCGCCGGTGAGCGGTCCAAGCAGCGCGGCGATGCCGCCGGCCAGCCGCTGCGGCGGTTCGGGCAGGCCGTCGGTGGCAAGTACCGGCAGCGCCGAGAGATGGTCGGCGATGCGCGCGGCCTGGTAGCTGAGCGAGCGCGGATTGTGCGGCTCCAGCAGCACCATGTCGCGCACCGGCCGCACCGATGCTCCGGTCAGATAGCGGTTGCGATAGCTGATCTGGCTGTCGTTGAGGTCGAGCAGCACGGTCAGGTCATCGGCCGACGCGCCGTCCGCGCCGAAGCGGGCGGCAAGCTGGCAGCCGATGATCGCGCGTTCGATCCGCCGGCCCATGTCGTGGAAGCGCCAGCCATCGCCGCGCGCCATATTTTCCGCCGCAAGCCCCGACAGCGCGGAAATCCGGTCGATCATCCGCGAGGACGCATCGAGCAGGCTTTCGGTGACCAGGGCATCGAATATGGGTAACGGCTGGCGCAGCAGCCGCCAGAAGTCGACCGCCAGCCGGTCGCGCAGCCCTGCGCCGATTCCCGCCACCGTCGTCATCAGCGCCCGGACGCTGCCGGGCTGGCCGGCGTCGCCGATCGCGCTGGCGCAGAGCGCGGCGATCGAACCGCCATCGCGCACGGCGGCGTTCCATCCGACCAGCATGTCGATCAGCCCGCTCATCGTCGGCGAGGCGAGCGTGGGGCCAAGGTCGGCCTCGATCGATCCGCCGACGACCGCGCGGATGACGCGCAGCGTCGCTTCGGCGCGCTCGATATAGCGGCCGAGCCAATAGAGATTGTCGGCTGCCTTGGCCGGCAGCATCCCGCCGACGCGGCGGATCGGCGGGCTGTCCGATCCCAGCAGCGTGTCGGGCGGCACCGGCAGGTCGTCGATGATGCAGGTGTCGGCCGACAGGTCGCCTTCGCCCATCAGCGCGGCGCGGATGTCGCCATGGGCGGCGAGCCGGGCGAAGCCGCCGGGCATGATCCGCCAGCCCCCGGCGGCATCGCGCGCGACGAACACGCGCAGGGTGAAGGGCAGCGGCGTGAGCTGGTCCTCGACGATCGCGGGCGTGGTCGACAGGCGCACGACTTCCTGCCCGACATAGTCCATCGGCCGCCGCGCCATGGCGGCGAGCAGCCGCGCGCGCGCCGGGGCGTCGAGCGCCGAGCCGGGCAGCGAACGCACCCCTTCCAGCCCGGCGACGTCGCGGTCGAACGCCGAGCCGATCACCAGTTGGTCGAATGCCGTTTCGACATGGGCGCGTTCGGTCGGCTGGCCGCACCACCAGGTCGCGACATTGGGCAGGACCAGCGCTTCGCCCAGCACCGCGCTTGCAAGCTGTGGCAGGAAGGCGGCGAAGGCGCGCGATTCGATGACCCCGGCGCCGGGCCAGTTGCTGACCATCAGCCCGCCATGGGCGCAGGCATCGAACAGGTCGGGCACGCCGATCCGCGATTCCCCGTCAAAGGCCAGTGGATCGAGGAAGCGGCTGTCCATCCAGCGCCAAAGGCCATCGACGCGCTTCAACCCCTGGATGGTGCGGACGAACAACTGCCCGTCGGTGACGATCAGGTCCTCGCCCTCGACCAGCAACAGCCCGAGATAACGCGCCAGATGCGCCTGTTCGGCATAGCTCTGGTTGAAGCGGCCGGGGGTGAGCAGGCCGATGCGCGGTTCCGTGCGCGCGCAATCGGCGGCGAGGCCCCGGCGCAGGTCCGAGAAGAAGGGCGCGAGGCGGCGGCTGTTCATCGCCCCCAGCAGGTCGCCGGTGGATCGGGACAGGGCGAGGCGATTTTCGAGCGCATAGCCGACGCCGACCGGGGTGCGGACCCGATCCGCCAGCACGCGCCATTCGCCGTTGGGGCCGCGCCCGAGATCGGCGGCGTAGAAATGGAGATGATGCCCGGCGGGCGGGGGCGCGCCGGTCATGATCGGCCAGTGATGCGGGCTGCCGGCGATCACGGCGGCGGGCAGGCGGCCATCGCGCACCAGCGTCTGCGGCCCGTAGATATCGGCGAGCACGCGCTCCAGCAACTCGGCGCGCTGCGCCAGCCCGCGTTCGATCTGTGCCCATTCCCGCGCGCCGATCAACAGCGGCAGCGGGCTGAGCGGCCAGACCCGTTCCTGGTCGTCGCCGGTCAGGCGGAACGCCATGCCAAGGTCGAGCGCCTGCCGCGCAAGCTTGTCGGCCAGCGCCGCCGGGCTGCCCTGGGCAATGGCGCCCAACCGCGCGAACAGCGTCTGCCAGTGACCGGCAGTGTCGGACGGCGCGGCGGCGAACAGGTCGCCGTCCGTTCCCGTCGACGCGGCGCGGGCAAGATAGTCGTCCGCCCAGCCGGGCGTATCGACCATCGTCACGCGACCCGATGCCTGAACCGCAGGTCCAGCGTCATCGGGAATTCGCCTGGGGGTTCGGGCGGCGGCATGTCGACGGGACCGGGGGTGTGGCCATAATCCTGGAACCGCGCCTTGCGCCGGGCCTCCGCCTCATAGGCGTTGATCGGCACATCGTCATAATTGCGCCCGCCCGGATGCGCGACATGATAGACGCAACCGCCGATCGACCGTCCGCTCCAGCTATCGAGCACGTCGAAGGTCAGCGGCGCGTCGGCGGGCAGGTTGGGATGCAGGCAATTGGCCGGCGCCCACGCCTTGTACCGCACGCCGCCCACCCCTTCGCCCGGTACGGCGGTGGCGGTCATCGGCACCCGCCGGCCATTGCAGGTGACGATATGCCGCCCGTCGACCAGACCGTTGGCGCGCACCTGCAACCGTTCGGTCGAACTGTCGACATAGCGCACGGTGCCGCCGATCGCGCCGGTTTCGCCCAGCACGTTCCACGGTTCGAGCGCATGGGAGATTTCGAGTTCGACGCCGCCTGCGTTCACCGTGCCATGGACGGGGAAACGGAACTGCTTTTGCGCTTCGAACCAGTTGGGATCGAAATCATAGCCCGCGCCGCGCAGATCGGAGAGCAGTTCGAGAAAATCGGCCCAGACGAAATGCCCCAGGAAAAAGCGGTCGTGCAGGGTCGTGCCCCAGCGCACGAGACTGCCCTGCTGCGGCTCGCGCCAGAACCACGCCGTCAGCGCGCGTAACAGAAGCTGCTGCGCCAGGCTCATCTGCGGGTCTGGCGGCATTTCGAACCCGCGAAACTCGACCAGGCCGAGGCGGCCGGTGGGGCCGTCGGGCGAGAACAGCTTGTCGATGCAGATTTCGGTGCGGTGGGTGTTGCCCGTCACGTCGACCAGCAGGTTGCGGAACAGGCGGTCGACCAGCCAGGGCGGCGGCAGCGCGCCGTCGCCATCCCTTACCGGATTGGGCACCTGCGCCAGCGCGATCTCCAGTTCGTACAGGCTGTCGTGCCGCGCCTCGTCGATGCGCGGAGCCTGGCTGGTGGGGCCGATGAACATGCCGGAAAACAGGTAGCTGAGCGAGGGATGCCGCTGCCAGTAGAGAACGAAACTCTTGAGCAGGTCGGGGCGGCGGATGAAGGGGGATTCATCGACGCTCGCGCCGCCGAGCACGAGATGGTTGCCGCCGCCGGTGCCGACCGACCGGCCATCGACCATGAACTTGTCGGCGGTCATCGCGGTTTCGCGCGCGGCTTCGTACACCCCTTCGGTGATGGCGACCGTTTCCGCCCAGCTTTTGGCCGGCTGGATATTGACCTCGACCACGCCGGGGTCGGGCGTGACCTTGAGCAGGTTGAGGCGCGGGTCCGGCGGCGGGGTATAGCCTTCGATCCGCACGGGGATGCGCGTCGCTTCCGCCACGCGCTCGACCTGCGCGATCAGTTCCAGATAGTCGTCCAGCGTCTTGACCGGCGGGATGAACACCGACAGGAAATTGCCGCGCGGCTCGACGGTGATGGCGGTCCGCACCGCGCCTTCGATGAATGTCTGTTCGACGCGCTCCTGATGTTCGGCCTGCGCCGCTTCGGACCGTTCGACGCGCTCCCTTGGATCGGACTGGGCGCGATAGTCGGGCAGCGGCCCGCGCGGTTCGCTCGGGTCCTGGGCATGGATATATGGAAAATCGGACGGCGGCACATAGGGCAGGGTGCCCAAGGGCAGGCGATAGCCGAGCGCGGAATCGCCCGGCACCGCGAACAGCGCCTTGCGCCGCACCTTCCAGATTTCGCTTTGCCAGCGGGGTTGCGACACCTGGCTTTGCCAGCGCTGGATCGGCAGCACATAGCCGACCGTCTTGGACAGGCCGCCCTCGAACGCGCGGACCATGCGGCTGCGCTCTTCGGGATTGTCGAACTTGGGGTCGCCCGGCTGCGTGTTGGCGGGCAGTTCCGCTTCCTTGACCGACCAGGCGAGCGCGTCTTCATAGACCGGCTGGACGAAATCGCTTTCGACCCCCAGCCCGTCCGCCATCGCATTAAGGAAGCGACCGGCCATGTCCGCGGTGACCGTCACGTCGCCCGCTTCCGGCTCGCCCGCGATCAGGCTGACGTCGCGCCATACGGGGACGCCGTCGGTGCGCCAGAAGATTGAATAGCCCCAGCGCGGCAGGCTTTCGCCCGGATACCATTTGCCCTGGCCGTGATGCAGCAGCGCGCCGGGCGCAAAGCGGTCGCGCAGGCGGCGGATCAGCCGGTCGGCATAGCCCGCCTTGGTCGGGCCGACGGCATCGCCATTCCATTCGCCCGCCTGGGGATCGTCGATGGCGACGAAGGTCGGCTCGCCGCCGGTGGTCAGCCGCACGTCCTGGGCGATCAGGTCGGCGTCCACCTGTTCGCCCAGCGCATTGAGCGCGGCCCAGCGCGCATCGGTGAAGGGTTTGGTGATCCGCACCGCTTCGGCGATGCGGCTGACGTTCATTTCGAAGTTGAAATCGACTTCGGCGGGTTCGGCCATGCCGCTGATCGGCGCGGCGGAACGATAATGCGGCGTCGCGCACAGCGGAATATGCCCCTCGCCCGCGAACATGCCGCTGGTCGCATCGAGCGCGACCCAGCCGGCGCCCGGCACATAGGCTTCGGCCCAGGCGTGGAGGTCGACCACATCCTGCGTCACCCCCTTGGGCCCTTCGAGCGGTTCGACATCGGCGACCAGCTGGATCGAATAGCCCGAGACGAAGCGGGCGGCAAAGCCCAGCCGCCGCAGCAGCTGCACCAGCAGCCAGGCCGAATCGCGGCACGATCCGGTGCCGATATCCAGCGTTTCTTCCGGGCTTTGCACGCCCGTTTCCATGCGGATCACATAACCGACCCGCTGTTGCAGCCTGCTGTTCACATCGACCAGAAAGTCGATGGTCCGGCCGCGGAAGGCGGCGTGTTCCGCCACCAGCGCCTCGAAGCGCGGACCCTGCATCTCTATGTCGAAATAGGCGGCGAGGTCGGTCTTCAACTGCTCGTCATAGGTGAAAGGATAATTTTCCGCATAGGGTTCGACGAAGAAATCGAAGGGATTGATAATGTCGAGATCGGCGAGCAGGTCGACCTCGATGCTGAAGCGGTCGACAGGATCGGGAAACACGATCCGCGCCAGCCAGTTGCCGTGCGGGTCCTGCTGCCAGTTGAGGAAATGGCCCGCCGGTTCGATCTTCAGCGCGTAATTGGGCACCTTGGTCCGGCTGTGCGGGGCGGGCCGCAGGCGGACGACCTGCGGCCCAAGCCGGATCGGGCGGCTGTAGCGATAAGCGGTGAGGTGGTGCAGGGCGGCTTTTAACATATGTCGATCAGACGACACACCCTGTTGCAATGCAATATCCAATCGTCTGCCAATGACGATTTTGGCGCGTCAGAGTGTGTTTCCAAATGCGTCTTCGGCGCATCCGCCCCGGCCCAAAGCCCCAATCCGTTCTGTCGCGCGGTTCGAGACAGTCCCCGAGGCTACAGGACCGCTTCGACCAGCCCCAGCGCGCAGGCCTCGTTCGCTTCGAGATACCAGTTTTCGGTCGCTTTTTCGATCAGATCGTCGATGTTGATCTGCGACCCCAGCACCAGGTTGGCGAACCCCTCATTCTGGATCGCTATAGACGCTTCGATCTCGTTGATCGTGGCCTTGAGCGAGGCGATGCAGGTGGAAAGCGGGCCGGACAGGTGGATCTGCTTGGTGATCGATCGTTCGTGGATCATGATCCGGGTGCCGCGCGTGACATAGCGGTTCTCACGCGCGAAAAAGCTCATGAAGGTCGCGCCGGCCGAATAGACGGCGGTCTTGCCCAGGAAAACCAGGCGGCGATCGGGGTAGAGATCCGACAGGAAGCGGATGTCCTCGCCCATCATCCGGGCGATTTCCGGGTCGCCGCCCAGCGTGGAAATTTCCACCGCGACCAGGCCGGCCTGCGGTGCGGTCGACAATGCATTCTTGAAGTGCAGATACATGCCATGGTCGACATTGCCCGACAGCATGATCGCGGGAAATTCAAAATCCTTGGGGCCAAGTTGGGGCAGCATGGGAAACGTCGTCTTTCGGTTTGTTGCGGGGAATGGCCTGCATTACGCGCTGCGCCGCATTTGGTGCCGTGGCGGCGCGCTTTTTCTTTGCACTGGCGCGCCGCGCCACAGCATGTAAAGAACAGACCATGACCAAAGGGCGGATGGCATGATCGCAAAGCTGAAGGGGCGGCTGGACAGTACAGGCCTGGACCATGCCGTCATCGACGTGGGCGGGGTCGGCTATCTGGTCGGGGCGTCGTCGCGCACATTGTCGGCGCTGGGCCCGGTGGGCGAAGCGGTGACGGTGCATACCGAAATGCTGGTGGCCGAAGATTCGATCCGGCTGATGGGGTTCGCTTCCGCCGAGGAACGCGACTGGTTCCGTTTGCTGACCCATGTGCAGGGCGTGGGCGCGCGGGTGGCGCTGGCGATCCTGTCGGCGCTGGAACCGGCCGAATTGCATCGCGCGGTGGCGATGGGCGACAAGGCGATGGTGGCGCGGGCGAACGGCGTCGGGCCCAAGCTCGCCGAACGGATCGTGCGGGAATTGAAGGACAAGGTCGGCGTTGCGCCGGCGGGCAGCGCGGTGGCGGCGGGGATGGTCGCCATGCCGGTGGGCGGCAATGCGGCGGATGCGGTGTCGGCATTGCAGAATCTGGGCTTTCGCCCGGCCGAAGCGAGCGCGGCGGTGGCGGCGGCGGAGGCGGAAGTGGGCGAGGGCGCGACGCTCGACGCGCTGGTGCGGCTGGCGTTGCGGAAGGCGGCGAAATGAGGGGATTGACTGACCCCTGTCATGCTGAACCTGTTTCAGCATCCATTTCGCGTTTCGTGCCGGAGGGTCGAGACAGTGAAACAACCGTGCGTCTATATCCTCGCCAGCCGACCCTACGGCACGCTCTACATAGGCGTCACATCGGACCTGATCGCGCGACTTTACCAGCACCGGACGAATGCGGTGCGCGGCTTTACGGCCCGCTACGCCGTCCATCATCTGGTCCGCTTCGAGATGTGCGAGACTATGGAGCAGGCGATTCTGCGCGAAAAGCAACTCAAACGCTGGCATCGGCAATGGAAAATCAATTTGATCGAGGCCGACAATCCGCAGTGGGTCGACCTGGCGGTTGGGCTGGGTTCGCCGCCGATAGAACCGCAGTTGAGGCGCGATGGATGCTGAAACAGGTTCAGCATGACGCATGTGCCGAGGGTGCGGGCAGGGGAGCGCTGGTGCGGCTGGCGTTGCGGAAGGCGGCGAAGTGAGCGACGACCGCCTCATCGCGCCGGCCCGCCGGGCTGAGGATGCCGACGCCGCGCTGCGCCCCAAGACGCTGGACGAATTTATCGGCCAGCAGGCGGCGAAGGAGAATTTGCGGGTCTTTATCCAGGCGGCGCGGGCACGGGGCGAGGCGCTCGACCATGTATTGTTCTTTGGCCCGCCCGGCCTTGGCAAGACGACGCTGGCGCAGATCGTCGCCAAGGAACTGGGCGTGGGATTTCGCGCCACATCCGGCCCCGTCATCGCCAAGTCGGGGGACCTTGCCGCGCTGCTTACCAATCTGGACGAAGGCGACGTGCTGTTCGTCGACGAGATCCATCGGCTCAATCCAGCGGTCGAGGAAATCCTCTATCCGGCGATGGAGGACCGCGCGCTCGACCTGATGATCGGCGAGGGGCCGTCCGCGCGCAGCGTTCGCATCGACCTGCCGCATTTCACCCTGGTCGGCGCGACCACGCGGCAGGGGCTGCTGACGACGCCGCTGCGCGACCGTTTCGGCATTCCGGTGCGGTTGCAATTCTATACCGTGCCCGAACTGGAACTGGTGGTGCGGCGCGCGGCGCGGCTGCTCGACCTTGGCATCACCCAGGATGGCGCGAGCGAGATCGCGCGGCGCGCGCGCGGCACCCCGCGCATCGCCGGCCGGCTGCTGCGCCGGGTGCGCGACTTCGCCAATGTCGCGGGCGTGGCGGAAGTCGACCGCAAGGCGGCGGATTCGGCGCTCAACCGGCTGGAGGTCGATCATCTGGGGCTGGACCTGATGGACCGGCGCTACCTGCACATGATCGCCGATATCTATCGCGGCGGGCCGGTGGGGGTGGAAACGCTGGCGGCGGGACTGTCCGAACCGCGCGACACGGTGGAAGAGGTGATCGAGCCATATCTGATCCAGCTGGGCCTGATCGCGCGCACCGCGCGGGGGCGTTGCCTCAACGGGCCGGGCTGGAAGCATCTGGGCCTCAATCCGCCAGCGGATGTGCAGGACGGGCTGTTCGACTGACGGGTCCGACAATGCGCTGACGCCGCATCGTGCGGTCTCAACCATGAGCCTAAATCCGATAGCCGTCGCGGCAGGGCGAGCGTATAGCCGCGCCAGGCGCACGGTCGATGCGTCCAACCGGAGGAGCCGATGCGGTGAGGGCGATAGAGACATTTCCCAATCTGGCAGCACTGTTCTTTGCGCGGGCGCAGGAGAAGGGGGCCGCGCCCTTCCTGTGGCGCAAGCGCGCGGGCCAGTGGCAGTCGATGAGCTGGGCGCAGGTCGCCGCCCAGGTCGCCGCGCTCGCCGCCGCACTGCGCGCGAACGGGCTGCGGCCCGGCGACCGGGTGGTGCTGGTGAGCGAGAACCGCCCGGAATTCTGCATCGCCGACCTGGCGATCATGGCGGCGGGCGGGGTCACCGTGCCGACCTACACCACCAACACGACGCGCGATCACCAGCATATCCTGACCGACAGCGGCGCGCGCGGGGTGATCGTGTCGAGCGCGAAGCTGGCCGCGACGATGATGCCGGCGGTGCTGCGGTCGCAGGCGGCCTTCGTCATCGGCATGGAGCCGGTGCGCGGCATGCAGGGGCAGATCGCCTGCCATCTATGGGATGAGCTGATCGCGGCGCACGCGGCCGATGTGGAAAGCTGCGCCGCCGCCCAGACCGCCGGGCGCAGCGACCTCGCCTGCATCATCTACACCAGCGGCACCGGCGGCAGCCCGCGCGGCGTGATGCAGCATCATGGATCGATATTGTGCAATATCGAGGGGGCTGCCCGATTGCTGGCAGAGGATTTCGGCTGGGACGACGAGATATTCCTGTCCTTCCTGCCGCTGAGCCATGCGTACGAGCATAGCGGCGGCCAGTTCCTGCCGATCCTGCTGGCGGGGCAGATCTATTATTCGGAAGGGCTGGAAAAGCTGGCGTCGAATATCGAGGAAGTGCGGCCCACGATCATGGTGGTCGTCCCGCGCCTGTTCGAAGTGCTGCGCGCGCGGGTGATGAAGGCGATCGAAAAGCAGGGCCGGTTGCCGGGCTTCCTGCTCGCCCAGGCGCTGCGCATCGGCGCGAAGGAGCAGCAGGGCAGGCGCTCGCTGTTCGACCTGCCGATGAAGGCGCTGCTCGGCCGCACGATCCTGCCCAAGGTGCAGGGGCGCTTTGGCGGGCGGATCAAGGCGATGGTATCGGGCGGCGCGCCGCTCAACCCCGATGTCGGCCTGTTTTTCCAGTCGCTGGGCATCACCCTGCTTCAGGGCTATGGCCAGACCGAAGCGGGGCCGGTGATCAGCTGCAACCGGCCGGCCGCGGGGATCGCGATGGACACGGTCGGCCCGCCGCTCGACGGGGTCGAGGTCAGGATCGCGCAGGACGGCGAAATCGTCGTGCGCGGCGAGCTGGTGATGCACGGCTATTGGCGCAACCCGGCCGAAAGCGAGCGCGTGTTGCAGGATGGCTGGCTGCATACGGGCGACATCGGCGAGTTCGACGCCGCCGGCCGCATCCGCATCACCGACCGCAAGAAGGACCTGATCGTCAACGACAAGGGCGACAATGTCTCACCGCAAAAGGTCGAGGGGATGCTGACGCTGCAACCCGAAATCGGGCAGGCGATGGTCTATGGCGACCGCCGCCCCCATATCGTCGGCTTGCTGGTGCCGGACGCCGAATGGACGCGCGAATGGGCGGCGGCGCGGGGCCGGGCGGTCGATGCCGTCCATGACGAGCCGGATTATCTGGCGGCGCTGCGTGCGGCGGTCGACCGGGTCAATGCGGAGCTTTCGGTCATCGAGCGGATACGGCGTTTCGTGCTCGCCGACGAACCGTTCACGATCGAGAACAGCGAAATGACGCCGTCGATGAAGATCCGGCGGCATGTCATCCGCGCGCGTTATGAGGATCGGCTGGTCGCACTTTACAAAGGCTGAAAGCATCGGACCCGACCCTGTCCGGGCATTGCCGCCGGAGGGCGCGGCCACCCGGAACGGCACATCGGCCGCCCCGGCCATGCAGGGCGGCGATGGCCTTCATGCGGTCAGCGGCGGTCGAACGACATCCACAATGTCTGCAAGCCGTAGGGCGTATAGCCTTCGAGCGGAACGCAGCTGTCTTCGCCCCGGCTGTAGCGGAAATTCCTGAGCCGCTGGGTCAGTGCCTCGAACGCCATGCGCAATTCGCCGCGCGCCAGCTGGTTGCCGATGCACAGATGGATGCCGGCGCTGAACGCCAGGTGGCTGGTGGCGTTCTTGCGCTCAAGATCGACTTCGGCGGGGCAGCTGAACTGCGCCGGATCGCGGTTGGCCGCGCCGAAGCGCACCTCCACGATTGCACCGGCGGGGATGGTCACATCGCCGAACTGCACGTCTTCCAGCGCGGTGCGCCACAGGCATTGCAGCGGCGTGGCCACGCGCAAGGCTTCCTCGCCCAGCGCCTTGGCGCGCGACGGGTCGGCATGGACCTGTTCCGCCAGGTCGGGACGGTCGATCATCAGTCGCATGCCCGAAGCAAGCGTTGTCGTTGTCGTTTCGTTGCCCGCCACCAGAATCTGGAAAATCAGGCTTTGAAGTTCCTGGTTGGTGAGATTGCGCCCTTCGGTGTCCAGGTTGACCAGTCGGCTGAGCAGCATGTCGTTGGGTTCGGTGCGAACGCGCTCGATCTCGATCGCCATATATTGCTGCATTTCGACCATGATATGGGCCAGCTCCAGCTCGCGCTCGGGCGTCACGGGGCCGGTGGTTTCCACGGCCATGTTCGACCAGCGCTTGAACATTTCGCGATCCTCACGCCGCACGCCAAGCTGTTCGGCGATGACGTACATCGGCAACGGGACGGCGAAATCGGCCAGAAAGTCGATTTCCTTCCGGTCGATGAAATCGTCGATCAGCTCGTCGATGATTTCGCCGATCCTCGGCTCCAGCCCCTTCACCTTGCCGGTGGTGAACACCTTGTCGACCAGGGTGCGATAGGTGCGATGTTCGGGAAGGTCGTTGGACACCAGCGTGTCCATCGGCAACCAGCCGCCCTTTTCCATGATCTCATTGGCTTGCGGTGTCCAGCGGTCGCCCAGATAGGGCGTCTTGTTGCTCAGGACCGAATGGCTGACCAGCGCCTTGCGGACATCTTCGTACCGGGTGAGGACATAATGGCCGGTTTCGGGATCATGGAATACCGGCTGCTCTTCCCGAAGCTTGTCGTAGAAGGGGAACGGGCATTTCTGGATTTCGGGATCGGTAAAGCTCTGCTGCGACGTCATGGTCCACACTCTCCTCATCGGCTTTTGCGACGGTTCGCTCGAACGACCGACCCCAAGCAGAATCGCTACTGCGCCCATTTACCCGCAGAGTCAATTAAAAGAATGATTGATCATTCGTACGGTATTGAGGCAGATAGGATATCGCGGCATCCCTGGATGCGTGCACGACAGCGGTGAGGAAAGGTGACGATGGTACGGACGGCGGCAGCGGTTATGCGGCAGGAAGAACGCACCGGGCGGCGGCAGGCCCAGATCCTGGATGCGGCGCGCGCCTGCGTCCGGGTCGAAGGCATCCATGCGGCCAGCATGAGCCGCGTTGCCGCCGAAGCAGGGATGAGCGTTGGCCACATCTATCAATATTTCGAGAACAAGGAAGCGATCATGCTCGCGCTGTGCGAGCGCGACTTCGACGATTTCATGCTGCACATCATGAAAATCAGCGACAGCGCCGGTCGCGACGTCGACGCCATCGTCCAGACATTTTCGAAGGAAATCATCTGGCTGCTGGACAGCGATCGGGCCGCGTTCACGCTCGAATTCATGGCCGAAGCCGCGCGGAACCCGAAATTTTCAGACCTTGTCGTGCGCGTCGACCATCGCCTCCGCAGCGCCCTTCGCGCCATCATCGAACCGGTGCTGGAAGGGCTTTCCCGACGGGAAATCGACATGCGGGTCGAAACGCTGCTGGTGATGACCCGATGCCTGACGGTTCATGCAGGCACGCGGCCGATCGGCGATCGCGGCGCGCTTGCCTCCGGCTTTGAACTGGCGTTTCGCGGCGTGATATCGCCGTCATAGCGCCGGGGAATTGAAAAGGCGTCAGTCGAGCGCCACGCGCCATTCCCAGCGCAACGGATCGCCGTCCATCACGTCCACGCCGCGCGCGGCCAGCGAATCGCGGATATGGTCGGACAGCGCGAAATCCTTGTCCGCGCGCGCGGCCTGTCGCCGGTCCAGCTCGGCGTCGATTTCTGCGGGGGTCATGGTGGCGTCAGCGGGCGCAAGCCGCAGGTCGGCGCGGGCCAGCGTCAAAAGATTGAGGCCCAGCGCATGGTCGAACGCGGCGATCAGGCACAGCCGTTCGTCGACCGGCACCTTCTTCATGCCCAGCACTTCTTCGACCAGCGGCAGCGCGCGCGGCGTCATCAGATCGTCGCTGATCGCCGCGTCGAACTGTTCGAGCAGGGGGGCAAGCCCTGGGTGGAGATTGGCGCGCAGATAATCGAGCCGGGGCGATTGCCACGTCACCCCTTGCGCGCGTGCCTTCAATGCCTCGATCGCCATCACCAGCCGCTTCAATCGCGTCAGCGCCGCGCCCAGATTTTCCGGCGAAAATTCCAGTTCGCTGCGATAATGGGCGCCAAGGCACAGCAGGCGGTAGGCGAGCGGATGCACGCCGCGGCCGGTCAGCGAAAAGAGCGTGGTGAAACCGCCCCTGGACTTGGACATCTTGCCGCTGCGGTCGACGAGGAAATTATTGTGCATCCACCAGCGCGCGCCGGTGAATCCCGCCGTCGCGGCGTCGACCGTGCCGCCGCAACAGGCGTGGAACGCCTGGTTCTGGGCGATTTCATTGGGGTGATGGATTTCGCGATGGTCGATGCCGCCTGTGTGGATGTCGAACGGATGGCCAAGCCTGGCCTCGCTCATCACCGAACATTCCAGATGCCATCCCGGCGCGCCCTTGCCCCAGGGGCTGTCCCATTCCATCTGGCGCTGTTCGCCCGGCGGCGACGCGCGCCAGATCGCGAAGTCCGAAGGGTTGCGCTTGCCCGCGACCGGGTCGATCCGCGCGTGCGCCGCATCATCGCGCCCGCCGGCGAGCGCGCCGTAACCGGGCACGGTCGCGGTGTCGAAATACAGGCCGCTGTCCAGTTGATAGCAATGCGCCGGCGCGATCTTCTGTGCGAAGGCGATCATCTGCGGCACATAGTCGGTCGCGACCGTCCATTCGCTGGGCGCGATGATGTTGAGATCGGCGATATTGGCCTTGAACGCCTGGGTATAATGGGCGGCTATGTCCCAGATGCTCCTGGCGCTGGCGCGGGCCGCCGCTTCCATCTTGTCGTCGCCCGCGTCGGCATCGCTGGTCAGATGGCCGACATCGGTGATGTTGATGACATGGGTGACGTCCAGCCCCTTCCACAGCAGCACCCGCCGCAGCGTATCGGTGAAGACATAGGCGCGCAGATTGCCGATATGGGCGTAGTTGTAGACGGTCGGCCCGCAGCTGTAGACGCGCGCATGGTTCGGCTCGATCGGCGCGAACGGCTCGACCGTGCGGGTGAGGCTGTTGAACAGGCGCAGGGGCGCGGGGCTGTGCTGGTCTTCGGACATGGGCGAGCGATGGCGCGAGAAGGCGCGAGGGTCAAGCGCTTCGCCCCCGTGCGCGCCGTTCGCGGAACGGTTACAAATCATTGCTCGTCGTCCGTCCCCTTGCACTGCGCCGGCATCGAACCAATATCGATGTTGCGGGCCGGGCCCCTCTGGCGGCCGGACCTCCCCACAAGGGAACCGGACGTGATGTCGGACCGCATCGAGTGCGCTCGGTGCCGGTTCGGGGGATTTGCCCCCCCTCAAATACCGCCCGAAGACCGCATCGGCGCACTCGATCCTTTGTTTTTCAAGACCCGACAGGATGGAGTCTTACCCTCGTGAACCATTGCCCCGACCGGCCAGAGGACATGAACGATGCGTGATGCCGCCAGCCTTGCCGGGATGCTGTGCCCGGTCTGTCATGTCGGGCTGGCCATGACCGATCGCCAGGGGGTCGAGATCGACTATTGCCCGCAATGCCGGGGCGTGTGGCTCGACCGGGGCGAACTCGACAAGATCATCGAGCGTTCCGCCGTCGGCGCATCCCCGCCCGCGCCGCCCCAGCCGGGCTATCGCCCCGACCGCAGCCACGGCAATGGCGGGTACGGGAGCGGCCAGCATCATCCGCAAAAGCGCCGCAAAAGCTTCCTGGAGGAATTGTTCGACTGACAGCGCCGCAGCGCTATGCCGCCACGCCCAGACCGTGCTTCTTCATGCAGTGGCGCAACTGGTCGTAGCTGAGGCCAAGCGCCCTGGCGGTCGCACGCTGGTTGTAGCGGTGATGCGCGAGCGCGGCGCGCACGAGCGCCGCTTCGTGGGCGTCGACCGCCGCGCGCAGGCCAGGCACCTGGGGAACTGGCGGTGCGGGCGCGGGCGCCGAAGCGGGCGGCGCGCCTGGCGGTGCCGGCTTCCATGGCGAGGCGAAGGGGTCGAAACTGATGGCGCTGATCGGCCGGGTGGCATCGTCCCAGCGATAGACCGCGCGTTCCACCACGTTGCGCAGTTCGCGCACATTGCCGGGCCAGTCATGCCCTTCCAGTTCCGCCATGGTCGCGGGCGTGAAGCCTGGCCATTGCGGCCATTTGATCTCCGCCGCCATGCGCCGGCCGAAATGGTCGGCCAATACGCGCACGTCGCCTTCGCGCGCGCGCAGCGGCGGCAGGGTTATGACCTCGAAACTCAGCCGATCGAGCAGATCGGGGCGGAAACGGCCGGCCCGTGCGGCGGCGGGCAGATCCTCGTTGGTGGCAGCGACGATGCGCACGTCCACCGTCAGCGGCCTGGATGCGCCGATCCGCGTCACTTCGCCATATTCGACGACGCGCAGCAGCCGTTCCTGCGCCGCCATCGACAGCGTTCCCAGTTCATCGAGGAACAGCGTGCCGCCGTCGGCTTCCTCGAAGCGTCCGGGGCGGGCGCGGTTCGCCCCGGTGAACGCGCCCTGCTCGTGACCGAACAGCTCCGCTTCGATCAGCGTTTCGGGCAGCGCCGCGCAGTTCATGACGATCAACGGTTCGCCCCAGCGCGGCGACAGGTGATGCAGCCGTGCGGCGATCAGTTCCTTGCCGGTGCCACGCTCGCCGATCACCAGCACCGGGCGGTTGAGTTCGGCCGCGCGGCCGGCCAGTTCCACCGCGTCGAGAAAGGCCAGCGACTGACCGACAAACTGGGTATTCCTGTCCATTCCCAATAGTTAGCAAAAATTACCATCATTCGGCAATAATTTTGCTCAGCTTAAGGCGGCAATCGATGGAAAGGCGCGGATTTCCGTGCGTTCCGGCAAATTGGCACAGCTCCTGCTATATTGTCGGTAACCGCGACAAGCGCGGAAAGACATGAAGGCCAAAGGTTCAGGAGTGAAGTCCATGCGTGAAGAGACCAAGATCGAAGCGGGCCGCATCGGCCAGGCGCTGTCCGTGGCTCTTGCCGCCGTCCTGTTCGGATCGACCATGATCCTGTCGGCGGTCGGCCCGGCCCGCGCCAGCGAAGCCGCCGTCATGGCGGCGTCGCAACCGGCCCCTGCGCCCGCCCGTTACCTGGCGTAAGCGCCTCCCCACAAAGACCATCAGGAGTGTAGTTCCCATGGGTATTTTTTCCCGCACCCGCGACATCATCGCCGCCAACGTCACCGACCTGCTCGACAAGGCGGAAGACCCGGCCAAGATGATCCGCATGATCATCCTGGAAATGGAGGAAACGCTGGTCGAGGTGCGCGCGTCGGCCGCCCGGACCATCGCCGACCAGAAGGAGATGCGCCGGCATATCGCGCGGCTTGCAGGCTTGCAGGACAGCTGGACGCAAAAGGCGCAGCTCGCGCTCAGCAAGGACCGCGAGGACCTGGCCAAGGCGGCGCTGGTCGAACGGCAGAAGGCGGCCGACATGGCCGAGCAGCTGGGCCAGGAGATTGCGACGCTCGACGAGGCGCTGGGCGCGTCGGAAGAGGATATCGCCAAGCTCCAGGCCAAGCTGCGCGAGGCGCGCGCGCGCCAGAACAGTCTGGTCACGCGCATGGAAAGCGCGCAGAATCGCCTGAAAATGCGCGAAGCCTATGCCGGCGAGAAGGTCAATGACGCCTTTGCCCGCTTCGACCTGCTCGAACGCCGGGTCGACATGGCCGAGGGCCGCGCCGACGCCATGGGCATGGGCGCCGCGCCCAAGACGCTGGAGGAAGAGATTGCCGAGCTGGAGTCGAACGACAAGGTCGATGCCGATCTCGCCGCGCTCAAGGCCAGCATGAACAAGGGAGCCTGACCCCATGGAAGACGTACTTGTTCCCATCGTCGTGGTGGGCATGTTGTTCATCGGCATGCCCTGGCTGATCTTTCACTATATCACCAAGTGGAAGCAGGCGCCCAAGATCACCGACGAGGACGAACGGCTGCTGGACGAGCTGCATCTGCTCGCCCGGCGGCTGGAAGACAGGTTGCAGACGGTCGAGCGCATCGTCGCCGCCGACAATCCCGATTTCCGCCCCGCGCGTCCGTTGGAGACGGACGATTACAGCTTTGACCGGAGGACCCCGCTATGACCGCCCGCCGCACCAAATTCTACCTCGACAAGGCCCATGGCAAATGGATGGGCGTGTGCGCCGGCATTGCCGACTATACCGGCATCGATGTGGTCTGGGTCCGTGTCGGCGCGGTGCTGGTGACGCTGATGGGGGCCTTTCCCTGGACGCTGATCGCCTATTTCGCGGCTGCCTATTTCGCCGAGAACAAGCCGAGCGGCCTCTATTCGGATCGCGACGACGAGAAATTCTGGCAGGGCGTGCGCACCAATCCCGCGCGCTCCACCCGCGATGTCCGCTCCAAGTTCCGCGACATCGACCGTCGCCTGGCCGACATCGAAACCTATTATACCAGCCGCAATACGCGCCTGGCCGACGAAATCGACAGCCTGCGCTAAAAAAGCGCAGGGCAGGCAGCGTTGGTCGAAGCAAAGCCGACGCCGGTCGAAAAATCGCCCGTCGAGCATATAAAATCGAAAGGCTTTCACGGGGTCGCATCGTTTAGCACAAGGAAAGCGCGTTTGCGCTGAAGCACGAAGGTCAAACATGCAACCGGCCCGCGACCAGGCGCGGCCCCCCAGACAGCCGGGAAGGCACCCCCATGCAGGATCCCATTCTCTATCAACCCATTCTCTATCTGATCGTCGCGGCCACGGCGCTCGCCGCCGTCGCCATCCTGGCGCTTGTGGCGCTCAAGGGATGGAGCGGCTGGCTCGATCTCAAGCGCGCCGAACTGATGCGCCGGGGCGAGGACAGCGCGCCGCATTCGACCGCGACCCGGATCGAAGTCGCCGACCTCAAGGAACGCATCCGCAAGCTGGAGGCGATCGCCGCGGGGGTCGATCTGTAGGAGGCTGTCTCGAAATGCGCGA
The DNA here is from genome assembly GCF_037725245.1 of Sphingobium anseongense. NCBI lineage: Bacteria > Pseudomonadati > Pseudomonadota > Alphaproteobacteria > Sphingomonadales > Sphingobiaceae > Sphingobium > Sphingobium anseongense. The sequence goes on along the minus strand of NZ_JBBJUL010000002.1, from coordinate 292,075 downwards.
AAATGCGCATTGACGTCGCCGTTGCGGATATGCCGAAAGCCTGTTTCGAAACGGACCTCAAGGCGGCCGGATGCGGGGCTTTGGGGGTTACCCGCGGCATATTTCCCCCTATATGCCCGGCCATGACCAACGCGCAGACCCTGTCCGACCTTCAGGAAGAATATGAATTTCTCGACGCGGACGATCGGTATCGCCTGCTGATCGATCTGGGCCGTGCGCTCGAACCCATGCCCGATCCGCTCAAGACCGACGCGACGCTGGTGCGGGGCTGTTCGGCGGCGGTGTGGGTCTATCCGACCCTGCGCGACGATGGCAGGCTGCATTTCCTGGCCGACAGCAACGCCGCGATCACCAAGGGGATCATCGCGCTGGTGCTGATGACGGTGCAGGATGAGATGCCGTCCGACATCGCGGCGGCCGACATCGAAGGCGCGCTCGCGCCGTTCGACCTCAAGAACCAGCTCAGTTCCAACCGCACCCAGGGCATTCCCAACATGATCGCGCTGATCCGGGCGACCGCCGCGCGCTACGCCGGCTGAGGCAACCGCTGGCGTCCGGGGCGCGTTGATCCTCCGACAAGGAGGTGTTTCGATGCGTGCAATGACGATAGTGGCCCTGTTGGGCCTGCTTTCCGCCTGTTCGGAAGGCGACAAGGCGCCGACCCAGCGCGATCGGATTGGCCAGGTCTGGAAATATGAAGCGGCCGATGGCGGCAAGCCCACAATCGCCTATCTCGGCAGTGCCAACAGCGTCGCCACCCTGACCGCGCCCGACACATTCGCGGTGCTGCTGGTCCAGCCGCTGGCGGAGGGGACGGCCGACGTGACGGTCAAGCTGGTGGGCGCGCCCTTCAGTTGCGACCTGTCCGATTGCCGGATCGCGGCGACCACGGACGATGGCGAGAGTCACGAATGGCAGGGGCGCATGACCCAGGCGAAGGACGGCATCACCATTGCCCCGTCGCAGGGCGCCTATGACGCGATCAGGGACGCGCGGAAGGTGAAGGTGGATCTGGTGGTCGGCCCGAAGGACAAGACCGCGCCGTTCGAATTCAACGTGGCGGGGCTTGCGCTCAAAAGTTGATCATTCCTGCAACGACACGCCGGGGCTGCGCGGGTCGGCGGCGCCGGTCCAGCGGCCGTCGGCGCCACGTTCGGCGGCGTTGGCCTTAAGGCCCATGCGCGACACGGTGACGCCATGGCCGATCTTTTCGAGCGGCGCCTTCATCGGTTCCAGATGTGTGCCCGCTTCCAGCACCAGTCCGTCCTTGTTGAAGAAGATCAGCCCCATCGCGATCGAATCCTGCGCCGACAGGCCCCAGTCGAAATGGGCGATGATCGCCTTGACCACCTGCATGATGATGGTCTTGCCGCCCGCCGCGCCCACGGTGAAGACGGGCGTGCCCTTGTCGTCATAGACGATGGTCGGCGACATGGAGGACAGCGGGCGCTTGCCCGGTTCCACCCGGTTGGCGACCGGCGCGCCGTCCTTTTGCGGGGTGAAGCTGAAATCGGTCAGTTCGTTGTTCAGAATGACGCCATTGGCGATCAGCTGGCTGCCAAAGAAGCTTTCGATGGTCGATGTCCAGGCGGCGATATCGCCGTTACGGTCGATCGCGACGAAGTGGCTGGTGCCCGATTCGGGCCGCGGCGCGGCAGGCGTGCGCGGCTGCGCTCCGGGCGGGGTGCCCGGATCATGGCGCGCCATCGCCTTGTCGAGCGCGATCAGGCGTGACCGTCGCTTGAGATAGGCGGGGTCGATCAGCCCGGCGATGGGGACGGTGACGAAGTCGGGATCGCCGAGCCAGGTTTCGCGGTCGGCATAGGCCAGGCGCATCGCTTCGCCGATCACATGCCAGGACCGGACATCGTCCTTGCCCCACGCGCCCAGCGGAAAGCGTTCGACCATGCCCAGTATCTGGAGCACGGTGATGCCGCCCGACGAGGCCGGCCCCATGCCGCAGACGGTGTGGACGCGATAGGTGCCGCAAACCGGCTTGCGCGGCTTGGCCTGATAGGCGGCAAGGTCCGCCAGTGTCATCGGCACCGGATTTCTGGGCGCGTTGGTCACGGCGTCGGATATCGCCCTGGCATTTTCGCCCAGATAGAAAGCGTCCGGCCCTTGGGCGGCGATGCGCCGGAACAGCGCGGCCAGCGCCGGATTCCTGAGGATGGTGCCGATCGGCGCGGGCGCGCCATCGACCCAGTAATGGCGGCGAATCTCCGGGAAGTCGGCCCAGACCGGCGCCACGGCCTTCAACGCCGCGTCCAGCCGCTGCCGCACTTCGAACCCGTCCTGGGCCAGCGTGATGGCGGGCTGGAACAGCGCGGCCCAGGGCAGCTTGCCCCATTTGCGATGCGCATCCCACGCCAGTCGCACATTGCCCGGAACGCCCGCTGAATAGCCGCCCGGCCAGGCGTCGCGGAAGGACAGGGGCTGGCCGTCCGGGCCGATGAAGCGGTCGGGTCGGGCGGCGGCCGGCGCGGTTTCGCGCCCGTCGATCGATTCGAGCACGCCGGTCTGGCCGTCATGGTGCATCAGGAAGCCGCCGCCGCCGATGCCGCTGTTATGCGGTTCGACGACGTTGAGCGCCAGCATCATCGCGATCGCCGCATCCGTAGCGCTGCCGCCCTGGCGCAGGATCGCCCGCCCCGCCTGCGCGGCGCGGGGATCGGCGGCGGACACGGTGGCGTTGATCGACACCGGATCGCGCGCGAGCGCGGCGGGCGCGAGCCAGAGGGCGGGGATGGCGGCCAGCAGGCCAAGCAGGCGATGGGTCATGCGCGGCACCCTATCGCCTGATCCGGCCAGGGCAACCGGCAGGCGTGGGAGGGCGGGCAAGATCATGTCCCGGTTCAACGGATCAGCCGTCGATCCCCACCACATCGCCGATATTCCGCACGCCGTCGCGATCCATCAGCATTTTCAGCCCGGCGTTGATCCGGCGCGCGAGATAGGGACCTTCATAGACCATCGCGCTGTAGAGCTGGATCAGGCTCGCCCCGGCGCGGATGCGGGCATAGGCCTGGGCGGCGGTGGCGATCCCGCCCACGCCGATCAGCGGCAGCGCGCCGCCCGTCGCCCCGCGAAAGTCGCGCAGCCGTTGCAGCGCCATGTCGTGCAGCGGCGCGCCCGACAGGCCGCCGGTTTCCCGCGCATGGGCCGACCGCAGCGCCGGCCGGGCGATGGTGGTGTTGGAAACGATCAGCGCGTCGATGCGATGATCGATGCAGGCGGCGCTGATATCGGCGACATCGGCCGGCAGCAGGTCGGGCGCGACCTTGAGGAAGACGGGAGGCAAGGCGCGCCCGTCCCGCGCCCCGCCGGCCGCGCGCGCGGCCATCACCGCGCCGAGCAGCGCGTCGAGCGCGCCGCGATCCTGCAACGCCCGCAGCCCCGGCGTGTTGGGGGACGATATGTTGATCGTCAGATAATCGGCGAGCGGCGCCATGCAGACGACGCCGGTGACATAATCGGCGATGCGGTCCGCCGCGTCCTTGTTCGCGCCGATATTGACGCCGACGACCGGTCCGCCCGGTCGCCGCCGCACCGCGATCCGCTCGGCCGCCGCCGCCTGGCCGCCATTGTTGAAGCCCATCCGGTTGATCACGGCGCGATCCTCGACGAGGCGGAAGAGGCGCGGCCGGGGATTGCCGGCCTGTGGCAGCGGAGTGAGTGTCCCCAGTTCGGCGAAACCGAAGCCCAGGCCATGCATCTTGTGCGCGACCAGCCCGTCCTTGTCATAGCCCGCCGCTAGGCCGACGGGATTGGGGAACGTCAGCCCCGCGACCGTTTGCGCCAGGGCGGGGTCGGATTCGGCCGGTCGCGGCGTCGGCATCAGCCGCAACAGGCCGAGCGAGACATGGTGCGCCTTTTCGGCGTCGAGGGCGAACAGCAGCGGGCGGAGAAGGCGATATGACATCGGCGCGCTATGCCAGCGCGACGCGGCAGCGTCGAGTCGCTGTCGCTTAAACGTCACACTGTGCCGCGAACGCCATTTGATAACAGAAATCGTCCCGAATCCGATGTTTTTGAATAGTCGGATGGCGATTCTGTCCAATAAACTTATCCCGATTCGGGGGTAAAGCGATTTCGCGACCCGAAGGCTCTTGGCCAATTGGCTTAAGAGACCTTTTCCTGACCCGGCAGCTTTCTGGCTGCCGGGTCATTTTTTGCTTCCTTCGCGCGGTTGAGCGACTGTAAAAATAGCGGGGGCAGCGAGGTTGCGCTTGCGTCAACTTGAGCGCGGCCGCACAATCGAAGTTCTCCGGGGGCGGAACAGGACCGATGGCGTCGAAACACTCTAGCAGTCACAATATGCCGGGGGCGGTCATCGTGGCCCATTCGCACGAGCCGCTATCCTATAGTGTGGACGGGGCAAGAGGCCCCATAAGCCTGCGCTATTTCGCTCCGCCATATGCGTTGCGATCCTATTTCGGTTCGCTCTACATCTTTGCCGTGGATATGGCGCGCTATGCCGATGTGACCCGCGCCGATGTTCCCCAGTTGCGCTTCATGCTGACCGGCGGCGGCGATTATCATTTCCACGACGGCAGATCGACGGAAACACCCGAAATCTGCCTTTTGGGGCCGACGATGGGCGCCACCCGCTTCATCCTCGATCGTCCCTCGCATGTGCTGGGCGTTTCGCTGCTGCCAGCCGGCTGGCTCGCGCTGCAGGGCGAGGACGCCAGCCTGTGGACCGACCGCGCGCGCGACATGGCTGCGTGCCCGACCGGCGATTTGCATGTCGGGCTGCTGGAACGGTTGCGGACGATGGATGATCCGGCGTCGATGGCGGACGAGGTCTGGAAGATGCTGTCCGGCCTGCTGCGTCCGTTGCCGTCCGCGACATGGGGGTTCCTGCACACGGTGGATGCCTGGCTGACGGGCGAAGCGTCGCCGCGCGTCGAGGAACTGGTGCGCGAAAGCGGCCTGTCCGCGCGCCAGGTCGCGCGCCTGACCCGCAAGCTGTACGGCGCGCCGCCCAAGCTGTTGGCGCGCAAATATCGTGCGCTTCGGTGCAGCGCCCGGATCGCGATCGACCGGGAAAACTGGCAGACGCTGTGCGAGGACGGGACCTTCTACGACCAGTCGCATTTCATCCGCGAGATCCGGCATTTCATCGGCCTGACCCCGCACCAGTTGCTGACCGAGCCGAGCGCGGTCGCGCAGCTGACCATGTTGCGCCGTTCGCTGGGCGGCGATGTCGCGGCGCTCAACCGGATGAGCTGAAGCCGGGCACAAAGCCCTTGATTTACGCCGCCTGGGGAGCCACATGCCAATCGGATTGATTCGATCCGATTTGAGAATGGTTCGCAAATTCCGCATGAGACTGTCGAGCTTTGCTGATTATGCCGTCGTGCTGATGTCGGCCGCCGCGCGTCATTGCGGCGCGGGCGCGGCGCGTGGCTCCGCATCCAGCAGGCATGTGCGGATGAACGCAACGACGCTGAGCGCCGAAACCGGCATCCCCTTGCCCACCGCGCAGAAGCTGGTCAGCCGGCTGTCGGCCGCGGGCCTGCTCGAATCGAGCCGGGGCACCGGCGGCGGCGTGCGCCTGTCGCGCCCGCCCGCGACGATCACGCTGGCGGATGTCATAGAGGCGGTCGAAGGGCCGATCGCGATGACCGCCTGCGCCGAAAAGGGCGCGCATGATTGCGTGCTGGAGCCAGATTGCCGGGTGCGCGGGCATATGAACGTGGCGAACGACGCGATCCGTTCGGCGCTCGCCGGCGTCACCATCGCCAGCCTGACGAGAGAATTTTCCCCGCAGCCGTGCGTGCCGACCCCGGTCGAAACGCATCGGCGGCCAGCCCTGTCCGGCGATCATGCCCGGGACGAACGGATCGAGATATGACCGAAGCGACCACGCGAGAAGCCCGTAATGTCGAGGCGCAGGAGGCGGCAGACCGCGCGTCCACCTACGAACATGGCTGGTCGTCGGCGATCGAGCAGGATTTCGCGCCCAAGGGGCTGAACGAGGATACGGTCCGCTTCATTTCCGCCAAGAAGAAGGAGCCGCAATGGCTGCTCGACTGGCGGTTGAAGGCGTTCGCGATGTGGAAGACGATGACGCCGCCCGACTGGGCGAAGCTCAATGTGCCGCCGATCGACTATCAGGACGCCTATTATTACGCCGAGCCCAAGAAGAAGGTAGAGCTGGACAGCCTGGACGAGGTCGACCCGGAAATCCTCGCCACCTACAAGAAGCTGGGCATCCCCATCGCCGAGCAGGAGATGCTGGCAGGCGTCAAGGGATCGCGCCGGGTAGCGGTGGACGCGGTGTTCGACAGCGTCTCGGTCGCCACCACCTTCCGCAAGGAGCTGGAGGAGGCGGGCGTCATCTTCCGCTCGATCAGCGAGGCGGTGCGCGAATATCCCGATCTGGTGAAAAAGTGGATGGGCAAGATCGTGCCGATGCACGACAATTATTTCGCGACATTGAACTGCGCGGTCTTTTCCGACGGGACGTTCGTCTACATCCCCAAGGGCGTGCGTTGCCCGATGGAGCTATCCACCTATTTCCGCATCAATGCCGAGAATACCGGGCAGTTCGAGCGCACCCTGATCGTCGCGGACGAGGGCAGCTATGTGAGCTATCTCGAAGGCTGCACCGCGCCGATGCGCGACGAGAACCAGCTGCACGCCGCCGTGGTCGAACTGGTCGCGCTCGACGATGCCGAGATCAAATATTCGACCGTCCAGAACTGGTATCCGGGCGACGCGGACGGCAGGGGCGGCATCTATAATTTCGTGACCAAGCGGGCGCTGTGCCAGGGGAAGAACAGCAAGGTTTCGTGGACGCAGGTGGAGACGGGGTCCGCGATCACCTGGAAATATCCGTCCTGCGTGCTGAACGGCGAGAATAGCGTCGGCGAATTCTATTCGGTCGCGCTGACCAACAACATGCAGCAGGCCGATACCGGCACCAAGATGATCCACAACGGCAAGGGGTCGCGGTCGACCATCGTGTCCAAGGGGATTTCGGCGGGCCGCAGTAACAACACCTATCGCGGGCTGGTGCGCGTGGCGCCGGGGGCGGAAGGGGTGCGCAACTTCACCCAGTGCGACAGCCTGTTGCTGGGCGACCAGTGCGGCGCGCACACCGTGCCCTATATCGAGGTGCGGAACCCGAGCGCGCAGATCGAGCATGAGGCGACCACCAGCAAGATCAGCGACGACCAGCTGTTTTACGCGATGCAGCGCGGGTTGGACCAGGAAAGCGCCGTTGGCCTGATCGTCAACGGCTTTGCGAAGGAAGTGCTGCAACAACTGCCGATGGAATTCGCGGTCGAGGCGCAGAAGCTGCTGGGGATCAGCCTTGAGGGGAGCGTGGGGTGAACTGGACGCTCCGCGATCAGGCGAGGCAAACCAACTCCCCTCCCCTGAAGGGGAGGGGCTTTTTGAGATCAACGAGAAGACGAGCGATTAAATGAGCGACGAAGACGATATCCAGGATGCCCTCGCGGATTTCGCGGAGGATGTCGGCAATGGCCAGTCATGGACCGCCGCGATCCGCATCCTGACCGAGGATTATGAGCTGGAAGAGGGCGAGCTGGAGCCGCGCGCGCGCGCCGAGTTCGGCGATCTCGACGCCTATGAGGCCGAAGCGCGCGCGACGCTGGAAAAGGCGGACGCCGTGATGACCGAGCGTCTGCGCACCGACAAGGCGTTCCACAAGGCGAAGGCGCCCAACCTCGCCCGCATGGGTCCGGTCAGCGAATTCGTCGTCGCGCTGCTCGAAAAAGGGCCGCCCAAGGGCGAGGCCGACTGGTGGCCCTATATGCCGGTCAAGCGCCATATCGACACGCTGTTCCCGGCGCCCGGCGAGGTGCGCGACATGGCGTTCTGGACCGCGCGGACGCTCGAACGGGCGCATAAAGGATAAACCATGCTGACGATCGACAATCTGACCAACCAAATCGACGGCAAGGCGATCCTGAAAGGCCTGTCGCTCGCCATCAATGCGGGCGAAATCCATGCGATCATGGGGCCGAACGGCGCGGGCAAATCGACGCTGGCCTATACGCTGGGCGGGCGGCCCGGCTATGAGGTGACCGGCGGCAGTGCGACCATGGACGGTGTGAACTTGTTCACATTGGACCCGCACGAGCGCGCCGCCGCCGGGCTTTTCCTGGGCTTTCAATATCCGGTCGAAATCCCCGGCGTATCCAACCTGCAATTCCTGCGCGAAAGCCTCAATGCGCAAAAGCGCGCGCGCGGGGAAAAGGAACTGAACGGCGGCGAGTTCATCCGCCTGGCCAAGGACAAGGCGGCGCTGCTCGGCCTCGACATGGACATGCTCAAGCGTCCGGTGAATGTCGGTTTTTCGGGCGGCGAGAAGAAGCGCGCCGAAATGGTGCAGATGGGCATTCTCGACCCGAAACTGGCGATCCTCGACGAAACCGATTCCGGGCTCGACATCGACGCGCTCAAGATCGTCGGCGCGGGCATCAATGCGATCATGCGCAAGCCCGACAAGGCGGTGCTGCTCATCACCCATTATCAGCGGCTGCTCGATTATGTGAAGCCCGATCATGTGCATGTGCTGGCGGGCGGCCGGATCGTGAAGTCGGGCGGACCGGACCTGGCGCTGGAGCTGGAGCGCGAAGGCTATGCGGACGTGGTGGCGGCGTGAACGCTATTGCCCTTCCGACGCGCAAGGACGAAGCGTGGCGCTATAGCGATCTCGATGCGGTCGCGACCGTCTGGCCCGTGCCTGCGCCGACCCGCATCGCCGTGGCCGCCGGCGAAACCGCGCATCATCATCTGTTGCAGGATGCGGCCGATGGCGCGGTGGCGGTGCACGATTATGTCGTCAGCATCGCCGACGGCGCGCGCTGCGATTTCCACCTGCTCAACATCGGCGGCAGGCTCGGCCGCGTGACCTTTGCCGTTACGCTGGGCGAGGGCGCGCATTTCGAGCTGAACGGCGCGATCATCGGCGGCGGCGAACAGGTGCTGGAAATCGTCACGTCGGTCACCCACGCGCTTGCGAACGCGACCAGCGGCCAGACGATCCGCTCGGTGCTCGCCAACCGCGCGACCGGCAGCTATCTGGGATCCATCAACGTCGCGCGCGGCGCGCAGAAAACCGACGCCTTCCAGTCGGTCAAGGCGATGCTGCTCGATCGGACCGCGACGGCCAACGCCAAGCCGGAGCTGGAGATCTACGCCGACGACGTCAAATGCGCCCATGGCGCGACCGTGGGCGAGCTGGACAAGGCGGCGCTGTTCTACATGGCGTCGCGCGGCATGGATCCGGCGACGGCCAAGACGCTGCTGCTCAAGGCGTTTGTTGCCGGCGTGTTCGACGATGTGGCCGACGAGGCGCTGCGCGACCGGTTCGAGGCAGCGGCGATCGCCAAGCTGGAGACGCTGGTATGAGCGTGTTCGCGTCCGAACGCCTGTCGCCGCGCGCCGATTTCCCCGGCGTTCTCGACTGGCATTATCTCGACAGCGCGGCGACCGCGCAGAAGCCCAATGCGGTGATCGATGCGATCGCGCGCGCCTATGGCGCCGACTATGCGACCGTCCATCGCGGCGTTTACGAGCGGTCGGCCAACATGACGCTGGCCTATGAGGCGGCCCGCCGCAAGGTCGCGGGGTTCATCGGCGCGGCGTCGGACGGCGAGATCGTCTATGTTCGCGGCGCGACCGAGGGGATCAACCTGGTCGCGCAATGCTGGGCGGGGGAGCAACTGAAGGCCGGCGACCGCATCCTGCTGTCCATGCTCGAACATCACAGCAATATCGTGCCGTGGCAGATCGCGGCGGAGCGCGTGGGCGCGCATATCGACGTCGTGCCGCTGACCGGGGATGGCCGGATCGATCTCGATGCGATGGCGGCGATGATCACGCCCGCACATAAAATGGTTGCGCTCGCCCATGTGTCGAACGTGCTGGGATCGGTGCTCGATTGCCGCCGCGCCGCCGACATAGCGCATGGCGCGGGCGCGAAGATCCTGATCGACGGCTGCCAGGCGGTGCCGCGCATCGCCGTCGATGTGCAGGCGCTCGATTGCGACTTCTATGTCTTTTCATCGCACAAGCTGTATGGCCCGACCGGCATCGGCGTGCTGTGGGGGCGCAGGGAACTGCTGGACGCCATGCCCCCCTATCAGGGCGGCGGGTCGATGATTGACAAGGTGACGTTCGAAAAGACGACCTATGCCCCGCCGCCGACGCGGTTCGAGGCGGGGACGCCGCATATCACCGGCGTCGTCGGGCTTTCCGCCGCGATCGACTATGTGCAGGCGATCGGGCTGGACCAGATCCACGCGCATGAATGCGCGCTGTTGGCCAAGGCACGGTCGGCGCTGGAAGATATCGACGGTGTCCGCGTCTTTGGGCCGGAGGATTCGGCCGGCATCCTGTCTTTCGAGGTCGGGGGGGTGCATCCCCACGATGTCGGCACCATATTGGACGAAACCGGCGTGGCTATCCGCGCCGGACATCATTGCGCCCAGCCGCTGATGCGGCATCTGGGCGTGGAAGCCACGGCGCGGGCCAGCTTTGGCGTCTATAGCGACGACAGCGATGTGGATGCGCTGGTCCGGGGGATAGGGCGCGTGAGGAAGATTTTCGGATGAGTGAAGAGCGCAAGATCATGGTGCAAGAAGTGGACGCGGTCGCAATGCCGCCCAAGGCCCGCGTCGAAGCCCCCGCGTCGGGCGGCGAGCGCCAGCGCGACTATCTGGAGGGCTTTCTTGCGGAAAAGCCGGCGCAGGTCGAGGCAGGCGAGCCGGGCGGCGATATCTACGACAGCGTCATCGAGGCGCTCAAGGAGATTTTCGATCCCGAAATTCCGGTCAACATCTATGACCTGGGCCTCATCTACGGCGTCGATGTCAATGAAGGCCATGTCACCGTCACCATGACGCTGACGACGCCCCACTGCCCGGTCGCCGAATCTATGCCGGGCGAAGTCGAACTGCGCGTCGGCGCGGTGCCGGGCGTGGGCGATGCCGAGGTCAATCTGGTCTGGGACCCGCCATGGGACCCGGCCAAGATGAGCGACGAAGCGAAGCTGGAACTGGGAATGCTGTGATGACCACCGAGACCAAGACCCGTGCCCGCCCCGCCGCCGTCATCCTGACGGACAGCGCGCAGGCGCGCATCGCCGAGCTGATGGCGAGCGCGCCCGAAGGCGCGATCGGCGTCAAGCTGTCGACGCCCAAGCGGGGCTGTTCGGGCCTGGCCTATTCGGTCGATTATGTGACGGCGGAAGCGAAGTTCGACGAGAAGATCGAAACGCCGGGCGGCATTCTGTATATCGACGGCGCATCGGTGCTGTACCTGATCGGGTCGACGATGGACTGGGTGGAGGATGATTTCACCGCCGGTTTCACCTTTGCCAACCCCAATGCCAAGGGCAGTTGCGGCTGCGGCGAAAGCTTCACGGTCTAGGGCGCGTACGCCCCTATGTCCCTGATGCTGGTCCTGGGGCTGGGATATAGCGCTTCGCGTTTCGCCACGCGCCTGCGGGCCGAAGGCTGGGATGTCATCGCCGTCCGCCGCAGCGCCGAGGCGGGCATCCTGGCCTTTGACGACGAGGGCGCCGTGCGCGCCGCGATCGCGCGGGCGACGCATATATTGTCGTCTGTTCCGCCGGAGGGCGATGGCGATCCCGTCCTGACCCGCTATGGCGATGCGATGGCCGCCGCGCCGGCGCAGTGGGTCGGCTACCTGTCGTCTACAGGCGTCTATGGCGATGCCGCCGGGGCGTGGGTGGATGAAGCCAGCCCGATCGGCACCGGACGCCGTTCGGCCCGTGCGCAGGCCGATGCTGCGTGGCGCGCGCTTCGCTCAGATGTGCGCTGCTTTCGTCTGCCCGGCATCTATGGCCCCGGCCGCTGCGCGCTCGACCGGGTGCGCGAGGGCAAGGCGCACCGCATCGACCTGCCCGATCAGGTTTTCAGCCGTATCCATGTCGACGACATCGTGGCCGGGCTGTGCGCGTCGTTCGGCGGTCCGCCGGGCGTCTATAATCTGGCCGACGACCTGCCCTGCGCCCAGAACCGCGTGGTCGAGGCCGCGTGCGACCTGCTCGGCCAGCCATTCCCGCCGCTGCTGCCGCTGGAACAGGCCGCCCTGTCGCCCATGGCCCGGTCTTTCTATGCCGAGAATCGCCGGGTGGCGAACGGACGCGCGAGGCGCCTGCTGCGCTGGTCGCCGCGCTATCCGACCTATCGCCACGGCCTGCGCGCTTGCCTGGGCGCTAACGGGCCTTCATCGCCTCCACCGCCGCCAGCGTGCTCTTGACATGGCCGGCATAGTTCATTTCCGAATGGACAAAGGCGATGCGGCCCGATGGCGCGACGACATAGGAGGTGCGGTCGGTCATCCCCGGCCTCAGCTTGAGCGCCACGTCATAGCTGGACACGATGGCCGGCCCGGCCGAAGCGACCGCGAACTTGCCCGCGCATTCCTTGGTCGAAAAGGCAACCAGATCGTCGACCGGGTCCGCCGACATGCCGATCACGGTTGCGCCCGCCGCCTTGAACCTGTCGATATTCTCCGCAAATTCGCGCGCTTCGGCCGAACAGCCCGGCGTGAACGCCTTGGGAAAGAAATAGAGCACCACCGGGCCACGCTTGAGCTGGTGCGCGAGCGTCAGGGTGAAGGTCTTGCCCGCGATCGCCCCGCGCGTGGTGAAGTCGGGCGCCATCGCCCCCACCGCGAGCGCGGCCATGGCGGGTGGTGCGGTCATGGCGCTGGCGGCAAGGAGGATGGCGGCGGCGAGGGCTTTCATGAGCGGAGTTCCTTCTGGCGACATGGCGAGGGGGATGCACATTGCTATCATGGCCGCGCCGTCGCGTCAGCCCGGAACTCGGCGATGGGTCCGCTGGTTTGTCCGTGATGCGCTCCACCCTCTTCCTCCCTCTGCTGCTGCTCGGCGCGTGCGGGAAAGCACCCGACTCGCCTCAAGCGACCGGGCAGGCGCCATCGCCCGCGGCTGTGCCCGCGCCGGCGCCGCAACCCGCGCCTTTGGCAAGCCCCGCGCATCTGGACAACAATGCGGCCGCCATGGGCGAGGCAGCGACGCTGCCGGTGGCGTTGCAGGGGCGATGGACGGACCAGAAGGATGATTGCGCCGATCCTCCATCCGACATGGAGCTTACGATCGCGCCCCGCGAACTGCTGTTCCACGAAAGCGCCGGCACGGTGACATCGGTCGAGCCGCTGCCGCACGGCGGCGCACGGGTCGCGGCGCATTTTACCGGGGAAGGTGAAAGCTGGAACCGGACGCTTGCCCTGACCCTTTCAGCCGACGGCCGATTGCTGACGGTCGTGGGAGACGGGATGAGCGTTGCGCGCAAGCGGTGCCCGCGCTGATATCCTGAAGCGCGGGGGGGGGGCGGCCATGGGTACGGGGCCGGTGCCGCTTCCACGCCAGCGGAAAAAACATTAGAGCCGGGCGATGATCGGCCGCCTCACGCTCAGCGACTTTCGCAATCATGGCGACGCGCTGATCGTGCCGCGCGCGCGCGCGCGCGCGATCGTGCTGACCGGCGACAATGGCGCGGGCAAGACCAATATATTGGAAGCGGTTTCGCTGCTCGCGCCGGGGCGGGGGCTGCGTGGCGCGGCGCTTTCGGCGATGCCGCGGCAGGACGGACCGGGGGGCTTTGCCGTCGCTGCGGAAGTGGGCGGCGTCATGCTCGGCACCGGGGTGCTGGCGAGCGCGCCCGACCGGCGGCAGGTGCGGATCGGCGGGGCTGCGAGTTCCGCCAATGCACTGGCGGAGCATCTGTCGATCATCTGGCTGACGCCGGCGATGGACCGGCTGTTCATGGACAGCCCCGGCGGGCGGCGGCGCTTCGTCGACCGGCTGACGCTGGCGCTCCACCCTTCACACGCCATGCACAGCGCTCGGTACGAAGCGGCGATGCGCGGGCGCAACCGGCTGCTGGCCGATCCGCGCCGCGCCGATCCCGCCTGGCTGTCCGCGCTCGAAGCGCAGATGGGCGAACATGGCGCGGCGATTGCCGCCGCGCGGGCGGAGCTTGTCACGGGGCTGAATGCGCAATTGGAACGCCAGCCCGAAAAACCGTTCGCGCGGCCCCGCCTGACCCTGACCGGCTGGACCGGCGACGCGCTGGCGCAGCGGCTGGCGAGCGAGCGCAGGCGCGATTCGGCGGCGGGACGAACATTGCTGGGGCCGCATCGCGACGATCTCGATGTGCTGCACGTGGCCAAGGGCCAGGCGGCGGCGCTGTGTTCGACCGGCGAGCAGAAGGCGTTGCTGCTGTCGATCATCCTTGCCCATGCGGCGCTGATCGCGGGCCACCGGGGCCAGCCGCCGGTCCTGCTGCTTGACGAGATCGCCGCGCATCTCGACGCGATGCGAAGGGCTGCCCTGTTCGAGCGGCTTGCCGGGACCGGCAGCCAGATCTGGATGACCGGCACGGAATTGTCTCTTTTCAGTGGTTTGGCTGACATGAGCCATGTTCATATCACGTCGGGAGCGCCCATCGGTTCCGCGACATGACGTGATGCAGCAACGCTTCGCCGCTCGCTGCTTTTCATTTCGCCCTGGTTCCTTCCTAAGGGCGGCGGGACAAAAGAGCTTTGGGGTCGCATAGATGCTATCGGTTTTTCGCGCGTTTTTCGCGACGCTTCTTCTTGCATCCGCCGCACTTGCCGCCCCCGCCGCCGCCCGCACCCTGCAATGCGTTCCGTTCGCGCGCGAAGCGTCGGGCATCCAGCTGTTCGGCAACGCCCATAGCTGGTGGGACCAGGCCGAGGGCCGGTATGACCGTGGCAATGAACCGCGCGTCGGCGCCGTCCTCGCTTTCGCCGCCAGCCGATCGATGCCGGTCGGGCATGTGGCGATGGTCAGCCAGGTCGTGGGCGCGCGCGAAGTGCTGTTGACCCATGCCAACTGGTCCTATCGCGGCGGCATCGAACGCAATGTCCGCGCCATCGACGTGTCGCCTAACAATGACTGGACCGACGTGCGCGTCTGGTACGGTCCCATCGGCGGGCTTGGCCTGCGCTCCAATCCGGCGCGCGGCTTCATCTATGCGCAGGCCCCTGCGCAAACGACGCCGGTTCAGCCGGTGCGGATCGCCGCTCTGGACGCGCGCGTCACGCCTGTCGCGGCGTTAACGTCTTTCTAAAAGCTGCGGTCCTAGGGTCGATCCCGGTGGGGCGATTCCGACGGGATCAGGATCGCATTAATGGGCTATTTTTGTCGCTGGACGCTGCCGTTGCTGCTGTCTGGTATTGTCATGCTGCCGCTGCGCGCGGGAGCAGCCGATGTCCTGCAATGCGTGCCCTATGCGCGCACCGTGTCCGGGGTGGACCTGCGCGGCGACGCGCTGACCTGGTGGGATCAGGCGGAAAATCGGTTCAAGCGCGGGCATAAGCCCAAAAAGGGCGCGGTGCTCGCCTTTCGTCCCTATGGGCCGATGACGCTGGGGCATGTCGCGGTGGTCAGCAAGGTGCTGGGCGACCGCCAGGTGCTGGTGCGCCACGCCAACTGGTCGGCGCCCGGCGCGATCGAGGAAGATGTGCTGGCGATCGATGTTTCGGAACAGGGCGACTGGAGCGCGGTGCGCGTCTGGCACAGCCCGACCGGCCAGATGGGCGCGCGCACCAATCCGACCTTCGGCTTCATCTACCCGGTCAAGTCGACGCTGCATGCCTTCGTCCCCGACGATTCGCTGGGCGCGAGCGTGCGCCTCGCCAGCAATGGCAGCCCCACCGGGCGCGGCACGATGGGCGCGGTGCGAACGACCGGTCACGCCGAGCCAGGCCGAATGGCCGCGCCGGCAAAGGCGGCACCGGCCGATCCCTTCATCGTCGAATATGAATCGGCGTCGAACCGCTCGCTGGGCGACATCGTGAATGACCTGAAGCGCGAAGCGTCGCTCTGACAGCGGTGGTTCGTGCCGCCCGGACCATCAATTCGTCTCATTTTGGCCGAATAGAATCGCCAATGACGCCGCCATGCAATAATGGAGGACCAAGGGACGCACGATCGAGACCGGCCAACGAGCCGGTAAATGATGCTGGAGCGGACTTTTGTCCATCATTGCTATCGATTTCGAAGCGTCGTGCCTGCCTCGGCATGGCCGGTCGTTCCCGATTGAAGTCGGTGTGTCCTGCTATCTGTGGACCCGAAGCTGGATCATCCGCCCGCATGATGACTGGGCGCAATGGGACTGGACCCAGGAGGCCGAGTCGCTTCACGGCCTGTCCCGTGACCGGATCGAGCGCGAGGGCTGGCCGGTGGCGCATGTGCTGGAAGAGCTGACGATCGCGGTTGGCCGATCGCGCGTCGTTGCCGACAGCCTGATCGACCAATATTGGCTCGACACGCTGGCGCAGGCGGCAGGAATGCCGCGTCCCTTCACCATCGACCATGTCTCGCTGGTCATGGACGAGGCGGGCGCGGGGCAGCAGGCGATCGCCGATGCCGTGGCCAAGGCCGACGGACGCCACCCGACTCGCCACCGCGCTTCGGACGACGCACGGTGGCTTTCGGCCGTGATCGAGCATGTCCTGGCGCCGGTGCCCGTTCCCGCATCGTCGCGCCGGGCGGCGCCGGCGGCCATCCCGGCCCGATGATGCCGGCGCACTTCCCACTCCCAGCAACATTTTGTTGCGATCGGAAAATTTGAGAGACATTCGGTATTCCTAGACCGGGCATCCGGTTCATCAGGAGTTGCCGCCATGATTTCGACCATCGCCGCTGTCGCGCCACCTGTCGGGCGGCATTCGCGCGGGCACGGCGGCCTGGCGATGTCGGGGCGCAAAGGCCGGTGACACCGCCGCTCATCTTGGTGGCCGAAGTGCATCCCGAATTGCGCGCATCGGTTGTCCAGTCGCTGCAAGATAGCGGCTTTCGCGCCCATATCATAGAAGACGTGCCCGCAATGTGGCGGGCGATGGAGACATTGTCGCCCCGCGCGCTGGTTCTGGACACCGCGCTGCGCGGGCCGGGCGGCATGGATTTGTGCCAGGAGGTGCGGCAGCGCAGCAACCTGCCCGTCATCCTGGTCGGCGCGAACAGCAGCGAGGTCGACCGGATCGTCGGGCTGGAACTGGGCGCCGACGACTATCTGTCCAAGCCCTACGCCCCCCGCGAACTTGTGGCCCGGCTGCGCGCGGTCCTGCGGCGCGGCACGCACGGCGGCCCGGACGATGCGGTCGGCGCGCCCCGACGCCAGCAGGCGCGCTTCGATGGCTGGACCGTCGATTTCACCAGGCACGAGGTGCGCGATTCCGCCGGCGCGCCCGTCGAGTTGACCGGCGCGGAATTCGCGCTGCTGACGGCGATGATGGAGCAGGCCCAGCGCGTGATCGCGCGCGAACGGCTGGTCGATGTGTCGAACGGTCGATCCGCCCAGTCGTCGGATCGCAGCATCGACGTGCTGGTCAGCCGCCTGCGCCGCAAGCTGACACAGCCGGGCCGGGTCGCGCCGATCGTGACCGTCCGTGGCGTGGGCTACATGTTCAGCGCCGCGGTCGAATATCGCTGAAGCGGCACCATTCGTCGCCAGACATGATTTTTTACAAAGGCGCTGCACCGCAGCAAAGCCGCATCCCTATTCATGCATCATCCGCCGGTCCTCCCCCGACCGGCCCAACGCAAAGGATCGATGCATATGAACGAACTGATCGGCCGCGTCTTCAGCTTCGAAAAGCATGTTTTTCCGAACCAGAGCGCCCTTTACAACCGGCTGGCCAGCGATGGCCAAAGCCCCAAGGCGCTGATGATATCCTGCGCCGATTCGCGCATCGTGCCCGAACATATCATGCAGGCCGACCCCGGCGACCTGTTCGTATGCCGCAATGCGGGCAACATCGTGCCGCCCTATTCGAACATGAACGGCGGCGTGTCGTCCACGGTCGAATATGCGGTGATGGCGCTTGGGGTGCGCGACATCATCGTGTGCGGTCACAGCGACTGCGGAGCGATGAAGGCGCTGGTGCATGAAGAGGCGCTGGCCCCCATGCCCAATGTCGCGGCCTGGCTGCGCCATGCCCACGCCGCGCAGAAGGTGGCGCGCGAAAGCTATCCGTCGGACCTGCCCGACGCGGAGAAGATCCGTAACGTCAGCCTGGAAAATATCGTTGCCCAGCTCGCGCATCTGCGCACCCATCCTTCGGTTGCGTCGGGCATCGCGCGGGGAGAGATCGCGCTGCACGGCTGGTTCGTGGACATCCATGCCGGCATGGTGCTCGGCCTCGACGGCGACACCGGACGGTTCGTGCCGTTGCGCGCCGACGTGCCCCTGCCGGTCGCCCTGCCGCACGCGCGGCGGCTCGCGGCCGACGTTGCGCATGCGCAGGCGGCGGAGTAATCGCCATGACCAGATTCCTGCCAGCCAGTTTTTCGCGCGATTTCACCGCGTCGATCGTCGTGTTCCTGGTGGCCATGCCGCTATGCATGGGCATCGCGATCGCGTCGGGCGTTCCGCCTGAAAAGGGCCTGATCACCGGCATCATCGGCGGCGTCGTCGTCGGCGCGCTGGCGGGATCGCCGCTTCAGGTCAGCGGTCCGGCCGCGGGCCTTGCCGTCATCGTGTTCGAAATCGTCAGGGACCAGGGGCTTTCGGCGCTGGGTCCCATCCTCATTCTCGCCGGCGCGATCCAGGTCGTGGCCGGGATTTTGCGTGTGGGCGGATGGTTTCGCGCCATTTCGCCCGCCGTGGTCCATGGCATGCTCGCCGGCATCGGCGTGCTGATCGTCGTCGGCCAGTTTCATGTCCTGTTCGATGACCGTCCGCTGCCCAACGGCCTGGCCAATATCCTGGCTATGCCGGGCCAGCTGTTTGGCCTCGACAGCCAACCGGCGGCCATGGCCTTTGCCATCGGCCTGGTGACGATCGGCGGCATGCTGGGCTGGGAGAAGTTCCGGCCGGCGTCGATGCGGCTGGTGCCCGGCGCGCTGGTGGGCGTCGTGCTCGCGACGCTCGTGGCCTTCGTGCTCGGCCTGCCGGTGGCGCGGGTCGTCGTGCCCGAATCGATCGTCGCGGCGGTGGCGCTGCCCGACAGCGGCTTCCTGTCGCAGTTCCTCAATCCCACGGTCGTCACGACCGCCATTGCCATCGCCTTCATCGCCAGCGCCGAAACGCTGCTGTCGGCGGCGGCGGTCGACCGCATGCATGACGGTCCGCGCACCGATTACAACAAGGAGCTTCGCGCGCAGGGCATCGGCAACCTGCTGTGCGGCGCGGCCGGCGCGCTGCCGATGACCGGCGTCATCGTGCGCAGTTCGGCCAACGTGCAGGCGGGCGCGGTAACGCGGCTGTCGACGATCCTGCATGGCGTGTGGATATTGGGCTTCGTCGCGCTGCTGCCCTGGCTGCTGCGCGAAATTCCGATGGCGGCGCTCGCCGGCATCCTGGTGATCACCGGCGTGCGGCTGGTCAGCCTCACGCATGTCAAGCACCTGCTCCATCTCTATGGCCCGCTGCCCGCGATCGTCTGGGCCGCGACGCTTATCATGGTGGTCACGACCGACCTGCTGACCGGCGTGCTGGTGGGCCTGGCGCTGTCTCTGCTGGAACTGATCCCCCATGCCCGCCGCCTGCGGTTGAAGATGGAGGAAGGCCGCACCGACCACGCACATGAAGTCGCGTTCAATGGCGCCGCCACCTTCCTCACCCTGCCCAAATTGTCGGCCAAGCTGGAATCGCTGCCCGCGCGCGGGCTGGTGATTCTCAATGTCGAGCGGCTGAGCCATATCGACCATACATGCGCGGAAATGCTGCGTGAGTGGGTCGATCGCCGCCGCAGCGCGGGCGCGCCGGTCGAACTGTTCGGCGCGACCGGGCGGCTGGAGCGTTTCGCGGCCTGACACGGAAAGACCTGCCCGCCGCGCCTTCCCCCAGGCGTGGCGGGATTTTTTAGCCTATCACTAGAAACAATATAGAAACATTTTGTTTATATTACAGACATGAACAGTGGGCCAAATATCACAGGTGAATGCAATATTTTCGCAGGCGCGGGATTAGATATTGTGCGGCGCGCCATGAGCTTTTAGCAGTCTGACCACACGCCGGCATCGGAAACGCCATGCAGATTTCCGAGCGCGGCGACGCAGGACGGAACATTCTTTCATAAGGGGAATGTTCATGAAATTTCGTATCGCTTGCGCCGCCCTGGCGCTGATGTCCAGCGCTCCCGCGCTCGCCCAGGAAGAACCCGCAGGCCCCGTTACCGTCACCGGCAGCGTAGCCCTCGTGTCCGACTATCGCTTCCGTGGCGTGTCGCAGACCGACCAGGGCATGGCCATTCAGGGCGGTCTCACCGCCACGCATGAAAGCGGCCTCTATGCCGGCACCTGGGCGTCCAACCTCGCCGGTTGGGGTACCTTCGGCGGCGCCAGCATGGAACTCGACCTTTTCGCGGGCTACACCGTTCCCCTGGGCGGCGCGACGCTCGACGTCGGCCTGACCTGGTACATGTATCCGAGCGGCGCGGACAAGACCGACTTCGCCGAGCCCTATATCAAGCTGTCGAGCCAGCTCGGTCCGGTCAAGGGCCTGGTCGGCGTCGCCTACGCGCCCAAGCAGGAAGCACTGGGCAAGTGGTGCAGCGACGCGGCGTGCACCGTGTTCGATCCGGGCGACAAGGAAGACAATCTGTATATCTGGGGCGACATCAGCGGCGGCGTGCCGGGCACGCCCGTCTCGCTCAAGGCGCATCTGGGCTGGTCGAAGGGCAATTCGGGCCTTGGCCCGAACGGCACCAGCGTCGCCCCGACCGGCGAATATCTCGACTGGCTGATCGGCGCCGACGTCGCCATTCCGGGCACGCCGCTGACGGTTGGCATCGCCTATGTCGACACCGACATCTCGCGCGTCGAGGAAAACTACATCCGTCCCAACTTCTCGGTGGTGGACGGCGACAATGCCGGCAAGTCGATCGCGCGCAGCCAGGTCGTCTTCTCGATCTCCGCGGCTTTCTAAACAGCCACGCCTCTTGAAAGAAAAAAGGCCGGGGGCGATCATCGTCCCCGGCCTTTTTCATGCCCGCGCCACTGCCTGCTTCAGAAATCGAGTTCGACGCGAACGCCGCCGGTATGCAGCCCGAAATCGGCGTCCGCGCTGGTCGCCGCCGGCACGTCCGAATAGAGCAGATAGCCGTAATTGAGGTTGAAGCGCAGATACTGGATCGGCGTCCACACCAGCGCGCCGATGAACCCGTTCTGCTTGCCGCCCTGGATCACCCCGTCGTTGAGCGACAGATAATCGTAGCGCAGGTTCATCTGGACCGCGCCGATGCCGCCGCCGCCCATCGGCGCCTTGGGATCGGCGGTGCCGAAAATGCCCTTGGCATAGCTGCGGCTGTCCCCCTTGGTCAGATAATAGCCGACCTCGGCATAGGCGCCGAAGAAGGTCGGATCATGGTCGCCGGGCCGGTAGGCCGTCAGCCAGTGCCCTTCGCCGGCGAAATGCCACGGGCCACGGACGGCGGCCAGTTCGACGCCATAATGCGCTTCCTGCGTCACGCCCAGCGATGGCGTGCCGATGACGCGGCTGTTGCTGCTGTGCAGATAGGGGCGCTGGCGATAGCGGGTGCCTGCCTCGCTCAACCGGCCCAATTGCCGCCAGTGGCCCGACCCGGCGAAATGCAACTGCGTCTTGCCGAACTTGGGCGCGAACACGATCCGGCCGTCCAGGCCATAGCTGTTATTCTCATCTCCGCCATTGGGACCATCTGAACTGTTGGACAATGCGGTGACATCGTCGGTGAAGAGGCCGGCCTGCGCCAGCCAGGGGCCGGTCGCATATTGCACCGACAGGCCCAGTCGCCGTTCGAAGTTGAAGGCATCGGTAAAGGCGGCGCGCTCCATCGTCGATCCGGTGGTATCGCCGATCAGTTCGTCGAGCGACTGGAACTGGTTATGGTTGCCCAGCGTCAGCAGCAGCCCGCCCTTTTCATAGGTGACGAAGGTATCCACCAGGTCGACGCTGTTGTCGGACAGTTCGAGTTCCAGCTTGTAGCCAAAGCCCGCCCCCAGCTTGCCCTCGCCCCCCAGCCGGATGCGACGCGCCTCGTTCGACATGCCAAAGCCGCGATCGTTCGATCCGGGCGGGGAGGACACGAAACCGGCATCCCACTGGATGCGGCCCTTGGGCTTGAACAGCCGCTCTCCCGACTTGAACTGCGGCCCGCCTTTCCAGCCGATCGTGGTGGTGTCGGCCGACGCCTTGGGAGCGGCGCCCTGCGCATTGGCCAGGTGCGGCGCTGCCGGTGGCGTCGATGCGGCGACCGCTGGCGGGCGGGCCGCCAGTTGCGCTTCCAGCGCGTCGAGCCGCGCGGTCAATGCCTTGATCTGGTCGCGCAGCGCCTGCGCCTCTGCCTGCGGCACCTGGGCCGAGGCCGGGACAGCCAGGCTGAAGCAGGTTCCCGCAAGCAGCAGGCCGGCGGCACGGCGCATCGCAATCATCACCATCATCCTCATAATTTCGTCAACCGCCAAAGCGGTCCGTCCACGCGATGGGACCATGGCTGCGGGCAATTATTGCTTTTGTATTTCCTTTTTAAGACATAAATATTCCAATTGCGTGACAGCGCCGGTGCCGGGCGGCCTTTGGTTGACCCTGGGGTGCGCCCGTCCTATCTCCGGCCCGCATACGGCCAAAGGATCGGATCGACCTGCCTTGACTGCCCCGACGATCATATTGGTTGAAGATGATCCGCCGCTGCGCACGCTTACTGCGCGTGCGTTGCAGGAACATGGCTATCAGGTGCGCCCGGCATCTTCGGGTCCCGAAATGTGGGCCGCGTTCGACGCTGGCCCGGCCGACCTGGTGGTGCTCGACGTGATGCTGCCTGGCACCAACGGCATCGATCTGTGCCGCCAGATCCGGCGCACCAACGACGTGCCGATCATCTTCATCAGTGCCAAGGGCAGCGAGACCGACCGCATCGTCGGCCTGGAGCTGGGCGCTGACGACTATCTGGCCAAGCCGTTCGGCACCCGTGAACTGATCGCCCGCATCCGGGCGATCCTGCGACGGGCCGGGCTTGAACGAGGTCCTGACGAAGCGCGCGAGAGCGAAGCCCGGTTCGACGGATGGATCGTGAATTTCCCCCGCCGCGAGCTGCGATCCCCCAGCGGCGCTATCGTCGACCTGACCGGGGCCGAATTCGACCTGCTGGGCAGTTTCATCAGCCATCCCCAGCGGGTGATCGCGCGCGAAAGGCTGATCGAACTGTCGCGCACGCGGATGGGCGATTCGTCCGACCGCAGCATCGACGTGCTGGTCAGCCGCCTGCGCCGCAAGCTGTCGACCGCCGAGGGCGTGGCGCCGATCACCACCGTGCGCGGCATCGGCTATATGTTCAACGCGACCGTAAGCCGCGCTTGAGCGGCGAGGCGGTCGATGGCGGGCGGCCCCCGCCGCGCCGGCGGCGCTTCCACCGGTCGCTGGGACTGGTCGGCCGCATCATGGGCATCCTGTTTCTGACGGTATTGCTGGAATTTGCGGTCGGCACCCTGATCTACGAACGCGCCAGCCATCTGTCGTTGCAGGAGGATGAGGCCCGTCGCCTGGCCGAGCATCTGATCATCGCGCGCAAGCTGGTGAACGAATCGGCGGGCGAGGAGCGGCGCGCTCTGGCCGGCCAGCTGACCACGGATCGCTACGATATTCACTGGACGCCTTCGCTGGCGGCGCCGCGCCTTGCGCCCGAACTCGACAAGATGCGCAGCCAGATCCTGGCGTGGGAGCCGTCATTGGCACAGTCCAATTTGCGGCTACAGCTGGCGTCGCCAGGGCGCGGATCGGAAATCAGCGGCGCGCTGCAACTGCCCGACGGCAGCTGGCTGTATTTCGGCATGCACCATTCGGCGGGCAAGTGGGAATTCACCATCGGCCGCATGGGGCTGGCGCTGATACCGGTCATCGGCCTGTTGCTGGTGGGCGGCCTGCTGATCCGCAAGACGCTGGCCCCGTTGCGCGACCTGGCTCAGGCGACCCAGCGGATCGGCCTGTCCGACTGGGTCGAGGTGCCCGAAGCCGGAACGGCCGATGTCCGCCGACTGATCCATGCCTTCAACATCATGCAGGAACGCATCCACCGCCTGATCGCGGAGCGTACCGAAACGCTGGCGCATGTCGGGCACGACCTGCGCACGCCGCTGTCACGGCTGCGTTTGCGGCTCGACAATCTGGATGCGGAGGATCTGCGCGAAACGATCGAGGCCGACATCGCCGAAATGACCGCGATGATCGATTCGCTGTTGGCGTTCCTGGGCGGTGAAAAGGATCCCGAACCGGTCGTTCAGTTCGACCTGGCCGTGACGCTGGCGACCATTGCCGACGGATTTCAGGATCAGGGGCACGACGTCGACTATGCGGGGCCGGCCCATCTCGACCTGCCGCTGCGCCCGTTCAACATGCGCAGGGCGATCGGCAACCTGGTCGAAAACGCGCTTCATTACGGCGAAAGGGCGCGCATCTCGCTGGCGCGGGAAGGGCATGTGGCGGTGATCCGGGTCGATGACGACGGGCCGGGCATTGCCCAGGAGGCGATGGCCGAGGTCTTGCGACCGTTCGCCCGTCTCGATTTCGCGCGCCAGCGCAACACCCGCGGCCTGGGGCTGGGGCTGGCGATTGTCGGCCAGGCGGTCGAGCGGGAAGGCGGCGTCCTGACCCTGATGAACCGCGAGGACGGCGGATTGCGCGCGGAAATACGTCTGCCGCTGCGCAAGACCTGACCGGATCAGCGGCCGCCGCAACTGTCGCCGGCGCCGGCGACAAGGTCAAGACAGCGCCCGTCGATGTCATCGCGGGGAACGGACAGGCCGATCAGCGCGGCAAGGCTGGGCATGATGTCCACCGTTTCGACGCTCATCGGCTGCTTGAAGCCGCGAAGCTGCTTGCGCCAGAACAGGATCGGCACCCGGCGATCGAAGTCCCAGGGCGAGCCGTGCGTCGCGACATAGCCCGCGCCGGGATCGACGATCGGCGTAACCTGGGGCTTGAGCAGGAGCAGCAGGTCGCCCGATCGCCGGGGATCGAAACCGGCGCGCGCTTCCTCGATCAGGCTCCAGTTTTCGGGTGGGCCGGATGGCATGGGCGTGGCGGCGATCTGCGCCTTCGTGAACACGGCGTGCACCTGCGGGTGGGCGCGCAGCAGCCTGAGCGCCTCGGCCTCGACCCTGGCACGCTGCGCCGCGCTCAAGCCCGTGTCGAAATAGAGGTCGCCCTGCGGCCCGTCGCCCCTGATCGGCGTGAGGCCGACGATACCGGTCCTTTGCGCGACGGCGGCGGACAGGGCCTTGGGCGTCAGCGCGATGTCGACGCGCTCCTGCATCGGCATGGCGTTCAGCCGGTGCCGCTCGGGCAGGTCCCGGCCGCCATGGTCGGCGGTCAACATCACGACATAATCGATCTGAAGCGCGTCGAGCCGGTCGAAGAACGCGCCCAGTTCGCGATCGAGCCGGTCGATCTGGATGCAGCTTTCGGTGCCTTCCGTGCCGTAGGTGTGGCCGATCATGTCGGTCGCCGACAGGCCGATGGCGATAAGGTCGGTCTGTGCCTGCTTGCCCAGCCCCATGCTTTCGATGGCGGCCGCGGCGAGCACCAGCGTCATCGCGTCCAGTTCGGGCGAGGCACGGAAAGCGCGGAAATCGCCGGCGGCGCGAGCGAAGCGGCCGGTGCCGACGGTCTTGCCCGCGCCGACATTCACGGCGAAATCCCTGGCGGCGCACTGGGGCGGCAGTTCCATCGCCGGGCTGGGCGCGGCCAGCCGCTGAACGAACGCGTCGTTGATCCTGGCGACGAGCGGCGGATGCGCCACCCCCTTGTAGCTGGTGAAGCCGCGCGGCCCGTCCAGCCACCAGACCTGGTCGGCGGTCCGCCCGCCCATCATGATGGCGGCGCGGTCCTTGCCCGCGACCGCGACGACGCGGGTGGCGGGATTGGCCGCCTTCATCCTGTCGCCCAGTGTCGGCACCCGCAGGTGGACGGGGGAAGCGACATAATTGTCGCTGCTGCTGCCGGGCTGGCTTTCATCCTCGGCGCAATAGATCGCCTTGTCGTCGCGCTTGGCCGACAGGTCGAACCATGTGTTGGCGATGATGCCGGTGCGCGACGGGCGGCTGCCGGTCAATATCGTGCTGTGGCCGGGGCAGGTTTCGGTCGCGGCGTGGCTTTGATAGCCATGCGGGAACACCACGCCCTGGGTCAGCCGCTTGAGGCCGCCGCTGTAGCTGGCGCGATATTCGCTGAACAGGTCGGCGGAAAACTGGTCCACCGCTATCGCGACGATCAGCCTGGGCGGGGCGACCTGGTCTTGCGCGGCGGCGGCGGGTGCGAGGCTGGTGAGCAACAGGGCGACGGCGGGGCGGAACATGGGACGGGACACTCCTCGACCTTGACGGCGGATGCACCCGGACCTAGCCCCCGATGATGCGCGCGAACAGAGGTCCGATGCAGATATTCCATGTCCTTTTGATGACGCTTGCCCTCATCATGGGAACCGCGCTGTCCGTTCCGACGAGCGCCAGGGCGCAGGGGGCTTTCGGCAGCGGCACACCCAACATCGCCGCTCGACTGGTCGCCCAGAGCCATGCGCCGGCAGCGGGACGGGACGTCAGCATCGCCTTTGCCATGGCCCCCGCGCCGGGCTGGCACGGCTATTGGGAAAATCCGGGCGATGCTGGCCTCGGCATGACCGTCAAATGGACGCTCCCCCCCGGCGTCACGGCGCGCGCGCTGCGCTATCCCGTGCCCGAAACGCTGATGATCGCGGGCCTGATGAATCATGTTTATGAGGGGCCTTATGCCGTGTTGTCGGCGCTGACGCTGGCGCCGGGCCTGGCGAAGGGAATGCGCTTGCCGATCCGGGCGCGCGCCGACTGGCTGGCCTGCACCGACACGATTTGCGTGCCCGAGGGCGCCGACCTCGCAATCGACCTGGTGGTGGGCGAAGGCGCGGCCGGGGCGGGCGACGTGGCGCGCTTCGACGCCTGGCGCGCACGCCTGCCGCGTCCGCTGGGCAGCGAGGCGATCTATGCCGTGGAAGGTGGCAGGCTGCGGCTGTCAGTGCCGTTCCCGGCGGAAGCGAAGGCCAATGCGGTGCATCTTTTTCCGCTGACAGAGGGCTTTGCGCGCTATGCCGCCGATCAGAAGGTGATCCGTAATGGGGACCGCCTGCTAATCGAGACGGTGGCGGGCGCAGGGGCGTCGGGGCCGGTCAAGGCGGTTTTGCGGACCGGCGCGCACAGCGGCTTCCTGATTGCCGCGACGCCCGGAAAGGTCGCAGCGGTCGAGCAGGACCGCGCGCAGACGCTGCTGATCGCGCTCGGCGCTGCGCTGCTGGGAGGGCTGCTGCTCAACATCATGCCATGCGTGTTCCCGATATTGGGATTGAAGGCGATGAAGCTGGCGCGTGCGGGCGGCGACGAGCGCGCGGTCAGGCGCGAGGCGCTGGCCTATGCGGCGGGCGTGATGCTGGCATGCGTCGCGCTCGGCGCGACGTTGCTGGCGTTGCGCGCGGCGGGGATCGCGGCGGGTTGGGCATTCCAGTTACAGGACCCCCGCATCATCCTGCTGCTGCTGCTGCTGGTCACCGCCATCGCCTTCAACTTGGCCGGCCTGTTCGACCTGCGCGGCTTTGGCGGCGGCGAGGCGCTGGCGGGCAGGGGCGGCATGACGGGCGCTTTCTGGACCGGCGCGCTGGTGGCGTTTGTCGCCACGCCCTGCACCGGACCCTTCATGGGCGCGGCGATGGGGGCGGCGCTGGTGTTGCCGCTGGCCGATGCGCTGGCGGTGTTTGCGGGCCTTGGCCTTGGGCTGGCGCTGCCGTTCCTGATCATCGCCCATGTTCCGCCATTGCGCGCGCGCCTGCCCCGGCCGGGCGCGTGGATGATCCGTGCACAAAAGCTGTTGTCGCTGCCCATGTTCGCGACCGCGATCGGCCTTGCATGGCTGCTCGGGCAGCAGCGCGGCGTGGCGGGGATGACCGTGGGCCTTGCCTGCGCGCTTGCGCTGGCGCTTGCGCTCTGGTGGCTGGGGCTGCGGCAGCGCGCGGCGCGTGGCGGCGGCCTTGTCGCGGCGCTGTCGGCATTGGCGGTCCTGGGCCTTGGCCTGGCGCTGTTGCCGACGGAGCGTCCGGCGCTGGCCGCCACCCGCGATGCGACCATCCCGTTCGACGACGCGCGGCTGGCCGATCTGCGCCGAACGGGCAAGCCGGTCTTCCTCTATTTCACGGCTGACTGGTGCCTGACCTGCAAGGCCAATGAAGCCGCCGCGATCGACCGGGCGGAAACGCGGACGGCCTTCGCGAGGGCGGGCGTCCAGGTGATGATGGGCGACTGGACCAGCGCCGATCCGGCCATCACGCGCTTCCTTGAAGGGCAGGGACGGTCGGGCGTGCCGCTCTATCTGTGGTATGCGCCGGGGCGCGAAGGCCAGGTGCTGCCCCAGTTGCTGACGTCCGCGACCTTGACGGACCTCGTTCGCTGATGGGCAAGGCGCGCGCCGACCAGTTGCTCGTCGACCGCGGCCTTGTGGAAAGCCGGGCGCGGGCGCAGGCGCTGATCCTTGCGGGCCTCGTCTATGCCGGCGATCGGCGGATCGACAAGGCCGGCCAGCAGATCGCCGACGATGTGGTGCTGGATGTGCGCGGGCGCGACCATCCCTGGGTGTCGAGGGGCGGACTGAAGCTGGCTCATGCAATCGACCATTTCGCCATCGACGTCACCGGGCGGGTGGCGATGGATGTGGGCAGTTCGACCGGCGGTTTTACCGATGTCCTCCTCACGCACGGGGCCGCGCGCGTCTATGCGATCGACAGCGGCACCAACCAGCTGGCCTGGAAATTACGCACCGACCCGCGCGTCATCGTCCATGAGCAGACCAGCGCGCGCATCCTGACGCCCGACCATATCCCCGAGCCGATCGACGTCATCGTGTGCGACGCGAGCTTCATCGGGCTGGAAAAGGTGTTGGCGCGGCCGCTGTCCTTCGCCGCCGCCCAGGCCCTGCTGATCGCGCTGATCAAACCGCAGTTCGAGGCGGGGCGCGAGGAAGTGGGCAAGGGCGGGGTGGTGCGCGACCCGGACGTGCATCGGCGTGTATGCGACGACGTGCGCGGGTGGATCGAACGACTGGGCTGGACGGTTACCGGCATCGTCCCCAGCCCGATCACCGGGCCGCAGGGCAATGTCGAGTTTCTGCTGGTTGCAAGGCTTGGCGGATATTAGATCGGCGTTCGTTCGGCTAGAGGATAGATATTGCGGCAATTGCTTTCATTATGTCGCAGCGAAAGGTTCGTCGGCGCTTCCCCATGCGGTCTTCCTTCATCCCAGTCATGATCGCCCTCGCCCTCGCGGGTTGCAGCAAGGGCGAGGAAAAAAAGCCGCGCCCGCCCGCCCTGGTGGAGGTGCAGCCGGTCGCGGCGGCGACCTTCGCCGATGCCGTCGAAGCGGTCGGCACCGCGCTTGCCAATGAACAGGTGGTGCTGTCGGCGCCGGTCACCGAGCGGATCACGTCGATCAACTTCGCAGATGGCGGCTATGTCGCTCGCGGCCAGATTATCGCCACGCTGGCGCAGGGGCAGGAAACCGCGGAACTGGCTGCCGCAGAAGCGCAGGCGCGGGCCGCAGGGCAGCAGCTTGCTCGTGTCCAGGCGCTCAAGGCGCGTGGATTTGCGACGACCGCCAGCCTCGACACCCAGGTCGCCACGGCCAATGCCGCCCGCGCCAACGCGCAATTGGCGCGCGCCTCGATCGGCGACCGGGTCATTCGCGCGCCCTTTGGCGGCTGGGTCAGCCTGCGTACGATATCGGCGGGCGCGGTGGTGTCAGCGGGCACCGAGATCGCGACCGTCAGCGACATTTCGCGCATCAAGCTCGATTTCACCGTGCCCGAAACCCGGTTGCCGCTTATCGCCCAGGGTCAGCCGATCGAAGCGACATCGGCCGCCTGGCCCGACCGTCCGTTCAACGGTACGATCGCAACGATCGATCCGGTCATCGATCCCGCGACTCGGGCCGTCAGGGTCCGCGCGATCCTGCCCAATCCCGACCGCAGCCTGAAGCCCGGCATGTTGATGACCGTCACGGTGAAGGCGCGTCAGCGCCGGTCGCTGGCGGTGCCCGAACTGGCCATCGTCGGCGATGGCGAGCAAAGCTTCGTCTTCGTCGTCGAGGATCGCAAGGCCAGGCGAGTGGAGGTCAAGACGGGCATCCGGCAAAATGGACTGGTCGAGATACTGGACGGCCTGCGCGCCGGCCAGCCGGTGGTGACCGAGGGGGTGGTCAAGCTGTCGGACGGCGTGCCGGTTCGCTTGCCCGGCGAAAAGCCCTCGCCCGGTGGCCCGCCCGCCGCATCGCCGCGCTAGGGCCGGGCCATGCAGCTTTCCGACCTTTCGGTTCGCCGTCCGGTTTTCGCCGCCGTCATCGCCATACTTTTGTGCATCGTCGGCATCGTCGGTTTCATGAGCCTGTCGGTACGCGAATATCCCGATACGGACCCGCCCATCGTATCGGTCGAAACCGGCTATACCGGCGCGGCTGCATCGGTCGTCGAAACGCGCATCACGCAGATACTGGAAGATTCGATCGCCGGTATCCAGGGTATTCGGACGGTCACGTCGACCTCGCGCGACGGCACGTCCGCCATCAGTATCGAATTCGATCCGTCACGCGATGTCGATACCGCCGCCAACGATGTTCGCGACCGGGTGGGCGCCGTGATCGAGGATCTGCCCGAGGACGCGCTCGCGCCCGAAATCAGGAAGGTCGATGCCGACGCCCGCCCGATCCTGTTCCTGGTGTTCCGGCGGCCCGGATGGCCCCCCACCCGGATCGCCGACTATATCGACAGGAACCTCCTCGACCGCTTCTCGGCGATCGACGGCGTGGCGCGCGTGCAGGGCGGCAGCGAGGAGCGGCCATCGGCGCGCATCTGGCTGAATGCGGAAAGGCTGGCCGCGTTCAGCGTGACGCCGGCCGACGTCGAAAACGCGCTGCGCGCCCAGAATGTCGAATTGCCGGCCGGCCGGTTCGAATCGAAGGACCAGAACCAGACCCTGCGCGTCGAACGGGGATTCAGGTCGCCGGAGGAATTCTCCCGGCTGATCGTGGGACGCGGCGAAAATGGCTATCAGATCACGCTTGGCGATGTGGCCCGTGTCGAACTGGGGCCTGAAAATCCCTATACATCGTTCCGATCGAACGCAGGCACCGGCATCGGCGTCGGCATCATCCGCCAGTCGGGCGCCAACACCCTGGAAGTCGCGGACAAGGCAAAGGCGCTGATCAAGCAGCTGGGGCCTGACCTGCCGCCGGGCATGACCGTTACGATCGGTTCGGACGAATCGCTGTTCATCAGCCGGGCGATCGACAATGTGTACGATACGCTGCTGGAAGCCGCAGTCCTCGTCATCCTGGTCATCTTCCTGTTTCTGGGGTCGCTGCGCGCCACCATCATCCCCGCGATCACGGTGCCGATCTGCCTGCTCGCCACGTGCGCGGTGATGTGGATGCTGGGGCTGTCGATCAACTTGCTGACGCTGCTGGCGTTCGTGCTGGCGATCGGGCTGGTGGTCGACGACGCGATCGTCGTGCTGGAAAATGTCTATCATCGGATCGAACAGGGGGAAGATCCGCTGCTCGCGGCCTATCTCGGCACGCGGCAGGTCGGCTTCGCGATCATTTCGACAACGCTTGTCGTGTGCGCGGTGTTCGTGCCGGTCATGTTCCTTGCCGGGCAGTCGGGGCTGCTGTTCCGCGAACTGGCCATCGCCATGATCGCGGCGATCGCCTTTTCCGGCTTCATCTCGCTCAGCCTGGCGCCGATGCTATGTTCCAAATTGCTTCGCCATTCGGAGCGGTCGCGCCTCGCCCGGTGGGTGGATGATCGTTTCCAGCGGTTCGAGCAGCGCTATTCGGGCTGGCTCGCGCGCGCTCTCGCCCGGCCGTTGGTGCCCTCGCTCGCGGTCCTGATCTTCCTGGCGGCAGCGGGCGGACTGTTCACGCTGTTGCCTACCGAACTGGCCCCGGCGGAAGATACAGGCGCGATCGATGGCCAGGTGACCGCGCCGGAGGGAACCGGGTTCGCGCGCATGATGACCTATATGCGCGACCTTGAGGACGATCTGGAGCCGCTTCGCAAGGATGGCTCGATCCAGGTGCTCAACCTGCGCACGCCAGGTACTTTCGGATCGAGCGACGATTTCAACAGCGGCGGCATCATCGCCTTTCTGCGGCCCTGGGAAGACCGCTCCATTACGACGGCGCAGGTCGCCGACGCGATCAACAAGGCGATCGCCAACCAGCCCGGCGTGCGCGGCAATGTCGCCCCCCGATCGGGCCTGGGGCGTGGCCGCGGCCTGCCGGTGAATATCGTGCTGGCGGGATCGACATATGAGGGACTCGTCGCCGCGCGCAACCGGATCATGGCTGCCGCCGCCACCAATCCCGGCCTCGTCAACATCGACAGCGATTACAAGGAAACCAAGCCGCAGATGCGGATCGAGGTCAACCAGCAGCGCGCCGGCGACCTGGGCGTGTCGCCCAGCGACATCAGCCAGGCGTTACAGACGCTGCTGGGATCGCGGCGCGTGACCACCTATGTCGACCGGGGCGAGGAATATCGCGTTTTGTTGCAGGCCGAACGCGAGGGACGCGAGACGCTGGCCGACCTGGAGCGGATACAGGTGCGCAGCCGAACCGGCGTGCTGGTGCCGTTGTCGGCGGTGGTCAGCGTGCGCGAAGTCGCAGGGCCACGCCAGCTCAACCGGTTCAACAAGCTGCGCGCGATCACGCTGACGGCGGGGCTGGCGCCGGGAACGTCGCTGGGCGAAGCGCTCGCCTTTCTCGAAGACCAGGCGCGCCAGTCGCCCGAAGTGGTGGCAATCGGCTATCGCGGCGAAAGCCAGTCGCTGCGCGAGACGGGCGGCTCTATCTGGATCGTATTCGGCCTGACCATCGTCATCATCTTCCTGCTGCTCGCGGCGCAGTTCGAAAGCTTCATCCATCCCGGCGTGATCATCATGACCGTGCCGCTGGCAGTGGCGGGCGGGGTGATCGGCCTTGCCCTGACGGCAGGGACGATCAACCTGTACAGCCAGATCGGCATCGTCATGCTGGTGGGCCTCGCCGCCAAGAACGGAATTCTGATTGTCGAATTCGCCAATCAGCTGCGCGACGAAGGGCTGGAGGTCATGGATGCGATCCGCCAGGCCGCGACCCGGCGATTGCGCCCGATCCTCATGACCTCGATCGCGACCGTCATCGGCGCGGTGCCGCTGGTGGTCCGCAGCGGGGCGGGCGCCGCGTCGCGCAACAGTATCGGCGTCGTGATCGTCTTTGGCGTGAGTTTCGCGACCCTCATCACGCTTTTCCTGATCCCTATTCTCTATTCGCGCGTTGCCAAGCGCACGGTTTCTCCCCAAACCGTGGGTCGCAAGCTGGATTCGGCGCTCAGGGAGTCGCCCGATCCGGCCGAATGACGTTGTGATAGGCCCCTGCCGATGAATGAAATCGCGTCCCAAGGTCAGTTGCGCCTCGCCTATCTTCGCTGGGCGCTGTTCACCGTGCCGGCCGTCGTCCTGCTGGGTTTCCTGTCGGGCCGGATCGCCAATAGCGGCTATGACAATCGCTGGTTCGCTTCGCTCGCCAAGCCCGCTTTCATGCCGCCGGGATGGGCGTTCGGCGCGGCGTGGACGATATTATATGTGCTGATGGCGCTGGCGCTGGCGATGGTGCTGCACGCGCGCGGCGCGCGCTGGCGCGGTCCGGCAGTGATGCTGTTTGTGTTGCAGTTCGCGCTCAACCTGCTGTGGTCCCCGCTTTTCTTTCGCGCGCATCAGGTCGACACTGCACTGATCCTGATCCTTGTCCTGATCATATTGGTCGCAGCCACGCTGGCGCTGTTCCGGCGCATTCGCCGGGCGGCCGGGCTGCTGATGCTCCCCTATCTCGCCTGGCTGGGCTTTGCCGCGCTGCTCAATTATGAGATTGCGCGTCTCAATCCGCGTGCGGAAACTCTTGTAGCCCCGGCGCTGCGCACCCAGATATAGGCTCTCGCGCCGCTTGCGGCGCTCCAATGTGAGAAGGCCGCCATGCAAAGTGAAAATCGCTTCTTCGACGATCTCGCCAAGCTGGTGAACGGTGCGGCCGGCACGGTCGCGGGCATGACCCGCGAGTTCGAAGCCAGCGCCCGCGAAAAGGCAAAGCAGATGGTGGGCGGGCTGGATTTCGTCAGCCGCGAGGAATTTGAGGCGGTCAAGACGATGGCCGCCGCCGCCCGGCAGGAGGTCGAGGAATTGAAGGCGCGGATCGATGCGCTGGAGGGCAAGGCCCCGGCCGTCGTTACCCGCAGCGTCCGTACGCCGCGTGCGCCCAAGGCCGCGCCTCCCGGCGACACCGAATAACCTGTCGCCGCGATGCCGCCGCCGCAACAGGCGTGGAATCGTCGTCCGCAGGCCTGTGCATTCCCGGTTTTTCGCTTTCGATGAGCCGTCGGCTGTTCCAGCCGCCCGCAGAATGCTCTAAGGCCCGGCGATTGAACGGCGGCAAGCTTGTGGAATGATGGATAGCGACGAATTTGAAAATGCCGGCCATGAGGCTGCGCCGATCGACATGCTCGCCGCCTATTTCGAGGCCAATGGCTGGGCGTTCGACCATGTCGGCGATGACGAAATCGTCGGCAGCACGCAGGGCAGCTGGGCACAATATGAGTTGCGTGCGATCTGGCGCGACGAGGACCAGGTGCTGCAATTGCTGGCGCTGCCCGATATCCGCGTTGCCGATGAGAAGCGCGGAGCGATTTACGAAACGCTGGCGCTGATCAACGAACAGCTCTGGCTCGGCCATTTCGAACTTTGGTCGTCGAGCGGCATCATCCTGTTCCGGCACGGCGCGCTGCTCGGGCAGGGCGGCACATTGACGCTGGATCAGGCGCAGATGCTGGTCGAAACCGCGATCGACGAGTGCGAGCGTTTCTATCCCGTGTTTCAGTTCGTCTTGTGGGGCGGCAAAAGCCCGACCGAAGCGATCAGCGCCAGCCTGATCGAAACCCGCGGCGAGGCTTGATCGTGCATGACTGACCGCTGGCCCGCGCATCTCTTTCTCGTTGGCTGCGGCAACATGGCCGGGCAGATGCTGGCGAGATGGCTCGATTGCGGACTGGAGCCTGCGCGCGTGACCGTGGTCCGCCCGAGTGGACGCCCCGTCGCGCCGGGCGTGACCGTTCTGACGGATTTCCCGGCCGTGCTGCCCCACGGGGCCACGATCATGCTGGGCATGAAGCCTTATCAGCTCGATGATGTCGGCTCACGGCTCGCGCCGCTCTGCACCCCTGCCATGCCGATCATGTCGATCCTGGCCGGCATTCCGCTCGCGACCTTGCGTGCGCGCTTCCCCGCAACCGCCGATATTCTGCGCGCGATGCCCAATCTGCCCGTCGGCATCGGCGAGGGGGTGACGGCGCTCTATATGGAGGGCGCCGCCGATGCGCCTGTGCGCGGCGCGATGGACGCCCTGTTTACCCCCTTGGGGCTGGTCGAATGGCTGTCGGCGGAAGATCAGTTCAATCTGGTCACGGCGCTGTCGGGCTGCGGGCCGGCCTTCCTGTTCCGGTTCATCGACGCATTGGCGCGAGCGGGCGAGGCGCTGGGCCTTCCCGCCGACCAGTCCGCGCGCATGGCGCTGGCGACGATCCAGGGCTCTGCAAACATGGCCGCGCGGGGCGACGCGGCCCCGGCGCTGCTCGCCGACCGAGTCGCCAGTCCCGGCGGCATGACTCGCGAGGGCCTGAACATATTGGACAAGGATGACCGGCTCCTGGACCTGCTGACCGCCACGCTGCGTGCCGCGCGCGATCGTGGCGAGGCGATGGCGCGCAACGGCTGATCCGGTCGGTGACGGCGCGGATCAGGTGGATTTGAAATACGCCGCATGAAATCGGCCCCGCGCCATATCGCGGATGCCGACCTTATGGAATTCGACTGGCTGGGGCGGGGCGCAGGTGACGATTCCTACGGGCTAGGCCTGCTCTTTACTGCCTACGATATCAACAACGTCATGAGCAAAGGAAAACTGCCACGCTTACGCCCCTAACCGGGCGCAAGCTGGGCCATGATGTTTGTCGATATCGGTGGCTGGAGAGCCTCCGATGACCATTACCTACCATATGCGCGAAGGCGAACAGCCCAAGCGCGTCCCGCCCTTTTCTCTTCGTCTCACCAAGGAAGAACGCACCGAACTGGAACGCCGCGCGGGATCAATGCCGCTGGCGTCCTATATCAAGTCCGTCCTGTTCGCAGGCGATGCGCCAACCTATCGCGCCTGACGCAAGCCGCCCGTGGCCGATCAGAAGGCGCTGGCCGATGTGCTGGCCTGCCTCGGCGCGAGCCGTCTGGCGAACAATCTCAACCAACTCGCCAAGGCCGCCAATATTGGCGACCTGTATTTCGATGATGGAACGAAGCGCGATCTGAACCGCGCCGCTGCCGATATCGCGGCCATGCGCGACATGCTGATGCGGGCATTGGGCTATAAACCCCAGCCTGCGCCGCCATCGGATGCCCCGCCGCCGCCCAAAGAAACCGTGTCGCAAGGATTCACCCGCGCGGGCCGCCCTTCCCTCACTGACGGCAAGAGGTTCAGCATATGATCCTCAAAGGCTCACAACGGGCGGGCGCGGCGCAACTCGCCGCGCATTTGCTCAATGACCGCGACAATGATCATGTCACCGTTCTGGAACTGCGCGGCTTTGTCGCCAGCGATTTGCACGGCGCGTTTCATGA
Organism: Sphingobium anseongense; assembly: GCF_037725245.1. Classification (NCBI taxonomy): domain Bacteria; kingdom Pseudomonadati; phylum Pseudomonadota; class Alphaproteobacteria; order Sphingomonadales; family Sphingobiaceae; genus Sphingobium; species Sphingobium anseongense. The sequence goes on along the minus strand of NZ_JBBJUL010000002.1, from coordinate 255,334 downwards.
AGCCCAGGCCATCGCGCAAGGCACACGCTGCCAGCAATATCTGTTCTCGCTAAGTCTCAACCCGCCAAAAGGCGCAGAGGTTGGTGAGGCAGAGTTTGAGCGGGCGGCGGACGAAGCAGAAAAACGCCTCGGCCAGCCCCGTGCCGTCATCCTGCACGAGAAGGAAGGCAGGCGGCACGCCCATGTCGTCTGGTCCCGGATCGACGCGGACGAGATGCGCGCGGTCAATATGTCGCACTTCAAGACCAAGCTGAACGGTCTGGCCAAGGAACTCTATCTTGAGCATGGCTGGGAACTGCCGGAAGGCCTGCGCCGTATGGGCGGCAAATCCCCGCTCAACTTCACCCTTGCCGAATGGCAACAGGCCAAGCGCCTCGGCCTCGATCCACGCGAGATCAAGGATGCGTTCCAGTCTGCCTATAAACAGGCCGACAGCCTCAAGGCATTGGGTGCCGCGCTGGAAGATCGCGGCTACTTCCTCGCTCAAGGGGATCGACGCGGCATGGGCGCGCTCGATCTGGACGGCAATGTTTACGCCCTCGCCCGTTATGCCGGGATCAAAACGAAAGAGCTTCGCCAGCGATATGGAGATGGCGACGGACTTCCTTCCGTCGCCATGGTGTCCGCAGACATCAAACAGAAAGTCACCGACAAGCTTAAATCCTACCTCACAGAAACGCGCGATGCCCAGAAAGCAGAACGCCGTCCGCTGGAAGCGCGCCGCTCTGAACTCACTGCCGAGCACCGGGCGCAGCGCGCCCGCCTGACCGAGCGGCAGGCACAACGCCAGCAGGAAGAAACCGCCGCCCGCGCGCGGCGCCTGCGCTCCGGCCTGATGGGCCTGATCGACAAAGTGACGGGCAAAGCCACCGCCATCCATCAACAGAACCAGGTGGAGGCATGGGATGCGTTGCGTCGGGATCGCGTCCAGCGTGATCGCCTTGTCATCGACCAGATGCACGAGCGCCGCCGTTTGCAAGAGCGGCTCGACAAGATGCGCCTTCGCCATGTGGAAAGCAGGCGCACTCTCAACCGTGAACTGATCGAACGCCTGCGCCGTCCTGCGCAGGACATCGACCCGCCGATGCGCAAGCGCGGCTTTTCACTCGATCTCTGATTTCCTCTTTCAAGGAGTTGACGTCATGACTCTGCCTAAATTTTCCAAGCCACTGAACAATGCTCAGACCGTGCTGACCCTCGGCCTTTGTGCCATCATCCTGTTCAAATTGACGCAGGGGCGTTTTGTCGCTGCCTCCACCTTAAGCCAGGTGGTGACCATCGCCATTGCCACAGCCGCAGGTTACGCGCTGGGCTGGTTCCTGTCGCCGCAGGCTAAAGCGTTTCGCGCGGCGATCAAGATCGCGCTCGGCCTGTGGCTCGGCTCTACGCTGCGTAACTTCTTCAACCACAAGCCGACCACCTTCGGTTCGGCTGAATGGGCAACGCTTCCCTATTTGCAGGAGCATGGCCTCATCGGGTCGAGCGGTATTCGGCTGGGTGGATTTGCTGCCAACGATGATGTCCATCCGATCCATTATACGGGTGACAGGCATTTGCTCACCATCGCCCCGACCCGTTCGGGCAAGGGGACGACCGCGATCATTCCCAATCTTCTGACCTTTGGGGATGGAAAATCCGGCTCCGTCCTCGTCCTTGATCCCAAGGGTGAGGACGCATTGATCACTGCCAGCCAACGCATAGCGATGGGGCAGGAAGTCCATATAGTCGATCCATGGGACATCGCCTCCGGTGGCCGGTCCTCGCGGTTCAACCCGCTCGACTGGCTCGATCCTACCGATCCCGACATAACCGAAAACGCGATGATCTTGGCGGACGCCTTGGTTTTCCAATATAATGAGAAGGATATGTTCTGGACGGAAGAGGCCAAGGCCTTGCTCCAGGGCTACATTCTTTATGTAGCGACCGACCCGCGTGAGGCCGATCATCGCCACCTGCCGCGTGTGCGTGATCTCCTGTTGCTCGATGGCGATGAAATGAAACTGCTCTGGCAGCGTATGCTGGACAGTGAGCATCATATCGTGGTCAGCACGGGCGCGCGCTGCCTTCAAAAAGAGGAACGGGTTCTCGCCAACGTGATCGCCTCCGCACAAGCGCAGACGAATTTCTTGGATTCAAGCCGTTTGCGCCATTCACTCGCGGCCAGCGATTTCAAGTTCGAGGACATGAAGGCGAAAGCGATGTCCATCTATCTGGTGTTGCCAGCTGACAGGCTGAATGCGTTCGGAAGGTGGTTAAGGCTTCTCATCGCGCAATCAATCACCGTGAACGCCCGGAACATCGCCATAAAACCCGCCAAGCCGATCCTGTTCGTGCTCGATGAACTGCCCGCGCTGGGAAAATTAGCGTCGGTGGAAACGGCATTTTCGTTGATGGCCGGGTTTGGGATGCAGATGTTTGCAATCGCGCAAGACCTTGGAAAATTGAAGCAAATTTACGGCGAGGGCGGCTATGAAAGCCTGATCAGCAACAGCGGTTGCATTCTCTATTACGGTTCGCGCGACAAGATGACGGCGGAGTATTTCTCCAGCCTTTGCGGCGTCACCACTGTCTGGAATCTCAGTTCCGCCGTGGCCCGTGCGTTCAGTACCAGCACCGGCCCGAACGGCGGCAGTTCGTCAAATTCCACCACGTCCACGGACACCAGCGCGGCCAGCCAGCGCAATCTTGCTTATGCCGATGAACTGATGCGCCTGAAACCCAATCAGCAACTCGCCTTCATCGACGCCTACAACCCGATCATAGGCGTGAAACAGCCATGGTTCGCCGATCCAGAATTAAGCGCCAAGGGCGTCAACCTACACCGTAAGTAATCTCCCCCTCCAGTCACGGAGTCAGTCACCATGACCGATGGCAAACCTAAAAAGCCGTTCGCGCTCGATGTTGGGCAGACCAGTTTCACCATGCGCGATCTGAAAGCGCCGCAAATCCGCGATCAGGACAACGCCGCGCCGAAACCGACGCCACCCAAGCTATTCCGCCTCGACCATCCCCGGCTTGCGCCGCCGGGGATGAAGGGGATCACGCGCACCGTGAGCGCGAAACAGAATCTTGACATCAACATCAATGTGAACGTGCGGATGGATCAACCACAGATGCATGAGCGGCTAACATTCCACAGAGAGAATCTACGGCTTGGCGATCAGGGGAAAGCCGAGCGGGATTTCAAATCTCTTGTCGAACGACCCGATATGTTTCGATCAAAATAGGGTTATTATTACAAACACTACTTAACTTTTTCAATAATCGCTGCATACTTTCTAGCTAACGTATTGAACTTTGATATATCCCTTTTGTCAAAATCAAATTCTTCATCGACTCTGACACCGAAAATTCTACCTGATCCTTCGGCTGGATGCTCATAAATATACCCATTAATACACTCTATTGAAAAGTTTATGAAAAAATTATATTCACAGAGGCCCTTACCCTCGTTCACTCCTCTTGATTCAGTATAATCAAAATATATTTTACTTCCATCTACGGTTACATTTTTATAATGTCTCACCTCTTGCAAATTTCCTCCCTTTTGCAGTAGCCCTCTTATTATTGCTTTTCCATCTTCAAACTTAATTTGAATTAGACCGTTACTGCGGAACGAACCCGAGAGATCATATAACTTGGTGGCCCAAAGTCCCTTTTTATCGACCATATGGCCATTATGAGGGCGCCTTTCAGATGCAGGCATACTGTAATTTTGCACCCATTTTTCATGCCGCTTCCCATCTTTCATCGCGTCAAACTGACGTTGGAACATATCCACTATTCCGGAATGAGTGCTCCTGTAAATCTGTGAAATCATAGAAGATGAATCGTTTATCCATCCAAAAAATACTTCTTTGTATCCCAGTGATGGGTTCCTCAATATAACATAGTTGATTATTGGCATATTGCTTCTCAGCAAATAAATTTCATGTATGCCAAAATCACTATAACCGTATTCAAATATCTTTTTATGCCTAAAATCATGAACTTCGTTTGCGCTAACGATATCAGTCCATTGATTTCCAGACCTATCCTTTAGAAACATTTCATAGACAGATACAATCTGTTTTTCAATCTTATCGTCTAGTTTAGAAAATTCTCCCATGTTCATAAATGTATTAGATATATGTGTTGCCCTTGAAACAGCCTCTCTTATAATCGGGTTTATTAAATTACTAGGGCCAACGTATTTAATATGAGCGGATGCTTCTACTATATTCTTGATATCTCTATGAAGATTTATTTGATCTTCCTCCCTTGCTTTAGATTCAAGCAAACTCCCGCACATCTCTATAAGCAAGAAAATAGCAAATCCAGATAAAGCCCCTACTAGCGCTGCTTGATTTTGCACAAGGCCAGTATGTAAAATACTGATGCTAGATTCTGTAAGGTCTTTTCCCGGTATATATTTAGGCTCTTTTAAGGAATATAAACTTATTATTAAAGTAATTGTTGAAATTATATACCCAGTAACCTTAAATAATAGCATTTTTCTGGAAAATGAGTTCTTATTTGAATGAGTTTCAATCATGACGCCCCCAAAAATGCCTTTAGAATTGCCAATGAAATTATTTTGAATACATCAGTCGTGCTTGCTGGCGCGCTCGTCGCTTCAGCTATTTCATATCCCAGCTGGTCAAGGTCAAAAATCTTCTCTGACAACCCAGTTCAAAATATCACTGCGATTTGTAACAGGCTCAAGTAATTATCCATCTTTGCTTTTGAGTTCTGTTCTAGTTTAGCAAAAGCGGCACTCATCTAGATAACTTGATATTCAATAAACAGCATATCAGGCGAAACCGCCAAGGCCCGCGCCAGCGCCAGTACCGTCTTTACGGTGATATTCCGCTCCCCGCGTTCGATCCCGCCGATATGATTGCGGTGCAGTTCGGTCAGGCCGGACAAATCTTCCTGCGTCAGGCCGCGCTCTTTGCGCAACCGCCGCACGGCTTCTCCCAAGGGAACAAGGTCTTGATCGGTTTCCACATATTGTGGGGTCGCCTCCCGCTGACCAAATCACCACATCTCATAAGTGTGATTCACACTTTTAAGTTCCGTTCAGCGGCGAGTCGCACTTATACGTGTAGTTCTCGAATGCGGTCGCTTGGGACCGCATTGAGGGAGACAGCAAATGACGGAAAGCAACTGGGCTGGTCAGCAAGGCGCAGCTTCACCCGCTAATTCTTATACCGACTGGCGGTCGAAGGGCTTGAGCCACGATCACGCCAATGAGGCCGTTGCCGCTGCGAAGCGGCAGCAGGAAGCCACGCAGAAGAAGAGCTGATCGTTCTGGGCTTCCGGTCTGATGACCGGAAGCATTTTTATCAGGGGACCATCATCATGAAGAGGTTTGGAAGCGTGGCGGCCGTGGCCGTCGCAATGGGATCGGCTGCGCCCCTTTCGGCCCAGCACATCGTTTTCAGGGAATGCGTTCAGGAGCGGAACGAACTGATCGCCGAGCATTGCATCGGCTTGTCCGCCCAGGCCTTGCCCGTCTGCAAGCTCCGGTATGAGAAAGCAGAACAGGTTTGCAATGCCCGCTACGCGCGCGCGGCAGAACAAAACCGTCAGACCGACGCGATCAGAGCCAAAAAGGCGGCGGCGTTCGAGGCCGCGCGTCAGAAACGCGCTGCGCAGAGCGCGCAGTAGCAGCCCGCAAACTTGATGGAGACAGATATGATGAAGCATAGGATGATGATCGGTGCGGCCTTGATCTGCACCACCGTTGCAGCCGTCAATCTCGCCCAGCGCGGCGATGCGCAGACGGGTGGCGGTTTTGCAGGAGAATATGGCGGCACGTCGGACGGCGGCAAAGCCGTCGCGACGATCCGGCAAACCAGTCCCGGCAATTACACAATTGATCACACCATCTACGGGTCTCCCAGCGGCTGCGGGGGCTCGGTTCGCGGCGCGGCCAGCGCCAGCGGCAACGTCATGGAACTGCGCATACCCGTCCTTGAAAGGATGGAAACATGCGTGATGACCTATCGCAAGAACGGGACCAGACTGACTGTCAGCGAAAAGAGCTGCGGCTATTTTCACGGGCGCAGTTGTGCCTTCGATGGCACTCTGGTTCGCAAGGCCGTGGGTCGTAGCCAGCAAGGCGCATTGAAGCCTCGCACGACCACAGATGAACCCTTGGTGGGAATGATGGAAGACGGCGGCCCGGCGCGAGGCGCGCTGGTGACGCCGCAGGGCAGACCGAAAGTCAGTTCGTTCAGCGACGAGTGGTATTCGGCGGATGATTTTGTCGCGATCGATGACAGCAGCGATCTCGGCCTGTCATTGACAGCCTTGTGCTATGGGTCGCCGCTCAAGCCCATGATGGGCATTGACCCTACAATTCTCATCCGGGGGTTCAGAGCGCCAGACCCGGAAGCCTTCTCCACACGAGAGCGCCTTCGCCTGTTCATGACGCTGGAAGTGATTCCGAACGGCACCAATGAGAACATCGCCTGTGTCGCGCATTACCGGCTCGGCAATCCGCGCATCGCTGTTGGTTTGCGCGATCAGCGTAACAGCGCAGCGCAAGCCGCGCAGGATGCCCAGCAGCAGGCAGAGACAGAGGATGCGAAAATCGGTGGGCAGTTGCCTGATTTATAGAGCCACCTTCCTTGCGAAGGTGACGGATCACCCATTAAGCTATATGGATATTTATGGATAAGGTTATGGCTCACTGATAATTGTCTTTTTGGATATTTATGGCTATATTTATAGCTATGCCGTTCAGAATCGACGCCTTGACCATCACCACCGAGACGCTTTCGCTCATCGCCGAACTGGATGAGTTCAAAGGCGCATGGACGGCATTGCGAACTCTCGCCCCGGAACGCCTATCGGCGTTGCGCCGCGTCGCCACGATCGAAAGCATCGGCTCTTCCACCCGCATTGAGGGAAGCAGGCTGTCGGACAAGGAAGTCGAACGGCTGCTGTCCAATCTGGAAATCCGCCAGTTCGCTACCCGCGACGAACAAGAGGTGGCGGGCTATGCCGACGTGATGGATTTGGTTTTCACCAACGCCGACGCCATCAGCCTGACCGAAAACCATCTCAAGCAACTGCATCGCGATCTGTTGGTTCACAGCACCAAGGACGCATGGCATCGCGGCTCTTACAAAACCAATCCCAACCGTGTCAGCGCGTTCGATGCGGACGGTAAGGAAATCGGGATCGTTTTTGAAACGGCAAAGCCGTTCGACACGCCGCATCTCATGACCGAACTGGTGACGTGGTACAATGACATACTGGCCGCGCGGTCATTGCATCCTCTGCTCACCATCGCCATTTTTGTGGTGGTGTTTCTTGAAATCCATCCGTTTCAAGACGGCAATGGGCGGTTGTCGCGGGTATTGACCACCCTGCTGTTGCTTCGCAGCGGCTATGCCTATGTTCCCTATAGCTCCCTTGAAAGCGTGATCGAGCAAAGCAAAGAGGGCTATTACATGGCCCTGCGCCGGACACAGGGCACGATCCGCAGCGATGTGCCCGACTGGGCGCCGTGGGTTCATTTCTTTCTGCGCGCCCTACAACAGCAAAAAGCGCGGCTTCAACAAAAGATCGAGCGCGAACGGATCATGATCGAAACGCTGCCCGACCTGTCCATTCAGATTCTTGAATTGGCCAAAGCGCATGGGCGGCTGACCATTGGTCAGATTATTAAACTGACCAATGCCAATCGGCACACGACCAAAAAGCATTTGCAGGCTTTAGTGGCCGCCAATCATCTTACGCAGCACGGCATGGGCAAGGGGACATGGTATGGCCGGGCATAATGCCACCCTCATTGAGGCGGCCTGAGACACATTGGCAGGAATGATCACTCGGCAGACTGATGCTCATGCAAACCTTCAACAGCTATGTTTGCGATCATCTGGGTGGCACGCCTTTTGCCCCAGACTTCGGCAACCCGGAGGAACAGGCCTTCGCCGCATCGCTTGACAGCTTCACAGCTCTGCTGCGCGGGGGTGTGCTGGCGACGGGCAGCGACGATGATCTGATCATCGTGCCCGGCTTCATCGAGAAGATGACGCCCGGCGCGTTTGCCGACCATATGGACGGCATTCACTACATCGCCATGCATCAGGCGCTTCTGGTGACGATGATGGATTTCGCCCTCTATGCCTTCACGCAAAGCGCCTTCCTGCCCATGATCGGCAACGCCGCCGGGGAAGACTCACCTCCGCCCATGAGCGGTGAAGCGCCCGGCCTGTTCCTGCTCGACCGGACACTGGCAGGCGGCACGATCACGCCTGACGTTGATCGTCACCGCGTCCCCAAGGACGCCGAGCGTCATATCACGGCGGTGTATCTCGCCATGCTGATGACGCGCTTTGTCTGGCTGCATGAGCTGGCGCATTGCAGGCTTGGCCATGTCCTGCGCCTGCAACAAGACGGCCATGACACGCGGCTGCATGAAGTGCCGGAGCGGCTCGAACTGGTGGGCTTTCGGCGATCATCGGGGCAAGGTAACGAAACGCGCGCGATGCGGCACACCATGGAATTGGAAGCCGACGCCGTCGCCCTTCGCGAATGCATCGGCCTGCAATTTGCCGGGGCGGAAAACCTGCCCGGTATTGCCGCAATGGAACTACCCCTGCGCCTCGCGCTCTCGATCCTTGGTGCGTACATCATGACCTGGCTGTTTGAAGAATATCAGCGGCACATGGACACGCTGAACCAGATGACGCATCCCATGCCGCGCGATCGGCTCTTGCATCTGGTGGCGGTGTTGGATGCCGAATATGCCCGCACCATCGACGGCTTCAATGGTCTTCATGCGGAGATCAAAGCTCAGTTCAATATATTGACGAACGCGCTACCAGCGATGCCAAAAATCTGAACAGATTACGGTGCAGCCCATTCCCGCTCCATTGGAATGAGATACTCTGTCCGCATATAACTGAGGTCATGGGTGATGCTGCCTGCAAACCCAAGCTCCTTGATTTCTCTCTCCCTTTCCATCCGCTCGAAGGAAATCAGCCGTGGATCAAAGCTGATCTCCTCAAACACCTCATTAGGATTGATGGGCATCGGCAAAAAATCCGGACGGACATCTCCCGGCTCAGCAACGATATTGAGAATCCGCACCTCTTGCTCGTGGGCAAAATAATCGCGCTTCCAAATGAGCGAGTCGGCCCGACCCTGCACCGTCCTGAAATACTGCGGGCCGTAATCGCTATGCACTATGCGAACGATCTGGTCACCGATGGCGTTCGCCGGATTATACTGAACTTTGCCGATGACCAAATGGCCTGCAAGCTTGGCTTGATGCCAGCCCTTCATCGCCTGAATCATCCGATGAGGCGTCGTCTTCACGATGACGCCTTCTTCGTCCTGACCCCGATTTCGCCGCGTGTCATTGTCGATTCGCACTCGCGAATAGGCGCGAAGCAACGTATCCGAGCCAGGATTGAGCGACCAGCATTGTGCCCATGCCGGGGCCAGGTAAGCTGACAATGATTGCTGAGGATGCTTGCCGATGCGTAAGCCGTCCATCATGCAGTGCGCAACAGGGTCTTCCTGCGGATCGTCCCAAACATGCGGGGCCGTCAACGTCATCTGCCCTGAGCGCAAGATTTCGCGAAAGGCCTCCAATCTGAAAATTCGGCGTATGGGCCGCTGCATATCCTCAATACCGGTCCACATAATGCATGGATCGCCCGCGATCGGGCGAAGTTGTACGGCGTCTATCATCGGCTACTCCGCATATCTCTTGCCGCCATACGCCTACTTGGCAAACAGCAGGTTGATACGCAGGAGCGATGGAACGCATGGCCCTGCTGCCGCGATGTCAGCGATCCGGTCGAGAGATGGAGGATAAATTACCCCTGCGGGTATCACATCCAAAACCGCGTTGATCATCTCAATGGAGGCGATCAGGAATAGAAAACCGTGCCGCCCGTCCTGCACATCCTCGGACAAGGGTATGGGTTCACCATTCGCCTGACGCGGCAGGAACTGACGACCTCCGGCGATGGTCTCGCTCAAACCGTCCGGTCGCAACGGTAGTGCATACCATTCATCTCCGACGCTCTGAAACGCGATCACCGCGCCTTGCCTGTCGCTCTCAACCTCGAAACAAAATGGCGCGCCCAGCGGTATGACCGGACGGGCTAGCGGTTCGGGCTTTGCAAAGGCCACGATCCCGATGGAGGGTTCTGGCAGCAATACTGCCGCCACGCGTTCAAAACGGCGATGCCGTGCTACAAATGATAGCCAGCGTTCACCGGATGGCGCGCCCGCGTTCGCATCTTGCTTCAGCCGAGCCGCATGATGCGGGTATTCCGCTGCAAGCCACCGAACAATCCGCTGCGCCTTATCGCGCCCGATCCGCCCGGCGCGGAAATTGTCCTCATACCCCCCGCCGACACGCACGTCCTTGCCCAACACGGACGAATAGAAATCATTCCAGTTCAGGCCTTCTTCCGCCAGAAGGCGTTTGACGACGCGATAGAGCGTCTTGCGCTGCTCGACCGTTGCCGTGAGCCAGTCGATTGCCATCATACCCCCGCATGTACCCTGCCTCTGTCCGGGTATTACAGGCTTTGGCCCGCTACGTCAGGGTTCAGCAAGGCTTTCCGCCATTCTCCACCCTGAGATTGTGCGCTGCACAACAAAAGAGCGGCACGAATTGGCGGGAGTTATGTTAGGATTTAATTCCTTCATGTACGATATCAACAAAACCCAAAACGACCGCCAAAAAAACACGAGCCGTGATGCAATTCAGCACACTGGTTCAGATGTATATTTCGGAAAGCTTTCTGAAATCGTTCGTCATCTAGCGCGGATTTCTGCGGAAAACGATTACAACGTATTCGTCAACGAAGCCAGCTTTGGTTATAATGAAGCTCCCCAAGGAGGGACTTCATCATGATCAAAACCGCGCTTTACGCTCGCTACAGTTCCGAGAACCAAAAGGACAGCAGCATCGAACAGCAGTTCCGTCTGCTTCGCCAACGAGCGGAGGCTGAAGGCTGGGAAATTGTGGGCAAGTTTGAAGATAAGGCATTGACCGGCGCGAACATGATGCGCCCCGGCCTGCAATCGCTCCTGTCAGCCGCGATGGATCGACAGTTCGATGTCCTTCTTACCGAATCGATCGACCGCCTGAGCCGTGACCAAGAAGACATCGCGCATATTCACAAACGCTGTCGGCACCGGGGCATTCAAATCATCACCCTTATAGAAGGGGAAATTTCTGAACTGCATATCGGGCTGAAAGGCACGATGTCGGCCCTCTATTTGAAAGACCTTTCCCGGCGAACGCATCGGGGCCCCCAGCAACGTGCGCTGAATGGTGAGAGCGCTGGCGGAAAATCCTACGGCTACGACATCGAACCCCGTTACGATACCAAGGGAAACCGCGTGAGCGGCCTGCGTAAAATCAATGAAGATCAAGCGACCGTCGTCCATCGTATTTTCTTGGAGTACGTGAAGGGTAAATCACCGCGAAAGATCGCTTGCGAACTCAATGCCGAAGGCATTCCGGCGCAAGGAGGGCGCACATGGGCCGCCAGTACGATCATCGGAAACCGCCGTCTCGGAACAGGAATATTGAACAACGAATTATATGTCGGACGCCAGATTTGGGGAAAGCAGACTTTCACGAAAGACCCAGACACAGGCAGGGAAAACGGCCGACTGAATGATGAATCCACTTGGGTCCGTGCGGATGTGCCGGAACTTCGCATCATCAGTGATGACCTTTGGCAACAGGTCAGGAACATGCAAAAGAAGCTGGACGCAAAGGGCAATCACACCGCCCAACGCCGCCCTCAAAAGCTCTTTTCCTTCCTTCTGAAATGCGGATGCTGTGGTGGTGGCTTCGCGAAAGTTTCCGAAACCCAATACGGGTGTGCCGGCGCACGCAATAAGGGCACCTGCACCAATCGTTTGACTATGAGTGAACGCAAATTAAAGGAAGCGGTGCTCGGCGCGCTTCGCACGCGCCTCATGAATTCCGACCTCTGCAAAATATTCTGCGAAGAATATACCGCCCATATCAATCGCCTTCGCATGGAACGAAATGCCTCAGCCATTGCAAGCCGTGCAGAGTTGGAGCGGGTCGAGCGCTCGATCGCCAAGTTAGTGACCGCCATCAAAAATGGCATTGATCCCGTCCTGATCCGCGATGAGATCAACGGCCTTCAGCAGCGGAAACTGTCTTTGCAGGATATCCTGTCGAATGCACAGGAATCACCTGTCTATGTGCATCCCCGAATGGCGGAGCGTTATCATCAAGAGGTACAACGCCTTATCCAATCTATCAATCAGTCCGAGCATCGCGAAGAATCGGTGAAGCTCATCAGGACGCTGATTGAAAAGATCGTCCTCACGCCAAATGAGGACGCAAGCGCCCTGAGCATCGACTTGTTCGGCGACCTTGCAGGCATCTTGCAGGTGTCGGCGAACAGAGGATCGGGGAAGAACGTCAACCGCTCGGAAAGGCTTAGTTTCACTGAACTTTCCGAGATTCAGCAGATCAGGCTTGTAGCGAATAGCCGCACCCAATCCGTCAGCGAGGAACTCAATAGTAGGAATCGTTGGCTGGGGCGGCAGGATTCGAACCTGCGCATGGCGGCATCAAAAGCCGCTGCCTTACCGCTTGGCGACGCCCCAGCATACGCCCGTTCCGGACGATCGAGAGCGCCATATAGCGGCTGATGCGCGAAAGGAAAGAGCGTGGACGATGCCCGCTGAGCCGATCGGGCGAAAAGCTGTAGCCACGGCGGCCTGCGGGCGGCATGATGGCAGGATCGTCTGCCGCATCGGATCATCCTGCCCTGTCATGACTGCCCCCGTTACGTCATCGTCCCCGGCCCCCGCGCAAATGGCGGCGGCATCGCCCCTGTTCCTGCGCGAGGCCGAAGTCAGGCGCGGCATAGAAATGCTGTATTTCGGCTATTCCGCCTTGACCCGGTCCATCGACGAGCGACTGGCGACGCTCGGCCTGGGCCGCGCCCACCATCGCGCGCTCTATTTCATCTCGCGCCAGCCCGACCTCAGCGTTGGCGATCTGCTGCGGTTGCTGGCGATCACCAAACAGTCGCTCGGACGCGTGCTGACCGACCTGTCGGAGCGCGGCTATGTCCAGGCGCGGCCTGGCGTTCGCGACCGGCGGCAAAAGCTGCTGCGGCTGACCGCCGAGGGCGCGGCGCTCGAAGCGGAATGTTTCCGCGCGCTGCGCGAAAAAATGGGCGCTGCCTATGCGCAGGCGGGCCAGGGATCGGTGACCGGCTTCTGGCGTGTCCTCGACGGGCTGATTCCCGAACAGGATCGTTCCATGGTGATGGGCCTGCAAGGCGGATAGCGCGAAGCGCGACATTTTCAGCGTTTCGGGCAAAATGTGAGGTTCACAGTCATCGCATCCACTGTTCGGGCGGGGCGCGGGCCGGTGCGTATCGCATTCAGTCTGCCGCTGGCATCCGGGACGGCGGCACGGCCTGAAGCTGTTCGGGCGGAATCGGGTAGGCGCCTGCGGGCGCGGCCGGCGGAGGCGGCGGACTGGTGCCGGTGCAGTCCGGGTCGCTGTCCGGGCACGGCAGGACCTTGACCGATGGTCGGCCGAAGCGCCGACGCCATTCCTCCAGCCGCCGCAGATAATCGGCATAGGCTTCCCAGAATTGCTGGAAAGGCTTTTCCAGCATGTCGAGCGCCTGCGGTGCATAGGCGAACAGCGCCTGTGGCGTCAGGCCGTTGATGGTGGTCACGACCGCCAGGGCTGTCTGGCAAAAGGCTTTTTGCGCGGGCGGCAGAGCAAAATAATTATAGACGATCGTATTGACCTTTTCGCGCATCAGCGTGGCGTTGACACCATATTTGAGAGCATAGATCGCATCCGCCGCTATGTTCGCCTGCGACAGCGCCAGCGAGTGAGTGTGAAGCATGCGATTATATTGCGTGGCCATCGCCCGGTCCGACCCATGGCAACTGAGCGCCGCGACGTTCAGGGCCATCCGTACGTGCCACAACGCCTGTTGCCCCGTCATGCCCCGGTTGGGCGTGATATAGCGTCCTTGCTCGTCCGCGTCGGGAAGGTCCATATTCTCCGCTGCACCCATGGGCGGCAACGGCATGACCGTCGGGATCACCTGCGGCGGCGGCACATAGGGCGGTGGCGTCGCGCAACTGGCGAGCAGGAGGACGAAGGCCACCCAGGCATAGGATAACAGGTGGCGGGCATCCCGCATCATAATCTCCATCGTTCCGGCCCGCCCGAACGCGCACACGCATGGCGATGCCATGACGTTCGACGATCCCGGCGGCAATTTCCTCACCTCCCTCCTTCGGCGGGCCGAAGATGAACGCACACTGACGAACGGGACGAAAGTGGGGCAGCGCGACGCGCGGCCGCGACCGATGGTGCTTTCAAAGGCCTATGCATAGGAACCCATCCTCCTGCCGCTGGCCAAATCTTTCAGCCTTCGCTAACGCATGTGCCCATGACCAGCTCCGTTGCCGACCCGGTGGCGCTCGCAACGCGCCTTATCGCCTGTCCATCCGTTACTCCCGCGCGGGGCGAGGTGTTTGCCGCGCTGGAAGCGATGCTGGTGCCGCTGGGTTTCGCGGTCGAGCGGTTCATCGCCGGCGAAGCGCCCGATGGGCCGGTCGAAAATCTGCTGGCGCACCGCACCACCGGGGCCGGGGCGCATTTCGCCTTTGCCGGCCATCTGGACGTGGTTCCGCCCGGCAGCGGCTGGACCGGCGATCCGTTCGTGCCTGAAGTGCGCGGCGATTTGCTCTATGGCCGCGGCGCGGTGGACATGAAGGGGGCGATCGCCTGCTTCGTCGCGGCGCTGGCTGGCCTGCCCGAAGACCTGTCCGGCACGATCAGCCTGATCATTACCGGCGACGAGGAAGGGCCGGCGGTGCATGGCACGCTGGCGCTGATGGAGCGGATGGCGGCGCGCGAACTGTGGCCCGACCTGTGCGTGGTCGGCGAACCGACGTCGGTCACGCGCCTGGGCGACATGGTGAAGATCGGTCGGCGCGGATCTGTGAATATGTGGATCAGGGTCGCCGGCGCTCAGGGCCATGTCGCCTATCCGCATCTTGCCGACAACCCGATCCCGCGCCTGATCCGCATATTGTCGGCGATAGACGCGCTCGTACTGGACGAAGGGACCGACTGGTTCCAGCCGAGCAATATCGAGATCACCGATCTGGAGGTCGGCAATGTCGCGCATAATGTGATTCCGGCGGCTGCGACCGCGCGCATTTCGATCCGCTTCAACGACCGGCACAGCGGCGCGGCGCTGGCCGAACGGATCAGCGCGCTGGCGGTGGCCGAGGGCGGGACGGTGGAGGCCAGGATCAGCGGCGAGCCGTTTCTGACCGCACCGGGGCGGCTGTCGACGCAGGTGTCCGACGCGATCATGGATGTGACCGGCCTGAAGCCCGAACTGTCGACGAGCGGCGGCACGTCCGACGCGCGCTTTCTGGCCCGGCTGTGCCCGGTGGTCGAGTTCGGGCTTACCAACGCGACGATGCACAAGCTGGACGAGGCGGTGGCGATTGCCGACCTGCATGCGCTGACCGCGATTTACGGCGCGATCGTGCGGCGCGCGCTGGCGGGCTAAAACTCGTCCGCTGCGTCGATGAGCGAAGTGAGCTTGCGCGGAGCGACCTCGCGCCAGCTTTGCGCCAGGCGCTGCGCGATCAAATCCCAGTCCGTGTCGCCGCCTGCCAGGCGAATGCCGACCCAGTCATTGCCGAAATAGGCGGGGCGATAATAAAGGTCGGGATCGCGCTCGATCAGCATCGCCTGTTCTTCCGGCGCGGTCGTCTTGACGATGACGGCGATGACGCCGTCGCCATGATGGTCGTGCGAGAAATAGGCGAACTTCTTGCCCTTTGTAATGCCAAAGCAGGGCATGCCGTGGGAAATGGTCTCGTCCGCCTGCGGCAGCGCGAGCGCATGGGCGCGGACCTGGGCGAGCAACCATTGCGGCGATCGTTCGCGCATCACGAAATCGGCGAGCGTGCGGCTGTAAAGCTGATGTTCGGCTATCAGGATGCGCGCGGCGAGCGTATCGGCGGTGTCGCCGGGCAGGATCGCGACCGGCGTCTGCCCCAGCACCGGGCCATCGTCGAGCGCGGCGGTGACGATATGAACCGAGCAGCCCGCATGCGTGTCGCCGGCGTCGAGCGCCTTTTGATGCGTATCGAGGCCCTTGTACTTGGGCAGCAGGCTGGGGTGGATGTTGAGCATCCGGTTGTCCCATTGCGCGACGAAGCCAGGCGAGAGCAGGCGCATATAGCCCGCGAGCGCAACATATTGCGCGCCGGCCTTGCGCAGTTCGGCGTCGATGATCGCGTCGAATTCGGCACGCTTCATGCCGACATGGCTGTGGCCGAAGGTCGCGATTCCCTCTGCGGCGGCGAGCGTCAGGCCGGGTGCGGCCGGATCATTGGCGGCGACCAGCACGATTTCATAAGGACAGTCTTGCGCCTTTGCGGCGTAGAGCAGCGCGGCCATGTTGGACCCGCGACCGGAAATCAGGACTGCGACTTTGGCTTTGGTCATGAATCCCATCCCCGTTCGGTTCGAGCCTGTCGAGAACGCCGCGCTCCGTTATCGACAGGCTCGAACCGAACGGAGGGAAGAGGGGGCAGGCCGTCAGCCCAGATGCGTCGCGCGCCAGTCCGCTTGCGCGCTCCAGCTTTCGGCCGAACCAAAGACGGTGCAACCCTTTTCGCCCGCCTCTACCCTGCCGAGGCTCACCACGGTTTCGCCGGCTGCTTCGAGCGCGGTGGTCACGCCCGCGACATGGCTTTCGTCGACCGCCAGCACCATGCCGACGCCGCAGTTGAAGGTACGCGCCATTTCCTCCGGCTCGATCTGCCCCTGCGCCTGGAGGAAGGCCATCAGCCGCGGCTGTTCCCATCCGTCGGCATCGACCATGGCATGGCAGCCCTGCGGCAGCACGCGCGGGATATTTTCGAGCAGGCCGCCGCCGGTGATGTGGGCAAGCGCATTGATCATCCCCGCGCGGACCAGCGGCAGCAGGCTTTTCACATAAATGCGGGTCGGCGCCATCAGCGCGTCGATCAGCAGCACTTCATTGTCGAACAGCGCCGGCCGGTCGAGCTTCCAGCCCTTGTCGGCGGCGAGCCGGCGAACGAGGGAAAATCCGTTGCTGTGAACGCCCGACGAGCCAAGGCCGATCAGCACGTCGCCCGCCTTCACCCGGCTGCCGGTCAGCACCCTGCTGCGTTCGACCGCACCGACGCAGAAGCCCGCAAGATCATAGTCGCCTGGCGCGTACATACCGGGCATTTCCGCGGTTTCCCCGCCGATCAGCGCGCAGCCGGCAATCCGGCACCCTTGGGCGATGCCGGCGATCACGCGCTCGGCGACGCCGCTTTCCAGCTTGCCGGTGGCGTAATAGTCGAGGAAGAACAAGGGTTCGGCCCCCTGAACGATCAGGTCGTTGGCGCACATGGCGACCAGATCGATGCCGACGCCGTCATGCCGGTCATGGTCGATCGCCAGCTTGAGCTTGGTGCCCACGCCGTCATTGGCCGCGACCAGCAACGGATCGTCATAGCCCGCCGCCTTGAGGTCGAAAAAGCCGCCAAACCCGCCCAGTTCGGCATCGGCGCCGGGGCGGCGCGTTGCCTTTGCCAGGGGGGCGATGGCGCGCACCAGCGCATTGCCCGCCGCGATGTCGACGCCAGCCTTGGCGTAGCTGTAGGATTCTTCGCTCATGGCCTGTGCGCCTAGAGCAAAGCGACGCGAAAGTGAAACGTCCAATTAGGATGCTTGGCATATGCAGCGAATCCCGCCAAAAGAGCGCCCGTGAATTCCGCCCCGCCATCTTCCCGCCCTTTCCTGCCGATCTCGCGCTTTTTGCGCGCGCTCGCGCGTCCCGGCCAGATATTGATCGCGATTGCGATCGGCGTCGCGGCCGCAGGCCTCTATGCCCAGATGGAAGGCGAGCGGGGCGTCCCCCCCATCGCGAGCGGCGGCGATTTCGAGGTGAGCGGGGTCAAGGTCGATGTGTTCGCCAAGGATGGCGACAGCGCGCGCGAGGCCGGCTGGCGCCTGGCGCAGCGGCAGGCGTGGCGGATGCTGTGGGCGCGCACCCATGGCGGCGCGGGCGCGCCGGCGCTAACCGATTCGCAACTGAGCGCGATGGTTTCGGGCATCGAGATTCAATATGAACAGCCCGGACCCAATCGGTATATTGCGACGCTGGGCGTGCTGTTCGACCGGGCGCGGACCGGACAATTGCTGGGCGTGAGCGGGCAGACATTGCGATCGCCGCCGTTGCTGGTCATCCCGGTCCTGTGGGACGGCGGGTCGGCGGTCAGCTACGAACGCACCAACGAATGGCAGAGGGCCTGGGCGCGATACCGCACCGGCGAAAGCGCGATCGACTATGTCCGCGTCGCCGGATCGATCGCCGACCCCATATTGCTGAACGCCGGCCAGACCGGGCGGCGCGGGCGGCTGTGGTGGCGGGTGCTGCTCGATCAATATGGCGCTGCCGACGTGGTCATCCCGATCGCGCGGCTGGAGCGGCAATGGCCGGGCGGCCCGGTAACGGGCAGCTTCACCGCGCGCTATGGTCCCGACAATATGCTGCTGGGCGGGTTCAAGCTGCGCGCATCGGCCGACAGCGCGATCCCGGCGATGCTGGACGAAGCGCTGCGACGAATCAACCAGATCTATGTGGCCGCGCTCAACGACGGGCGCCTGCGCCCCGATCCGTCGCTGATCATCGAGGAGCCGGTCGATCCCGCCACGCTGGAAATGGAAAATGCGTCCGAGTTGCCGATCGAAAGTCTCGACCTGCCCGGCGCCGCCAGCAGCGCCACCAGCTTTTCGATCCAGTATGAAACCCCGGACGTGTCGGCCATCGGCCAGGCCGAAGCGCTGGTACGGTCGATCCCCGGCGTGCGGTCGGCCGCGACCAGCAGCCTGGCGCTGGGCGGCATGTCGGTGATGCAGGTGAGTTTCGAAGGGTCGGTCGAGATGCTGCGCACGGGGCTGGCGGCGCGCGGCTATAGCGTCACCGCATCGGGCACGACGCTGCGCATCGCTCGCCGGACGGCGACGAACGGGGCACCATGAACCAGATCGGCCTGCCGTTCGACTGGGCGGGCGGCGGCGAGCGCGACGAATTCCTGCTGAGCGAGGCCAATGCGCTGGCGGTTCGCCACCTGGAACAATGGCGCGACTGGCCGGTGATGACCAGCATATTGACCGGCCCGCCCCAATCGGGCCGGTCGACGCTGGCCCGACATTTCGCCCGCGCGTCCGGTGGCGAGGTGATCGACGAGGCTGAGGGCGCGGACGAACATCGGCTGTTCCACGCCTGGAACCGGGCGCAGACCGAGCAGGTGCCATTGCTGTTGGTGGGACGCCGCTCCCCGCAAAGCTGGACGGTGGCGCTGCCGGACCTGCGTTCGCGGCTGGCGGCCGCGCCGCATGTCGCTATCGCCGAACCCGACGAGGCGCTGGCCCGCGCGCTGATCGAGCAGCGGCTGGCGGTTGCCGGCACCGCCTTCACGCCGGATCTGGCCGACTGGCTGCTGCGCCGGATCGAGCGAAGCTATGGCGCGATAGCGACCGTCACCGGGCTGCTGAATGGCGATGCACTGTCATCGGGACGCAAGATTTCGACCGCAAGAGCGAAAGAAGTCCTGCAAGGCGCGGGATTTTTGCCTATAGTCCAGCCTGACCGACCCTTCTGAAAAAAGCGAGCGCGTCCTTGGCCGAAGCCGATCCCCTTTCCCTGACGCTGACCGGCGACCGCTATTTCAATCGCGAACTGTCCTGGCTGAGCTTTAACCAGCGGGTGCTGGAAGAAGCGATGAACCGCGCTCACCCGCTGCTGGAGCGGCTGCGCTTCCTGTCGATTTCCGGGGCCAATCTCGATGAATTCTTCTCGGTGCGGGTCGCGGGGCTGAAGGGCCAGCAGTTGCAGGATGTCGACCTGCGGTCGATCGACGGGCTGACGCCGGGGCAGCAGCTTGCCGCGATCACCGAGGAATCCGCCCGCCTGATGAGCGCCCAGCAAAAGGTATGGGGCATATTGCACGGCGAAATCGCTGCGGCGGGAATAGAGGTCATCGGCGCCAGTTCCGACATCGACCAGGCCACGCACGACTGGCTGTGCGAGCATTTCCGCACCCAGATATTCCCGATCCTCACCCCCCAGGCGCTCGACCCGGCGCATCCCTTTCCCTTCATTCCCAATCAGGGCCTGTCGATCGTCTTCGACCTGGAGCGGCTGTCGGACAAGCAGCCGATCCGCGAACTGGTGATGATCCCTTCTTCGCTGGCCCGCTTCGTGCGGATACCCGGCGAAACGGTGCGCTACATGGCGCTGGAAGCGGTGATCCGCCGGATGTCGGGCGAACTGTTCCCCGGTTACAAGGTGCGCAACAGCGGCGTGTTCCGCATCATCCGCGACAGCGACATCGAAATCGAGGAAGAAGCCGAGGATCTGGTCCGCTATTTCCGCAGCGCAATCAAGCGGCGGCGGCGAGGCCGGGTCATCCGCATGGAGATAGAGGAGCGCATTCCCGAACCGGTCGAGGAAATGCTCCAGGACATGCTCCAGGGGCATGAGGCGATCATTGCCGAGGTCGAGGGCTTCGTGGGTATCGGCGACCTGGCGGGACTGGTCGACGAAGATCGGCCCGACCTCAAGTTCGAACCCTATGCGCCGCGCTTCCCCGAGCGAATCCGCGAATATGGCGGCGACTGTTTCGCCGCGATCCGCGCCAAGGACATCGTTGTCCACCACCCCTATGAAAGCTTCGACGTCGTCATCGCCTTCCTGAAACAGGCGGCCATCGACCCCGACGTCGTCGCGATCAAGCAGACGCTTTACCGCGCGGGCAAGCAGTCGGGGGTCATCCGCGCGCTGATCGACGCCGCCGAAGCGGGCAAGTCGGTGACGGCCGTGGTGGAGTTGAAGGCGCGGTTCGACGAGGAGCAGAACCTGTTGTGGGCCAGCGCGCTGGAGCGGGCCGGGGTGCAGGTGGTCTATGGCTTCATCGACTGGAAAACGCACGCCAAGATATCGATGGTGGTGCGGCGGGAGGGCGAGCAGTTCCGAACCTACTGCCATTTCGGCACCGGAAATTATCATCCGGTGACGGCGCGCATCTACACCGACCTCAGTTTCTTCACCGCCGATCCGCGTTATGGCCGCGATGCCGCCGCGCTGTTCAATTACATCACGGGCTATGTCGAACCGCAGGGCCTGGAAAAGCTGGTCATGTCTCCGCGCGATCTGCGCAACAGCCTGTGCGACCTGATCGAAGCGGAGATCGCCCATGTCCGCGCCGGGCGGCCGGGCACGATCTGGGCGAAGATGAATTCGCTGGTGGACCCGGCGATTATCGAAAAGCTCTATGCCGCCAGCAATGCCGGCGTCCAGATCGAACTGATCGTGCGCGGCATATGCTGCCTGCGGCCCGGCGTTCCGGGAATGTCGGAAAATATCCGGGTGAAATCGGTAGTCGGTCGCTTCCTGGAGCACAGCCGCATCACCGTGTTCGGCAACGGCAAGCCGCTGCCCAACAATGGCGCGCGGGTATTCATCAGCTCGGCCGACTGGATGCCGCGCAATTTCGACCGGCGCGTCGAATTCCTGCTGCCGGTCGGCAATCCGACGGTGCATGACCAGATTCTGGACCAGGTGATGGTCGCCAACCTGATGGACACCGAACAAAGCTGGGAGCTGGAAAGCGATGGTCATTACCGACGGCTGGAACCGGGCGAAAAGCCGTTCAACCTGCACCGTTATTTCATGACCAACCCGTCGCTGTCGGGCCGGGGCGCGGCGCTCGACAGCGTCGTCGTGCCGACGCTCAGCCTGCGATTGCGGGCCTGAACCGATGGCATCTATGTTGAACCGGGTTCGCGTGATCGCGCAGACGATGGCGACCACGCCCGAAGCCGCAGCCGCGCGCAGCGCGATCATCGACATCGGATCCAACAGCATCCGCCTGGTGGTGTATGACGGGCCGCGCCGCATCCCGTTCATCCTGTTCAATGAAAAGGTGATGGCGGGGCTGGGAGCGTCGCTGGGCCGTACCGGGCAAATCGAACCCGAAGCGATGGAACGCGGCCTGCGCGCGCTCGCCCGCTTTGCCCATCTGTGCCGCGAGATGGCGGTGGACAATGTGCGCTGCGTCGCCACCGCCGCCGTGCGCGATGCCACCAATGGCCAGGATTTCATCGCTCGCGCCGGCGCCATGGGCCTGACGGTCGAATTATTGTCGGGATCGCAGGAAGCGATCGCCGCGGCGCGGGGCGTATTGTCGGGCATTCCGGGCGCCGACGGCATCGTCGGCGACCTGGGCGGCGGCAGTCTGGAGCTGGCGCGCATCCGCGACGGGGCGGTGCATCAGACGATTTCGCTCCCGCTGGGTGTGCTGCGCCTGCCGGAAATACGTGGCCGCGGGCGCGGCGCGCTGGAACGACAGGTCAGGAAGATGCTCGACAAGGCGGGATGGCGTGCGTCGCCGGACCTGCCCTTTTACCTCGTCGGCGGATCATGGCGCGCGCTGGCCCGCTTCGACATGCAATTGACCAGCTTTCCGCTGCCGGTGGTGCATCAATATGACATGCCCGCCAGCCGCGCCGAGCAACTGACCCGAATCGTGTCGCATGTCGGGCGCGCGCGGCTCAAGGATATCCCGGCGATGACCGGGTCGCGCGTGCCCACCCTGCCCGACGCGGCGGCGCTGTTGTCGGTGGTTGTGCGCCAGTTGCGCAGCGAACGGCTGGTCGTGTCGGCCTATGGCCTGCGCGAGGGGCTGCTGTTCGAGGAGCTGTCGCCCGAGATCCGCGATCAGGACCCGCTGCTGGTCGCCGCCGAGGCGGAGGGCGAGGCGCAGGCGCGGTTCGCCGGGCACGGCGATATGATCGAACGCTGGATCGCGCCGATCTTTCAGGACGATGCCGGCGCGTGGCGGCGCATCCGCAGGGCCGCGTGCCTGCTCGCCGATGTCGGCTGGCGCGCCAATCCCGATTTTCGCGCCGAACGTGGCGTCGACATCGCGCTGCATGGCAACTGGGTCGGCATCAGCGCGCCGGAACGGGCGATGCTGGCGCAGGCGCTGCACAGCAATTTCGGCGGCGGCGCGACCACGCCCGCCCCGCTCGAAAAGCTCGCGTCGCCCGACATGCTGCGCCGCGCGATGCTCTGGGGGCTGGCCATTCGCCTGGGCCAGCGCCTGTCGGGCGGGGTAGAGGGGCCGCTGGCGACCGGTCGGCTGGATGTCAGGGATGGCGTGTTGACGCTGGCGCTGCGCGATCGCGATGTCGATCTCTATGGCGAAGCGGTGGAGCGGCGGTTGAAGCAGCTGGCGCAGGCGATGGGCGTCAAATGTCGGATGGTGGGATAGCGGAAGCCCCGCGCCCTGCCGGGTTGGCGGAAGGCGCCGCCGATTCCGGCTCCCAGAATGTTGCCCAGCCGGTATCGGCCCCCGGTTCGGGCAGGTCTTCCTCGATACCGTCCGCCGCGTCATCGTCCAGCCGCCACCGCTGGCGGTGAAGATGGGCCTTGGCGATCATGTTCGCCGACACCGGCGCGGTGATCAGCAGGAACAGGGTGACGAGCAATTCATGGGCTGACCATGTCGCGCCTATCGCCGGAAAATAGAGCATCGAGGCGATCAGGCAGCCGCCCACGCCCAGGGTGGTCGCCTTGGTCGGGCCGTGCAGCCGCGTCATCAGCGAGGGCAGGCGAACCAGCCCCACGCTGCCGATCAGCGCGAACGCGCCGCCCAGCACGATCAGCGACGCGATGGCGATTTCGGCGACCATGTTCATTCGACGATGTCCCCGCGCAGGAGGAATTTGCAGTAGGCGGCGGTGCCCACGAAGCCCACCATGGCGAGCAGCAGGGCGGCCTCGAAATAGGTCGTGCTTGTCCGATGGATGCCCAACAGGATGATGAGCGCGATCGCATCGATCACCATGGTGTCGAGCGCCAGGATGCGGTCTCCGCGTGTCGGCCCGGCGAGCAGGCGGAACAACGCGAGCAGAAAGGCTGCGGCCAGGCAGGCGAATGCGATGGAAAGGGCAAGTCCGATCATCGGAAAATCCTTTGCAGCCGCGCCTCGTAGCGTTGCTTGATACGGGCGACTTCGGCGGTGGCGTCGGCCACGTCGAGCGCGTGGACCAGCAGGAACCGGCCATCGGCGGACACATCGGCGGACACCGTGCCGGGGGTCAGGCTGATCGTACCGGCAAGCACGGTGATCGCTTCGGTTGAGCGCAGTTCCAGCGGGATGACCAGCCAGCGCGAGCGCAGGTCACGGTTTTGCCGGAACAGGATGATCCGGGCGACATGAAAATTGGCGATGACGATATCGCCGATCACCACGGCGCAATAGTCGACGATCGGCCAGCCGAAATGCAATCGGGGCCGGTCCGGCCAGAAGGGCGCGGTGAAGATCGGGATCAGCGTGCCGAGCAGGGCGGCGAGGAGCAGGCCGCCGATGCTGATGCTGTTGAGCATCAGCATCCACACGATGACGAGCAGCACGGTCAGGCCGGGATGGGGGAAAAGCCGTCTCAGCATCGCTTCATCCACCCCCGCCCTGGCCGAGCACGGCGTCGATATAGGCTTGCGGCGTGAACAGCTGGGTCGCGGCCATGTCGGCAAAGGCGGTGGCGGGGCCGGCGGCGATGACCAGCACGGCCATCAGGACGATGACCGCTGCGCCCGGCAGCAGTTCGGCGGCGTGGACTCCCCCCACCGCCGGCCGCGCCGCTTGCCCGTTCGCGCTGCTGTTCCAGAACAGGGTGCTCCCCGTGCGGGCCAGGCCGATGATCGCGATCAGCGTGGTGACAAGAATGGTCGTCCATATCCAGCCTGCGGCGGCATGGGCGGCCACGGCGTCGAGGATCAGCAGCTTGCCGATGAACCCCGACAGCGGCGGCATGCCCGCCAGCGCGATCGCGGCGAGCAGGTAGAGCAGCGAAATCCCTTCGATATCGGCAAAGCGCGGCCCCACGGTGATGGCATCGCCCTGATCGGCGCGGCGACGGGCGACCAGATCGGCAACGAGGAACAGGAGCGCGCCGGCGAACGTGCTGTGGGGAAGATAATAGAGGGCGGCGGCCATCGCGCGCGGCTCGAACAGCGACACCGCCACCAGCAGCGTGCCGGTAGACCCGGCGATGCCGAACGCGGCCTGTTCACGCAGCCCCCGCGCCGACAACAGTCCGATAAAGGCGATCAGGACGGTGAGCAGCGACGCCGGCAACATCCAGCGCGCGGACATCCATGCAAGTGGCCCCGCCCCGGCGCCGAAGATCAGGACGGTCACGCGAATGAGCGAATAGACGCCGACCTTGGTCATGATCGCGAACAGCGCGGCCACGGCGGGCGCGGTGCTGGCATAGGTGCGCGGCAACCACAGGTGCAGCGGCAGCAGCGCCGCCTTGAGCGCGAACACCACCATCAGCAACAGCCCGCCCGCGCCCGCAAGGCCCCGATCCCCCGGCGGCAGGGTCGCCACGCGCTCGGCCATATGCGCCATGTTGAGCGTGCCGGTCACACCATAGAGAAGGCCGATGCCGATCAGGAACAAGGTCGAACCCACCAGGTTGATCACAATATACTGGACGCCGGCCCTGAGGCGACTGGCCCCCTGGCCGTGGAGCATGAGGCCGTAGGAGGCGATCAACAGGACTTCGAAGAAGACGAACAGGTTGAAAAGATCGCCGGTCAGGAATGCGCCGTCGATCCCGACCAGCAGGAATTGGAAGAGGGGATGGAAATGCCATCCCCTGCGGTCAAGGCCCGTCAATATGGCATGGCACAGGATGACCATCGCCAATATTGCCGTCAGCAGCAGCATCAGCGCCGAAAGCCGGTCGAGCACCAGCGCGATGCCAAAAGGGGCGGGCCAGTCGCCAAGGGCATAGACCAGGATCGTGCCGTCATATGCGCGCATGAACAGCGCCAGGGCGATCAGCAAAAGCATCGCGCAGCCCGCGAGGCCGAGCGCGGCTGCAAGCCAGCGTTGCCGGCGGCGCAACAGCAGCGACAGCGCGGCGACGATCGCGGGCAGGACGATGGGAGCGACGATCAGGTCGGTCATGCCTCGCCCTCATCGCGCTGGTCGTCGACCAGACCGTCGACCTGATCGGTTCCGGTTTCGAGATAGGTTCGCAGCGACAGGACAACGACGAGCGCGGTCATGCCGAAGGAAATGACGATAGCCGTCAGCACCAGCGCCTGCGGCAGGGGGTCGGCATGGTCGACCAGACCCTTGGCGTAAAGCGGTGGACGATCCACCACCAAGCGGCCCATCGCGAACAGGAAGACGTTGATGGCATAGGACAGCATCGCCAGCCCCAGAACCACCGGAAAGGTACGGCCGCGCAGGCAGAGATATATGCCCGCCGCCGTGAGCACGCCAACGGTGCTGGCGACCAGAAATTCCAGGCTCATCGTGCCGGCACCCGCGAACGGCCGGGATCGACATCCATGGCATGTTCGGTTCTGGCATCCTTTTCGGCCCGCTGCGCGACATGGCTGAGTTCGGCGAGCGCCAGCATCACCGCGCCGATGACGGTCACGCCGACGCCGACATCGAATGCCATGGCAGTGGCCAGCTCGAAAGTGCCGATGAGCGGCAGGCTGAAATAGCCAAAGGCGCTGGTGAACAACGGTTTCCCGAACAACAGCGCGCCGAGCCCTGTCGCCACGGCGATCAGGACTCCGCACGCGATCATCGCATGTTCATCGACCTGCCGGCGATGGTCGGTCCAGTCGAAGCCGGAGGCGATATATTGCATCAGGATCGCGATCGACACCACCAGCCCGGCGATGAAGCCGCCGCCCGGCAAATTGTGACCGCGCAGGAAGATATAAACGCCCACAAGCAAAGCGAGCGGGAGCAGCAACCGGGTCGCCACGACGAACATCATCGGATGGTGCTCGGGCGAGCGCACCAGGTCAGGCATCCATTGCAAAAGTCGCCGGCCCGAAGCGCCGCGCGTCGCGGTCTGAAGCAGCGCGAAGATGGCGAGCGCGGCGATGCCGAGCACGATGATTTCGCCGAACGTGTCGAACGCCCGGAAATCGACGAGGGTGACGTTGACGACATTGGTGCCCCCGCCGCCCGAATAGCTGTTGGCCCAATGATGGGCGGAAATAGGGTCGTTTGGTGGACGGGTCATGACCGCCCAGGCGAGAAAGCCCGCGCCGCATCCGCCCGCAGCGCCCAGCGCTCCATCGCGCAGCCGCAGCGCCGTGCAACTGAGGCGCGAGGGATGCTTGGGCAGCAGGTTGAGCGCCAGCAGCAGGAGCAGGATGGTGACGATTTCGACCGAAATCTGGGTGAGCGCGAGATCGGGCGCCGACAGATAGATGAAACCGAGCGAGACGATGAGGCCGATGACGCTGATATAGATCAGCGCGAAGTAGCGTTGCCGTTGCGCGCGGATGACCGCCACCGTCGCGGCGATCAGGGTGAGCCAGCCGATGATCGCGACGGGTGACGCTGGCAGCGTCGGGCGCTGACCGGCGGCGAAACCACCGGTTGCCAGCCCCGCCGCGCCGGCAGCGATCGCCACGACGAACAATACGCCCAGATAGCGCTGGAGCGAGCCGTTATGGATGGCGCGGGTGATCCGATCGCTCACCGTCACCAGGATAGCGACGCCAGCGTCGAACAGCGACTGGGCCACAGGGAGGGGAAGCCCGTCCCATCGGCGCAGGATCGGCGCATAGCCCGCCAGAATGAGCGCGCCGGCAATGACCGCCATGACGCTCAACCCCAGGGCCGGGGTGAAGCCGTGCCAGAGGCTGATCGCGAAGGCGGGGGGCGGCGCGCCGATGACGGCCCCGGCCGCAGCCTGTACCAGGTCGCCAGCAATCAGCATCGGAAACAGGCCGAGGGCGATTGCGCCGCCGACCAGCAATGCCGGCGGCCCCCACAGGCCCGGCGGGGGATCATGCGGCGCGAGCGCCGTTTCGCTGCGCCGCCGGCCAAGGTAAATATGCACGGCGTACCGCAGCGAATAGGCGACCGACAATGTCGCCGCGATCGTCGCCAGCAGGGGCACCAGCCATTGGGTGCCCAACGTCGTGCGCGCGGCCTGCTCCAGCATCATTTCCTTCGAGAGAAAGCCGCCGAGCGGCGGCAATCCCGCCATCGACGCGCACGCGAGCAGCCCCAGCGTCGCCGTGATCGGCATCAACGTCGCCAGGCCGCCGAGCAGCCGGGCGTCGCGCGTGCCCGTTGCGTGATCGACGATGCCCGCATTCATGAACAGCGCCGCCTTGAACAGCGCATGGTTGAGGATGTGTAACACCCCCGCCACCGCCGCCATCGGCGTGCCAAAGCCGAACAGCATCGTCAGCAGGCCAAGCTGGCTGACGGTCGAATAGGCGAGGATCGCCTTGAGATCATGCTTGAACAGGGCGATCAGCGCGCCCAGCAGCATGGTCACAAGGCCGGTGGTGGCGACGAGATAGAACCACAGCTGCGTGCCGGCGAGCGCGGGCCACAACCGGGCCAGCAGGAAGACGCCCGCCTTCACCATCGTCGCGGAGTGGAGATAGGTGCTGACCGGGGTTGGCGCAGCCATCGCGTGGGGCAGCCAGAAATGGAAGGGAAACTGCGCCGATTTGGTGAAGCAGCCGATGAGGATCAGGACCAGCGCGAGGGGGTAGAACGGCGACGCCTGGATCAGCGCGCCACTGCGCAGGATGCCGGCCAGTTCATAGGTGCCGGCGATCCGGCCGAGCAGCAACAGGCCCGCGATCAGCGCAAGTCCGCCGCCGCCGGTCACCGCCAGCGCCATGCGCGCGCCCTGCCGCGCTTCGGCCCGATCGCGCCAGAAGCCGATCAGCAGGAAGGATGACAGGCTCGTCAATTCCCAGAAGATGAGCAGCAACAGGACATTGCCCGACAGCGCAATGCCGAGCATCGCCCCCTGGAATACAAGCAGACAGGCGTAGAAGCGCCCCATCGGATCGCTCGGATCGAGATAGAATCGCGCGTAGATGATGACGAGCAGGCCGATGCCGAGAATGAGGCCGCCAAACAGCAGCCCGAGCGCGTCGAGAAACAGGCTGGCCGACAGGCCAAGGCCGGGGATCCATTCGAGCGTCGCCGACACCGTCCCGGCCGCAAATATTGCGGGCGCATGAGCTAGCAGAAGCAGTAGCGCGGCACCGGTGATGATGCCCGCCGCCATCGCCTGCGTCGTTCGGCCGGCGCGTGGCATGCTTCCCACAAGCACCGCGCCCAGGAACGGCAGGAGAGAAAGGAGAAACAGCGACATTGACAGCTCCGACTTGCGGACGAACATCCGCGCGGGGCGGTTTGCTGCCGCAGTCCGCGCAGGACCATGGGGGCAAGATGGGATCGTGCCGACCCTCGGCGCCGGCCCTTGCCTCTATGCAAGGTCGGGCATGGTCGGGCAAGCCTTTCCGCCCGGCATTCCGCCGCAGGCGGGCCGTGCATCGCGCAGATAGCGGCTTTCGCATTGTCCGCCGCTGACCCATGCTTCGCCGCGTCGACGCGCACCGATCCGTCAGGTCCGTTGATCGGCTGGCAAAAAATGGCTCGTGAAGAAAGGATGAAGGATGTTCAAGGTCATCTGATTTGATGCAGCGGATGATAGCCGAGGACGAGAGCCGGTTTCTCGATCCGCACAAGCGCGCTATCGTCATCCTGGAAGTGCATGAAACCACGTTCGACCGAGGCGCCGGCGTGGATAATGGCAGTCGATCGAGCACGAGAAGAGAGAGGACCAGATGGACTATCAGATCGAAAAGGATCAGACGACCGACGACGTGCTTGGCGACATGGACCTGACGGGCAAGCGGGTGCTGCTGACCGGCGCGGGCGCGGGGCTGGGGCTGGAAACGTGCCGGGCGATGGCGGTGCGTGGTGCCGAGGTGATCGGCGCGGTACGCGATCCGGACAAGGCCCGCGCCGCGATTGCGCAGCTTGCGGGCGATGCGTCGGGCAGCGTGGAACTCGTCAAGCTCGACCTTGCGTCGCTGCAAAGCGTGCGGCAATGCGCCGACGCGCTGCTGGCCAAGGGGGCGCCTTTCGATGTCATCATCTGTAACGCAGGAGTGATGGCCACGCCGCAAGGCAAGACCAGCGATGGCCATGAAACCCAGTTGGGCATCAATCACCTTGGCCATTTCCTGCTGGTCAACCTCCTGGTTCCGCTGCTCCGTTCGGGTTCGCGCGTGATCATCCTGTCGTCGATGGCGCATCGGCTGGCCGACATCGACCTGGACGACCCCAATTTCGAGCGTCGCTCCTATGACGCATGGATGGCCTATGGCGCCGCCAAGACCGCCAATGTCCTGTTCACGGTCGAACTGGACAAGCGTTTGCGCGATCGCGGCGTCCGGGTGGCCGCCGTGCATCCGGGCGTGGTCACCGACACTGCGCTGACGCGCCACATGAGCCGGGAAGATTATTCCGCGTTCGTCAATGCCGAACGCGACATCCACCACCGCAACAAATCGATTCCCGAAGGCGCGGCGACCACGGTCTGGGCCGCGTTCGTGGCCCCGGCGGACGACGTCGGCGGTCGCTACAGCCAGGATTGCCAGCTGTTCGACGTCAATGATTCGCAGGTCGTGTCCAACCATGGACCCCGCGCCTACGCACTCGATCCGGACCGTGCCGCGAGGCTGTGGACCATCAGCGAACAGATGGTGGGCCAGTCCTTCGATTTCGCGTGATGATTTCACTGGGGCTCGTGGCTCCCGCCGTCTTTGCGATGGGGGAGCCACATAATCCGCACGCGCCATGTTGACGATCCGGCCATCGTCGTGGCATTGGGCGAGTACCTCGCGGCGGCGGCTGTATAATGGCCCGCGATCTGGCGAGGCTCTGGCGCTGAAAGACGGCAGACATGCGGGTATGGCTCAATGGTAGAGCACTAGCCTTCCAAGCGTGGCATTTAGCTGCTCAAGCAATCTCATAGCTTCTCAAAATGCTTGTAAGTCAAACACTTACTGGCATTTTACCTTCTCATGTGGCACATAGTTTCTGGCTCCTATTCCTCGCATTGCGGAGACAGATTGGAGACAGATTGTGCCAAATTTGCATTTGACCGATATCGCCGTTCGCGCCCTCAAGGCGTCCGAAACCTACGTCACCTATTGGGATACGACAACGCCTGGCTTTGGCGTTCGCGTGGGCAAGCGTTCGAAGACGTGGACCGTCATGCGGGGGCGAACCCGTGAACGCCTGTCGATCGGCAAATATGGCGAGTTGTCGCTGTCCGACGCGCGAGCGGAAGCTAAGCGTCTGTTGGCAGAACCCGCGAGCGGCCCGAAACCCGAAACCAAAACCGTCAAAGACGCTCGGACGGAATTTCTCGCGGAGCACTATAGCGGCTCGACGAGCGGCTGGCCCCACATCGTGAAGCTTGTTCTCGGAAAATATCTGAAGACGATCGAGCACAAGCAGTTGGTGGACGTCACTGATGGGGACATTCGCCGCGTTCTGGACAAGCTGTCGGATCGTCCGGGCCAGCAGCTTCATCTATACCGGATGGCTCGAACCTTTTTCTCGTGGTGCTGCCGCCCGCCCCATCGATATCTCAAACACTCGCCCATGGAGGGCTATCCTCCTCCCGGAAAAGATCGCAAAGGCACCCGCGTTCTGTCGGACGACGAACTCAAGGCGGTCTGGAATGCCACCAATTCTGGATCACGTCTCATCGTTCGATTGCTGATCCTGTGGGGAACACGCAATGGCGAAACCTGCGTCCTTCGTCGCGACTGGCTTTCGGACGGCGTGCTGACGATCCCTGGCGCTAACACCAAGAATGGGAGGGATCACGGTATCCCCGTTTTGCCCTTGGCTGCGAGCGTCCTTGCCGAGCGTCTCCATGATGGCGACTTCTATTTTCCTGGCCGCCACACCAACAAAAAGGCGTTGAACCCGTGGAGCTTGCACGCGATCCTCGATGCGATCCAAAGGGAAACCGGTACAAGCGGTTGGACTCTGCGTGATATTCGACGCACGTTCCGTTCAAACATGGCCCGTCTAAAAGTGCCGAGAGAGGTCTGCGAAGTCCTCATCAACCACGCACCGCCCGTGCTTGATGAGATTTACGACCGATACGACAGGCTTGACGAAAAGCGGGATGCACTGGCCCGCTATGAGGCATTTGTGTTACGCTTGCTCGCCCAGGGACAAAACACCTGAGCGTCGCGACGCTCCCAACACGGGAGTTAGCGACAATGAGACTGCTATCGAAGAAGGACGTTCGTCACCGGGTTCTCTACAGCCCTGCTCATATCGCCCGCCTTGAAGCCGCAGGACAATTCCCCAAGCGGGTACGTCTGGGCGTCGGAAGGGTTGGGTGGGTCGAGGAGGAAATAGAGGTCTGGCTCCGCGAACGCATTGCCCGACGCGATGCATCCGGCTCCTGATGGAGCTTTGGGCCGGTGGCACCGCCACCGGCCCTTTTTGTGTCCCTTTGCACCCCTATAGGCACCGGCATAGGCACCCCTATTCTGTATGCCTGCCGACACGGTCTCCAACCCAAGAAATCCCAGCGGTTTCGGTGAGATATCGAGGTCCGACACCCACCCGCCACCCCCTATCTCCACCGCCACCCCGTTCTCTTCTGAATCATCCAAATTGAATGCAAAGACCTGACTCGACCATAGTGTCGATATTGTGAGTTCATTCCACATGCGATACGTTCCTCATGGGGGGAGAGAGTTGTCATGCAGCTCAAATTACGCAGATCGCAGCGCGAAGGCGGCATCGTCTCGACAAATGTCATCTTCTGCTTGAACGCACGAGCGGAACTCACCGATCACGAACGACGCAACCTGTCGCGATACAAGCTCTACGATCAGGTCATCTACAACAGCGAAGCGTCACGTCGGCATCTGGACAAAAGCTATGCCGCGAGCGCCGAGGATACTGCACGCGGCGGGTTGAAAGCATTGATGCATGTGGCGATGGCTGCTCTTCGCCTCAACATCACCGTGCGGGGCCTGGAGAAGGGCCAGTACATCGAGTGTAAGAGCATGGACGAACTGATCGCGGCTGAAAATGCCGTCATCGAGGCCTGCCAGAGCCTCAGAACCTATCTCGACATAGCGGAAACCTTCGATGGGTCGGAAATCCTTGTCACCTTTGCAAATGGCGATGCCCAAATCGTTGCGCAGTCCGCCCGCCCTGAACCGATACTAGCGCCGCCTCCGTTGCGATCCACTTTCGCTCCGTCTCCCGCACTCCCGGCTCCGCCAACGCTGATCTCATCCGATGTCGAAGCCGAGCCTTATTATGACGACGAAGGCGACACCGAGCCGCGAGGCTTCGTCGGGTGGTTCGGGAACGCGATCGGGACCAGCCCCGCGACCGCACGAAGCGTCCTCATCATCGCCCCCATCCCGGTGATCTTCCTGCTGTTCATGTGTCATGGCTGATTTCCAGAAGCCATCGACATACACGCCCCTGTTCCGGCGGTTTGGCAGCGAAAAAGATCGTGAGCTACGAGAGGTCCGTGATCTCTATCACTGGATCGCGGAGCAGGACGCGATCTTCGCGGAAGAACGGTCAGTACAGCAGCGGGCATTCGGGCGGGCGCTGGGAGACGTACCCGATACGCTCGTAGACCCGTTTGTCGATCTGCTGATCGCCCTTACGCTCGACTGTCCCGCGTTCGAGGAGACGCCCGAACCGGCGTTCGACCGCATGAGCATGCAGGAGTTTGTCGAGTATCGAAACCTCCTCTACGCCAAACAGCATTTCTATCAGAATAAGGCGGCGCTGCTGGCGCATATGCAGGAAGCGTTCGACCGTATCTGCGGGGGCCTCTCAGAACTCCTCCCCCAATCAGATGCATCGTCGCCCTTTACGATGCCGCTCGTGTGCTGCCTGCCGGACGCTGGCGACGTGGTGCAGGGCATTTCGCAGATGCTGGCGGGCTATTTCGAAATGGGCCTGTTCAAAAGGAACGCCCGGCAGGTGTATCGCAATCTGTGCGAAGCGTCAGGGCGTGACCCTGAAAGCGAGAGCCGGAAGCCGTTTCGGTATCCTAACGAAAGCGGACTGCCACCGGTCGAACTGATTGATGTGTATCTGAAGCGGACGCCCTTCCATGATCTCTTCATGACGCCCGTGCCGCTCCGACTGACTCACCATGACCGCTTCAATCATTGGCATGTGTTAGCGGGCAGCGGGCAGGGCAAGACGGTCCTGATCGAAAATCTCATCCGCCACGATCTGGCGAGCGATGATCCGCCCTCTATCGTCCTCATCGATCCGCATTCTGATCTCGTGCGGAAATTGGTGCGTTCCGATCTTGGTATCGAGGACCGCCTGATTCTCATCGATCCACGCGACACCCGCTATCCGGTGGCTCTCAATCCCTTTGCCGTTAACCGGGATCGATTCGCCAACTATGACGAGGCGACCAAGGAGCAGGTGACGGCGGGTGTCCTCCAAACCTTCGGCTTTCTCTGGAACGGTCTGACCAACCTCACGCTCACCGGCAAGCAGGATGTCTTTTTCCGCTATGTGACCCGACTCATGCTGACGCTGCCGGATGTCGAGGGCAGGAATGCCACTATCCTCGACATGCTGAAGCTCATGACGGATTCCGCCCCCTACGAGCGGGCCATCGCGGCGCTTCCCGATATTCAGCGAGAATTCTTCGAACGCGACTTCAATACCAAGACGTTCGAAGGCACCAAGGAGCAGGTCCGCTATCGGCTCCAGGCGATCATCGAAAGCCCGACCATGGCCCGGTTGTTCACGGCCCCCGAAACCAAGGTCGATCTCTTCACGGAGATGAACCGTGGTGCGGTTATTCTGGTCGATACCGCCAAGGACTTCCTCAAAGAGGGATCGGCCCTCTTCGGAAAGCTCATCATATCGCTTGTCCTTCAAGCCGTACTGGAACGTGCCGCGATCCCCGAGCATGAGCGCAAGCCGACGTTCCTCATGGTGGACGAGGCGGGCAGCTTTTTCTCAAACAATATCGATGACTTACTTACAGAATCGAGGAAATATAAATGTGGGCTGCTCCTGGCCCATCAGTATCTTGATCAAGCGAATAGCTCGCTGCGTGCTTCGCTCGCTGCCAATGCGGGCATCAAATTCGCTTCGGGCCTCTCGGCCCAGGACGCCGCCGTTATGGCGCGAGACATGCGAACCACAACTGACTTTGTACTGGCTCAGCCCAAGCTCCAGTTCGCCGCCCATATCCGAGGCGTTACACCTTCGGCTCTCTCCATACCCATTGCGCCACTCACGCGGCCCCCGCAGCTTTCCGATGATGCATATGACGAACTGATCCGTCGCAATCGGGAGCGGGTCTCACTCGTCGGCAATGATCGCGAAGCCAGCGAGGCCGTACCAACCGTGGCGGAAATGCCCGACGAAGATATTTCATCCGAGTGGTAGGTTATGATTTGATCAAGGTTTTCTTGGCGGCTTACTTCTCGCTAACACAACGAGCTTTTCGCCCTCTGATAGCCCAGGCTGCACTGAATGAACCAGCCAGCCTGCATTGAGAAGTTTCGGCAGCACATCCGTAGCAAAGCCCGCATCATTCTTTTGGCTGTCTTCGAAAAGCCCTGAACCATGATCTGGGTCTCCGGCAAGCAACCCGGACCCGTCTGGCTTCAATACAACAATTTTATGTATTATATCAGGATCGATCTCCCAGGGTTTTAATTTTGCTGAAATCCTATAATCAGGATCATGTAAGTCCTGATAATTATTATCGACGTAGTGGTCTGTATAAGTTGAATCATTGTAATCGCGATATTGCGAGCCATCCTCATAGTCAGAGAATGATGGGCCAAACCCAGAGCGTCTCCGCATGTCATCGGGCCGATATCGCCCAAAGTCGCCGCCAAAGCGATCTCCTCTTCCCCCATACGGCATTCTTGGCATCGTCTATCTCCCTAGTGCTTAGTCCTTAGGGGTGCCCATCGCCCCTCGTAGCCCGTCATGAAGGAACGGATTACGCTATCATTGCGGATCATCCAGTTCATCATCATTTTTGTCTGCTCGCACTCAACGTTGAAGTGGTCTTTGTTGCAGACAATAAAAGCCTGGCAACCGAAAGAACAGATAGAGCGTGCTCCGCAGGAGCCGCAATCCTTCCATGATTCCGGTACAAGGTCATGAAAATCTTCAACTCGTGCGTGGAATGCGGTATCGTTTATATCGTCAAGTGCTCCAAGTCGGTGATTATGGTCAGACCATTCAAATCGTCCACACGGCAAAATTCCGCCATTCTGCGTAAATCCGACTACCTCAGTCCCTGCTCCACACCGGCGTTCGCGACATAAACTTTGAGGCAAATTATTCCGATCACGCGCAACATATCGCGAGAAATCAAGTACCATATGATCTTCTACAATTGCTCCGCGATTGGCAAACATATGTTGCGCCATGTCTACTCTTGCTTTTTGCAGATGCGCAGAAGGTAACGGGGCCAACCCGGCACCCATTCCAACTGGCGTAACCGCGTTTGCTTTGAACATCTTCACGCCCAAATCATCGTGAAGCCAATCCATGATCTCGGGAAATCGGTTCCAGTTGCTTGCGTTGATGGTCATCAAAACCGACACCGAAAGCCCAGCATCACGGGCTCTGCGATAAGCTTCGGCGGCTCGCTCGGAAAGAGGGCGTTGAGCATTTTTTATCGCCGGAGGACCATCCATGCTAGCGCTGAGAGAAATTCCAGCCTCCATCAAAACAGATATTTTAGAGGGCTTTAAGTTCAGAATATTGGATTGCATGCTAAGGCGAGCTACCTTTCCAAACATTTTTGACTCTCGATCAAGATGCGCCGCAGCCTTCGCTAACCAATCGTTCTTCATTAAAAGAGGTTCTCCTCCATGAAGAATAAATAGCACTTTCTCCTTTTTGCTGGACTGCAATACCCGACTGGTGATCGATTTGAATGTTTCGATACTCATGTCAGGTGATGGGCCTATTTTTTCATAACAATAGGCGCAATCCAGATTGCATCGACTGGTTACTTTGAGAACCACGGCGCTCAAAGAGCGATAGCGCAAATCGAGCATCCAATATCCCCTTGGGAGTCGATGATTTTGGGATTGTTTCACAATTGCAGCAATTCTGCGACTGATTTTGCACTAAAGCGCCCGAATCGGGAGCATCTGTATGAGAGGTGCATCCGGCACACGCCAATCAATGCCGAACGTAGCATCCACCTTTATCACGAATCGGGACTGGACCGTTTCCGGGACATGGCTCTTGATGTATTCGTTCAGCTTGCGTGCGTGAGTGGCGTTCGTCGTGACGGTGAGGATGTGCAGGTTCGGAATGCCCCACCACAAACGGTAGCTTTGGTCTCGAAGGGCCGCGACATATCCCGCCACCTTTCGCGCAAAAGCGCTTTGGCACAGGTTCCTGCGTTCGATGCTCTCG
The DNA here is from genome assembly GCF_037725245.1 of Sphingobium anseongense. Lineage (NCBI taxonomy): Bacteria > Pseudomonadati > Pseudomonadota > Alphaproteobacteria > Sphingomonadales > Sphingobiaceae > Sphingobium > Sphingobium anseongense. The sequence continues at coordinate 217,927 of NZ_JBBJUL010000002.1, read as the reverse complement.
GTATTTCGGTCGATTTCGACCGCAAAAAAGCGAAAACCGATGCCGGGGTATTCGATGCCATACAGCAGGTCGGGAATGATCTCTCCTGCCAATCGGTTGCCAAGCTGAAGCGCCAACGGGTTGGCTGCTGTGCGGGCAGCACCGCATTTCGGGTGATCGAGAATTTCTTGAAACGAGATATACCGAAGTCCTTGCGACGGTGCCGTTAGTTCAAGGGAAGCGCTCACACAGGCGGTCATAAATCGGTGAACGAAGGGATCAGACCGAACCGCAGCAGGGCTTGCCAGCGTGCCGCGTTCGGACAACGCTCGTAGGGCACGAGGTGCAAGGTCATATATGAGAGGCTGGTATCTGGCTTGATAGCTGGCGAACTGCTGGCGTGGCCGGGTGAGATAGGAGCCACCTGCGTCCCCGTTGTAAAACTCGGTCAAGCGATTCTGGAGATGGCTGCGATCCCGCCTACGACGCCGGGTAAATTCATAGAGGTAATTCGATGGCAAAGGCCCATGGCGGTTGATCGCTTGGAACAGCTCATAATCGGCGTCGGACAAAACCAGCCGTTGCACGCGGGCGGAAGGCGGGGCGGAGCGTATGCGCCGAAGGTGGGCGACGTTGGCCATTGCGCCACGCTATGCGCACAACCGATGCCTGTAACCGGTCGCCATGCAGCGCCTTGAGAAAGCGGGCACTGACATGATCTGTCATGTGAAGCGGAAAATATTTTGGTACGCCGTCATACGCAGATCGCTACATAGCGGGAGCGATCCCTTTTGATGCGTAGGAAACCTATGGTTTGCAGTCCTTTCGCTCACCGAACATGAGGCCCAGCGACGAACCGGACGTAACCTGGCTCGTCCCATATTCCCCTTGTTGAAAGTGGACCACACGATCACCGGGAGGCGGCAATCGGATATTGATGCCATCGCGGGTTTTGCAGGCGAATGTAGAAACCGATCCAAAGCCTGTGACGGTGATGAGAAAACGATCGTCATCGAGCATCCGCCATGTGGCGGGCACAGCGCCCTTGTGCCCTTCGAAGATTGCGGTTCCATCGTCCGAGAAGGTGAAGCGTTCTGTGGCTGTCGAGTAAAGGCCGCTTGGCTTTGGTGAGCCGCATGCCGAGGTTAGAAGGACTGCCAATATGAACCAGCGACAGCGTGCGAACGTGGGCATCAATCCTCCTCTTACTGTTCGCTTGGACGCTGCGCGAATGCCACCTTCTCCGCCATTTTCTCAGCGATAAGGGTGGCCTGCTCTTCCTGGAGCAACCGGCGCAAATCCCAAGTTGCGAGGAATGCTTGCACGAACCAGATCATGATGCCGAGGCCGAACACGAAAAAGAGCGGGATCGAGATACCCCAGAAGACCAGGTGTATGACGCCCGCAACCGGGCGACCTGCAAGAAAGAAGTGCAGGGGCGGCAACAGGATGGCGATCAGCATTCTCATGATAGATGCTCCTTGTGCGACAAATCTCTCACTCGTTCGCCGCTGTGGGCGTGGCCCTTAGGTTGGCGGTTTGGGGAATGGACAAGGTCTGGCTTCGTCCGCCAACGCGATACATCACGATAAGGGCGGACTGCGTGACGGTGGCCGGTATGTAGATGGTGCCTTCGGTTGCCGTATCGGGCGCGATGTCACCGGCATTGAGCATCGTTTCGTCGATGCGCTCCATCCGTTTACGCCAGCTTCCATTGCCGCCGATGACGCTCACGAGGCCGGCGGCACTGCCAACAAGCGCGAGTGGTGGAAAGATGAGGTAGCCCGCAACCTGCCCGGCAGCCGCCAACCCAGCGCCCTTTCCTATAGTCTTGCCCAGGTCGGGAGGCTTGGCCAGTTGAGTGGACACGGTCGCAGAAGCCAACGCCACCCCGCTCGCTTGCCGCGCCTTGATCTCGGAAAGCGTCACGACATCGTTGCGCCGGTTTCGAACGAGAAGGCGCAGTTGCACCCAATTGCGATCCTTGGGCAGGTAGCCCTTGTCGCCTGTCATCAGCACTTCGCTGACCTCGACCTCGATATTGCGGTCGCGCGCCGGTTGGTAGCTGGGATGAGGGATTTTAGGCTTGGCAGATGCCGGAATTGGCATCGCTATGAGCGCGCCAGAAACCGCAATGCCCCACGAGGTTCCTCTGGCCACCGTCTACCCCCCATGTCACTCCGAAAAACCGGGTGAACACTTTGAGGCATTTTGTTCAGCAGCCTGATATGCCCTCCCCGCAATGGCGCCGCCTATAGGTGAGCACAGTACGTCGTCGGGCTAAACGTCACCTTATACAACCAAGAATGAGAATAAGGCAACTTCATGATAGAATTAAAGGGGAATTGTCCCATTATATTTTAGAAGGGCCAAGAGAACGTGAACCTCGTTGACAGATCATCATTCATTAGAAAATTTTCATTCTCCAGGATAATTCAATTAATCGAATTAGATTGTAAATGCACAGGTGGTGAATGGAGAGCGGCTTGTCCTAGCTGCAAAGGCGAAGCAGGCTTCGATCTTATCATTATCGAAGGAAAAGGATATTTTTGTTTCACCCACAAAAAGGGCGGCGATCAGATCGATCTAGCCGCGCACATCCTAGGTGTCTCTCCCAACCAGGCCGCGCAAGAAATAAGGAGCCGGGCGAGCATTAAATTCCTACCAGACATCGTCCCGCTACAACATTGTGCATAACCACTGCACTCCCATAAGGGAGTGCTTTTTATGCTCATGTAAATCGTGCAGTACAGTCAATATCCAGTCTATGCTTTTTCTATCAGAACCATTCTCTTTGTTGCTTTCTTGAGCGGACAAGATTCGGTCTACCAAAAAAAGCCTCAGCAGCAACCCGGACGTTGTCCTTTTTGTCTCTAGGAAGTTCCGGAGATACGAAGATGCGGATCAACCATATCGAAAGATGACGTTCGACCATCCGACTGTTGAGTGAGCTTCTAGAATGCAACGGCGTTAGACCTGGAGCTTCCTGAAAATAGTATTTTATCTTCTGTAATCCAGGAGCCTTCCGAGTCCAGTAAATGATGACATCGCTTTCTCTTACGCCGGCATTCAGAGCAATTATACGTTCTGCGTTATCGCGTCCGGCAGGCGTGTCTAGTTTTAGGTCCTTCTGCCATTGTTGGGCGTCAGCATAGCCATTTAGATTACGGTCATCGATAGGGACTGGTTCGCCAGCATATATGGGGACAAAAAGCTTCCTGCTGAGCAAGCCCTGCGCCAGGTGCCGAGCGCTTTCCGAAATTGATTGATCCCGAAGCCAAAGGATGAGCTCATCATCGCCCATAGTCTCGATCATCACCTCAACTTCTTCAGGACCATAGTGCGAAACGACATCTTGGAGCGCCTTACCGAGCATCGCCCCCGCAGCCAGCTTGGCTGAGTGGGTGTAGACCTTCATGAACAGTGCGAAGCGCTGGATCAGCAGACTCTCGATTGCGAAAGTCGCATCAATGCGCAGCCCTCGCGAGCCGTAAACCTTCGTTACCAGATGTTTGACCGGGCCTGCTGAATGATCCCCGATCGGGAGTATATTAAATTGCCGGTAAATTGCGGTGTCAACCTGATGGTCAACGCCGCAATATAGCGAATCTCGATCGATATAATCCATCACGTCCGCGCCAGCATGGCCATCAACAATATCACGCGCGAGAGCTAGCGCAGCCGTCGGCTCGCCTGCATTGAGCTCCGCGAACACAGCTTTGCCATAGGAAGACGACTGTAGAACACTGCCAAACTCAATATCTCGCTGCAGTAGGCGCTCGGTTCGCGCCTGATTCCGATCATGCCGTAGGAAAAAACCGAGTTCATCCTCAAGTGTATGGCCATAAGGCATGTGTGTAATATCATGAACGAGCGCGTAAGTCCGAACAAGTAACCGCTCCTCGGGATCGATCGAAATGCCAGAACTGTCTGTAATCGACAGCATGATCCGGTCAGCGACGTGCATTGCACCCGTCGAATGCGCCAATCTAGTATGTTGAGCACCCATGTACGCGAGGTTGGCGAAACCCAATTGCTTGATGTGGCGAAGGCGTTGAAATGAAGAAGTATCTATAAGGCGAACTTCATTCTTCGTGAGCCTAATGTCCCCATGGACGGGGTCTCGCGTAACTTTTGGAAACTTGCTCGTATAATGAGACGGATAACGGAGATTGTCACTCGCTATTATTTCTTTCGCACGAGCTAGAGATATGCTCGCATCCGGTCGCCGTTGATCATCCGGAATGATAAGTGACGATACAAGATTCGCCATTTCAAATGACACTGTCGAATTTAAATCTGTTACTTCCGGTGGAATGGAATTTTCCATAAGATCGGCAAGAAATCCATGGTCTTGATCAGATGAAACCGACCATGGATAGGTGTTTGTGAGCAAAAGATAGGCCAGCACGCCGATCGCGAACACGTCCTGAGTAGGATGCGTGACTGAAGGGTGGCGTAGTTTAGCTGGAGGGCTATACCTTGGAGCCCCGACCTGGAAAAAGGAATCGGCATCGACCGGTTGCGAAACCCCTTTGCAAAAACCGAAGTCGATCAGGAAAACACTTTCTGCGGTGTCATCACAGACGACGTTGTCGTCCTTTATATCGCGATGAGTGATTCCCTCAGCCTGCGCCGAACATACGGCAGATAGCAGCGCAACGATGACCCTAAGAACCCATTTTTCACCAAACGTTCCACGCTCACCAACGGGGTCTAGGAGGCGCTTTCGCAGCGACCGGCCGGGTGCACGTGACATCACGATATAGGGTCGACCTTCTAACTCACCTTCACTTATGAACTTGGGGATCGCGGGGTGCTGAAGGCGCTGAAGAGCCCAAATTTCATTCATGAAACGATCGCGTCCGCCTTGCGGTGCATCCGCCCGAAGCCATTTCATGATCGCAAGCTTCTCATTTGGAGGACCGGAAATCTCTTCCCGGGAAATGGCATAAGCTTCCGCAAAGGTGCCCGCGCTGATAAAAGTCCCTTCGGTAAACAGTTCTATCTTAACTTTCTTTTCGACGTTCTTCACGCTCCCTCCATTCCGGCATTCATGACGCCTATCGTAGATGGCTGAATATGGACGTGTCTTAGCTGATCCACATCCTGCTGGCGATGACCCGCTCCTCCGAACCAACAGCGTTAGCATAAATTGCGGTCGTTTCGATCCGAGCGTGGCCGAGCCATTTTTGCATCATGTTAAGCGGAATTTGGGCTTCTGAAACTCCAACTACGCCAAACGAGTGCCGTAGTCCTTTGGGTGATGAGCAAAAGGTCGGCACCTCGGCCTCATGCATAATCATTTTGACCTGTTTCCATGCAGTGGTGCGGCTCCATCTCCAAAGCATGGCGTCCAGCGGAGCCGTAGCCAAAGAGTGCTCGATTGCCAGTTTATGAAGAAGTCCGCTAGGCACAGGGATTTGACGAAACACCCCTCTGCGGCGCTTTTTCAGACTTTCGATTACGATAAGCCCAGCATCCATATCGACGTTGCTCGCGCGGAGTGCCAAAACTTCTGAAATGCGGGCACCGGTATATGCCAGGGTAAGGCAAAATGTTTCAACCCCTCCGGCTTGACGGGTTGCCATCTGCATAAACCGTTCACGCTCGCTCTTTGTGAGATATTTTCTTTTGCCATTGAGATCGTAGATCATAAGACTCGGTAAAATGGTTATTTTTCTCCAATTGACTTGAGAAAGTTAATGAAACAATATGCCTCATTCTGTTAAATGCGATTTATTTAATAGTAATAATTAAGATAAAATCCGATAAAATCTAATAAATGTATTTTATTGTCTTCGCGCTGAAAGGCTTGCCAGGCGCTCCATCGATCATCAGCTTCACATAGATGTGGAAGTTCGGCAGATTGAGAAGGTCGTCGGCTCCGAAGACCGGGTGCATCTCCCGTGCGATGAGCGAGGCATCTTCAACGCCAAGGCGAAAGGATACCACAGTGCCCACATTTCCGAGAAGGGCGTGGCGGATATCAGCCTCCAAAGCCGCTAGGTGCTGCGTCGCGAGAATCATCCCCACCGCGTGCTTACGCAATTCTGCCAACATGCTCACCAGCGACAAGGTCGTGAACAGGTGAAATTCATCGGCATAAATGAAGAACGGACGGCGTTGCGTTTCCGGTACGTCTGCCCGGCTGAAGCCTGCCAACCCCAATGTCGAAAGCATCAACGCGCCAAGTGTGAGGGCTGAATCCTCACCCAACTGACCGCGAGACAGGTTCACGACCAAGGCCTGCCCGCTATCCATCATCGTGCGCAGATGCAGGTCGCGAGATGGATTCACGAGAATGCGATAGAGCGTAGGGTCCGATAGCAAGGCTGACAGCTTGTTCTGGATTGGAGCGCATGCCTCGACCCTCAATCGTGGCGGATATTGCTCAAACTCGTTCCGCCAGAAGGATCGAACCACGGGGTTCCTAATCGAACGGGTTACCCCTCTACGGAAGCCGTCATCGGAATAAAGGCGAAGGATGTCCGGCAGCGTGGAACCGTCACGTTCGAGAAGCGCGTAGAGGCTATTGCGTAGCAGATGCTCCATTCTGATGCCCCAGGCGGTCGGCCATAGCTTCCTGAAGGTTTCAAGGAGACCGGAGGCAGCAAGCGGTATCTTGTCATCGCGGACTCTTCGGAGCGGATTATATCCGAACGGTTGTATGGGATCGGGGACGTTGAGATAGATAACCTGGCCTTCGGCACCCTTTGCCACGGCATCCGCCAAATCTCCGTGTGGGTCGATCAGTGCGAACCCTCTGCCTGCCTTGAGGTCCTGCTGTATGAGGTTGAGGAGTAGAGTGGATTTCCCAGCGCCGGTTCGACCAAGGGCCAGCATATGGGAGAGGCGATCACCCTGGCGTATGCCGAACGGTACAGGGCGATTACGGAAATTGGTTTCAGCGAAATAGGAAATGTCAGCATCCATTCCACCATTTTCAATGAAATGTATTTGTTTATTAGGCGAGCTAAGCCGTCCGAAACGCGGGGACTCGCAGTGATGCGGCACGAGGCCTCATCCCACATTGCAGCATTATCATCGAAAACCTCACATATCCTCGTCTACATCTTCACTTTTTCCATGGAGATCTTGAGCTGCTAGATAGGAAGCTAGTCCCACCTTTTTCATTTTGTGCCAGGCGATAATAAGAATAAATAGCCCAAATATGCCGATTGTTGCAATTCCACGACCCAACCAAAGACCATACGCTTCCGATACTTTTAAAACGCAGAGTCCCATGATAGCCCCTGTAACTAGTATGTATATGGATACTAATGCTACCCTCGCGAGATTGTATTTGTCTCTGCGAGGCACTATTTTTTCCCACAAAAGAATTTTCTCTCCAATGGATGAGTTTATTAAATCTTCTAAATGAGATTTGTATCCGCCCATGGAAAATATCCAGACATACACAGTCATTGCATACATCAAGACGCCAATTATTGCTACAGGCAGCAGGATGAAGACCGCATCAGCCTTTTGAACGATGCCCGTTGTTGCTACTAGCCCTAGCAACGCGACGGCGATACTTAAAACTCTGTCCCCACTCGATTCAATAGATCGAATGTCATTGCAAAGGCGAAGATATTCCTGAAGCAGGACATTTTCTCCAAAGGGGCTTCGAGATGATGAACCTTCCATTGCCGCATCCTACCATGTACGTGCTTGCAATGCATTTCTAAGAACATCGTATCCACACTTCGCTAATACCAGCTATCACCAGTGGCGTGAGATTCAGAACGAAAATCTGCCGAAAAACCTTACGGATACTGAAGCCAACGCTTCAGGCACGGAATGACCACACCGTTCCAGTTGAGTCCTTGTAGGCGCACTAATCCGCTGGAACCACGGTTCAGCATCTCTTGCATATCGTGAAGTATGTATGCCATTTAGCGCGTATATATAACATTGCATGTATGCAGGAACCACGAAAACGGCAGAGCCGAGTACCCGAAAACTATGAGCCCAGCACTAGTTTTGATGAAGCATTTTGAAAAGAATGGCTTAAGACTATTGATCTGGACGATATTGCCGAAGTTCGGAAGCTGCTAGGGAGTCATGGCACAACCCTTACTGACGACGAGGTCGTCGCCATTCGTGACCTATGTCGGAGATTTGCCGATTACGCGTATCACTGGTGGCAGGATACGAAAAACGCAAAATCCTCACAAACCCTTACGGATACTGAAGCCAACGCTTCAGGCACGAAATGACCACACCGTTCCAGTTGAGTCCTTGTAGGCGCACCAACACGGTGTTGGGATCGGTCTGACCCTCGCACGGCTCAACAAGTAGGCTCAATTTTGCGGTTCCAGAGGCCAATTCGTCTATAGTCGGAAAGTCCTGGAACAGCAGCATGAATCGGCTCTTCTGTCGCGCGACGCTGGTCGGTTGGTCAAGCAGAAGGCCGGGATTGTCCATAACCTCCTTGAGCGCCTTGGTGTAGCGGTCCAGTTCGGATTCCGACACTTCCATTTTATGACGCGCCTTCATGGTCACCGCTATCTCTCGGTCCAGCCTCACAATCTCTTCCTCGATCGCCCTCTGCATGAAAGTGGTCATGGCCTTTGGAAAGGCGCGAATATTCGCGGCCTTTTCCGCTTCAAGATCAGCCACCATCCGTCCGACCGCAGCCGCGTCATCGAGCGTCTCCGCATGTCGCTCCCCATATTTTTGATAAATGGTGGCGATCAACAGATCAGTGATGTGCGGCTGGAAGCGCAGCCGACCGACATAATCGCTCACGATCTTCTCGAACGCGACCTTGTTGTAGGCGATACGCTTGTGCTTGCGTGAGCAATGATAGGCCGGGACGCGATAGCCCGAGCGGCTGCGCGAACTGCTCGCCATGAAGGGTTTGCGACACGCTGGGCACAGGATCACATTCTTATAGGGAAAGAGCGGGTTGTTGCGGTTGAGCGGGACCGTCTGCCGATAATTGTGCTTGAGTTCCAGCCCGTCACCTTCGAGTTTTGCCAGGTAGCGGACGCCGCGATTTGCAGCGTTGTAGATTTCGATCGACACAAGGCCCGGATAGGCGGCACGGATCGGCTGCCAGTTCGTCCACTTCTCCCACACCACGCCGCAATAGATTGGGCGCTTGATGATCTCCTGAAAGCGCTTCACGGTAAGCGGGACGCCGCCCCGCGTGCCGATAATACCTCGATGTTCTGCGTCCCACCGACGCACCGTTCGGGTACGAAAGCCAATGGCATTCAGCCGCACGACGATCTGCTCGTCGCTCAACTGTCCGCTCGCTCGAAGCTCAAACATTTTGATATAGAATGGTGCCCTTTCAGGGTCGGGAACCTGAATGGTCCGACGCTTCCCATCGACATAGATTTTTTCATTCTTATAACCGTCCTGAGGACCACGAATTTTGTAACCACGTTGCGCCAGCCGTATTTCTTGGCCGATGAGGCGGGTAAGGATGGTAGTGACCTCAGCCTTGGCCGTGGTTGCCATTACCACTTCCGTGATCTCGCTCGGCGACCCTATGCTCCAATCATATTCAAAACCAAGATCGCCAAGCGAATTGACCGGCTGCTGGATGACGCCCATGCTATCGATCATGCGAACGCCACGATCGGCAAGCGCACGCTTCATGCCCTCGTAGGTGTAGGTGCCTCGTCGCGTGAAGCGGTCGATTGAACGGAACAGATAATAGCCCACCTGTCCGGGGTGATCGTCGAGGAACTGGAGGATATCGGCAAAAGCCGGTCGAATGCTCTTTCGGCCAGAATAGGCTTCAAGCCATGGTGCATGTGCAAGCGTCCAACCGTTGCGGGCGGCTATTTCAAGGCATAGGCTTTCTTGTACCGCAAGACTCTCGCCTTCATAGGCTTGCTTGCCGGTGCTGACACGACAGTGTACGACACATTGGATCGCGGTCATGAAATGGAGAAGGTCGGTCCTTCAGAGGAATTATCTTCCTCATGTTGCTTTTCGGCAAGCCTCTCCTCCCGCACATCCATCCACCAGTGATAGGCATAGTCCGCAAATTTGCGGCACAGGTCGCGGATGGCTATAACCTCGACGTCGGTAAGATTGTCACCATAAGCGCCAAGAAGGCGGCGAACCTCCCCAATATCCCCTAAGTCTACCTTGGCGAGCCATTCTTTTTCGAATGCTTCCTCAAAAGATTTGCTGACCTCGTAGTGTGACATGCACACAGCGTGTCAAAAATGCCGTACGCGACAAAGGCGTCCAGGTTCGACTGCCACACGAGATTGCCAGCCTGCGTTGTCGCGGCGGCCTCTGCCATGCTTTACCGATGAAAGATTCCACGCCCGTAGTTTCGCGAGTCCTTGAAGACGGGACACTCATTGAGACCCTATTCGACGGCACGACGTCGTTGCTTGCTGTCCGCGAAGCGGGCGGCTCAACTTCGGTTGCTGACATATACACGACGCCTGCGGGCGAACGGCTGGTGCCCTATTCAGCCACGAATAATCTCCTCACGTCAGGCTGCGTCCTGCTCCCGTCCGCGATCGGGGAGGTTGGGGACAAAGGGGAGATGGTTCGCGCGATTGGCGACTATCTCGATCGCTATGTAGACTTGTCGCCCGGCATGCGTGCTCTCGCTCCTTATTATGTACTGCTGACCTGGGTGTATGACGCATTCGCGGAGCTTCCATACCTCAGGTTCCGGGGAGACTGGGGCAGCGGGAAAACCCGATGCCTGCTCACGATAGGGTCGATTTGTTACAAGCCGTTCTTCGCGTCAGGAGCATCGACCGTCTCACCTATTTTTCACATCTTGGACGCCGTTGGCGGGACCATGGTGCTGGACGAGGCCGATCTCCGGTTTTCTGACACAACCGCCGACCTTGTGAAGGTGCTCAACAACGGGAACATGCGTGGCCTTCCCGTGCTACGCACCATGACGAACAAGAACCGCGAACTGAACCCGCAAGCCTTTTCCGTCTTCGGCCCGAAGGTGCTCGCGATGCGGGAATCATTCTCAGATGCGGCGCTCGAAAGCCGGTTCGTGACCGAAGAAACCAGTAAACGCCCGTTGCCTCCGCATATTCCTATCCATCTGCCCAAGTCGCTTTCTGCTGAAGCTCGCGATCTGCGGAACCGCCTGCTTTCGTGGCGACTGCAACATTTCAACGACATTGAACCGAATCCCGAGCGGCTTATCGCAGGAGCTGCGGCCCGAACAAATCAGACTGCCCTTGCGCTCCTGTCGCTCATTGATGACCCCGCCGTTAGGGTAGAGGCAGCGGCGGTATTTGACGAGGGGAATGAGGCTCTCGGACGGGCACGACGGGAGACTACGGAAGGACAGGTTGTGGCGGCGTTACTCACGGCACTGGCAGAGACGAACACATCTCACGTCCCGCTCGCCCATGTGGCTGAAGCATTTTTCAACAGCAATGCGGGGAAACCGGGGGTTCACCCGAACCCGAAGTGGGTAGGATTAACAGTGCGCAAGCTCGGCGTGCAGACACGCAAGTCGCATGGCGTCTACGTCATTCCGCCCACCGAGCACGCACGCATTTTGAAACTTGCTGATGCGTATGGTTTCCCACACGCCATGACGACGACATCCGCGCAGGACGCGGACTTGCTCGCCTCCCCCTAACCGAGGACCTAGAGAACCATTAGGGGTAGCGGCCATCAGCCGCCCTAACCCTTAATCCCTATGCACCATCCAAACCGTTTGTCCGTTCAACGACGGACGTGGGCGCTCACGCAAAAAGAACTGGCCAACCTCATCGATACATCCGAGGATGCCATCAGCAGTTACGAACTCGCCAAAACCGTTCCGATGTTCATGACGGCGATCGCGCTTGAACTGGTGTTCGATACCCGACTGGCAACGCTCTTTCCCGATACCACTCATGCCGTTGCACAACGGATGCTGCCGATCCTCGCTGATCTCTCAATCAAGGTCGAGCAGCTTGAATCGAGCATCGCCGCCAAGAAACGGACTCTCGTCACCCGGATCGGGAATCGCATTGAAAAGCTAACCCGTCGCGCGTGAAGCCGCCCTACAAGGCGCTAACGCTGGCGATCCATCCCAATAGCCGAGGTGCAAGTTGGATCGCGTTTGAAAATCCCTTCAGCCCCTACGATTGGGGAACGGTGGGTACGCGAGGCCGTGAGAAGAATGCCCGTGTTATTGCGGGGCTGGAAAAAATTCTGCTCCGCCTCTCGATCGAAACGATCGTGCTGGAAGCATTCGAGCGGGGCACTTCGAAGCGGCGCAGTCGAGTTGCGAAGCTTGGTCGGGCAATCGTCGCCCTGGCTTCCTCCCGTAGCATCGATATTACCGTCTACACATTGGGAGACGTTCGGTCGTGCTTCGCCTCCGTAGGAGCGGTGACGAGACAGGATATTGCGGATGCCACTGCAAGGATGTTGCCTGCCATTTCCCATCTCGTCCCTAAGAGGCGTCGTCCGTGGGAAGGCGAGCAATGGCGGATGTCGCTGTTTGCAGCAGCGGCGTTAACGCTCACTCACTACCAACTCGGAGCAAGCCGCGTATTCGACGATCTGATGGGCGGTTGAGTGCGGAGGTATGACGCATTGCCTACGGTTCCAGATCATCTAGAATTGAGACATGAACCTATTTGATCGCATATTTCGTCATTCTGCGGATGCTTCACCAGAGGGTCAGCCTGACGCAGCGCCAGCAGTAGCGGAATTTTCGGTCCAGGTTGATCGACCCATCGAAAATACAGCCGAAGACTTATTCGATCGCGCCCCATTCGCTCGTCAAATTGCCAACATCATCGCTAAGAGGCGGGACCCATCCAGCCTGGTAGTGGCCCTGTACGCCCCATGGGGTGACGGCAAAACATCGACATTAACGATGATCAAGGAATATCTAAGACAGGATCAAAACATTCTGTCGATGGATTACAATCCCTGGTTCTATGGCAATAACACCGAAGCTATCACGCGAAGCTTCTTTCAATCCATTTCTAGGAAGCTACAGGGAACTAAATGGTTCACTCGTGAGAATGTGGGTGAAGTTCTAAAAAACTACGGAGACATTCCATATTTGGGCGGTGCGGTGCGAGCTGTCGGAGAGTCGTTATCAACGGAAGAGTTAGAAAAAATTCGTGATAGCGTCGGAGGCGTTCTTCGGAAGTATGAGAAAAAGATTGTCGTCTTTATCGATGACATAGACCGTCTTGATCGAGCCGATATTCAAACCCTGTTCAAACTCGTCAGGCTCTCTGGCGGCTTCGATCACGCTACCTATGTTTTGGCTTTTGACGACGTGATTGTCGCTGAAGCGTTGGGCGATGCGTATGGCCGAGGTGATCCGGCTGCGGGCCGGAAATTTCTAGAAAAGATCATTCAGGTTCCGCTACATCTGCCACCTGCGAACTTGGATACGCTACGCCAATTGATGTTCAAAGCATGTGATCGCGTTTTCTCCGAAAATAAAATAGAAATCTCGCGCGAGGAAGGATCGGAGCTTGGGACCAGCATTCATATGGCCTTCGCTTACATTCTAAAAACACCTCGACAGGTTAAGTTGTTTGACAACGCAATTACGTTTGCAGTTCCCTTGCTTGCTGGCGAAGTGCGTCTGGTAGATCAGATTCAGATTGAAGCATTGAGGGTATTTTATCCCTCCATATATGAGGCGCTGCGTAAGAATCCTGACGAGGTATTGCGTGCGAGGGAAAATGCTAGGCGGCCAGAAGAAGTGCCCAAGATAGAGCAAGCGATTCTCGATCTGGAAGGCAGCGCGGAGGAAAAAGAGACCATACGAGATTTGATCCGAGAACTGTTTCCCCGAATGAGCGGCACGATCTACGGTGATGATTGGGATGCCTCTTGGGCTCAAGAAAAGCGGATATGCAGCAGAGACTATTTCAAACGCTATTTTACCTACGCTGTGCCAACCGGCGATATGTCTGATTTGAAGGTTGACCAACTCGTTACGAAAGCTGTTGAGGGTGACGAGGTGACGGTGCGCGAGATGGTTGTCGCAGCATATGAAGGCGGTGCGGCCGAATTGTTGATAAGGAAGCTTCGTCAGCGCGAAAAGACGGTTGATCTTGCTGTCGCCCCTGCGCTCATCCGTGCGATCAGCATGGAATCGTCCCGCATTCCGACCACGGAAGACATAATGTCGGGTGACTTTGTGTTCACTCAGGCGGCAGTACTCCTTACGAGGCTGATCGAGCGGATGGAGCCGGCTCAGCAGGATATCCATCTGGCGGAAGCTGCCGAGCAGGCCGACACTCTCAATTTTATATCTCAACTGATCCGCTTTAGCGTGCAGCGCAAAGGTGCCCGGAGCGATTCGGGCTTCGTGCCGGTGGATCGCATTCAGCCTGTCATCGACATATTGCTTCGTCGGGTGCTTGAAGGCGCGGCGGAATCCAACGTGTTTGACGCAATCGGGAATCGTTTCGGTATGACGGCGTTTTCGATCGAACTGTACGGTAGCCCCGAAGCGCGGACGAGATTCAAAGACTATCTTATGTCGGTGCTGCTAGAGGAGCCCGCCAACGCCCTCCGCTTTCTCAAGGCAGTTGCTGGACGCTCGCAGGGGGGAAGCGGCGTTGTTACCGTGAGTGATTTTAGTCCAGAGGCATACAAGAGCTTAGGCGATCTCGTGGACGTTGATACAGTGTATGCCCAACTACGGACGATCTACGGTGAACATTTGGACACGGCTGAGTGGCAGGACGAATGGCGGGGCGCTCAGGATGTTGATCAGCGCATTGCCGAGCAATTCTCGTACCTGCATCGGAAGCCAGCACCCAATGAGGGCGATCAAGAAAGCTAACGAACTGCGGAAATCCGTTGGTGTGCTGATCGAAAAGCCTTGCCAATATCAGCATGGGATGGATAGAGAGCGTGAGGTTTCGGAGCCAGAAAAGAGACAGAGCCAGTCGGCGAAGGTATCTAAGGCTTTGAGATTGCGGGTATAGCTCAATGGTAGAGCACTAGCCTTCCAAGCTTGTGATGCGGGTTCGATCCCCGCTACCCGCTCCATCTTGAAAAATAACGATAAAATCCCCGTCGAAGGCGCTCTGGATTCCTAGGCTTTTGCTGTCTGGCAATCACCTGGCAATCACCTGGCAGGGTAACATAAGGTAATGTAGGGTATCCGACTGGAGGGCGCTTTCCCATCAGATGTGGAATACGAACCTAGCTTGGGTGCGAGCTAGTACGATCCTTTTAGGGTTCTGCTAGGGACGATCTTGCAGCCGGGCTCTACCAATCCAGTTCCTCCCTGCGCTTCGCAAACCAAGGCTCCAATTCGCCAACCGCAGCCTTTTTGCATATGGAAGCTGGAGTGCCGCACTGGTGGAGAAACCCGACCACGAGATCAGGGTCGATATCGTGATGGTGGGCGTACAACAATATTCGAGCAGTTTTGGACAAATTTCCTCGATCATTATCTCGATTAAATAAATCGAGAAGAATTAACACCCAGTAAAATGGGTTATCTTTGAATTTAATGCGTTTAGGTGCGTCGCCTCGATTTATCAGTAAATTTTCTATTATTTTAGCATTCCGTCTTTTTAAATACTTTCGTGTTAACCTGTATGCCTCCCTTTTCTGTACATTATCGGTATTATCATAGGGTGATACCCCTTTTCCTTTACCGGGTGCCAGCCTTATCATTTGCCGCACCCTCTCTCTGGCGGAATCCCATTCTCCTTCATCCTCGTCGGAGACGCGGATGGGACGCCGATCAACTTTTTGGGTTTTTGCCCCTCTCCGACTCGCAGTCGTGAGATGACGAGATGACTTTACAGTCATCGATGATTCCCCATGGGGAAGCTAAATATCGACGAAGATGGCTTCGTTGAAGGCATCCTTTGCATCCTTGGCCAAAAATCCGAAAACTTGCCGCCGGCAACACGCGCCGAAAATCTAGCTCATTTTGACATCGTGTAAATCCACAGCATGAAACGCGATCTCACCCCGAATGCCGATTTGAGCGATCGGCGCCAAACATGGCTTACAGAAGCCCAGACCGCCTACAGGCTAAATCTGTCCAAGAAATGGCTCCAGGCCCAACGGCTGAAGGGAGGAGGTATTCGCTATGCCAAGTTTGGCTCGGCGGTGCGATACTCCATAGTTGATATTGAGGATTACGAGGCAAAGTGCCTCCGATCGAGCACCTCTGAGCCCAGCCGCGGAAACGGGGTTGAGCAATGAAGCGCGATATCACAGGTGTTCCAAGGCCTGAAGATCGATACAGCCCGAGCCGGGCGCCGGCCTATGGCAGGTATAAAAGTAAATTCCCTTCGTTCCGGAAGGCGCAAGGGGAAGCTAGAAAACGCGCCCGCCTTACGCGCAATGTCGTACATAAGGGCACCGACGCTTTCGACGATCAGAAAGCGTTGGCGCTGGCCGAGCGGTTGTTGGCATCCGCCAATGGCGATGAGACCGACTCCCTGGCGTGCCCTATTTATATGGGCCGGCAGCGATTCAACATCGGCGGCGCATTCTGGAAGTTGGGGGAAACCGGCGATCCCAAGACGTTTACTGTCATACCACGCGACTGGATATATACACCGGACGAACTCGCGAAACTCGATCCAAAACTGCTAATCCGTCGGTTCCTTGCCCAGCTCGAGCGCAAAGGCATCCGTGGGAAAACTGGCTATCTCTTTGCGGGTCTCCACGGCGAATATGACCTCAACACCGGCTTGTTCCATGTCCATTTGCACGGGTTCGTTGACGGCGAGATGGTGGACGTCGTCCGCAGCTTGAAGAAGCTGCCAAGGTACCGGTTCAATCGCAGGCGCGACATTCGGTCCCCCATTCGGATTCGGTGGAAGAGCCTCACCAACCTCCCTCACCCCCTCATCTATACGATCCAGGATTGGTGGCCGGCCCGTTACACATTCATCCGGGATGGCAAGCCCGTCCGTGGCCGTAAGCGCCGTATCCCCGAACCTTACCACACCTTGCTGCTCCTGTGGCTCGACCAATGGTCGCTCTCCGACGTGACCCTGATGGTCGGCATGAGCGTCGGCAAGGATGGGTTGGTAGTAAAACGTGTATGAATAGGAAGGAGATGTAGAGGTGATGACCTTTGAATCTGGCGCATAGAGCCTGATCTGACCATTATTCAGCCATATATGATAGTTGGACGGGAAATTAATTGAGTAACACAGCGTGTCACTACCTGTGCTGGATAATCCAGTGCAGTGCATTGTTGTGCGCGCTGGGGAAACTGGGGAAATCGGGGAGTTCGATTTCCAAAGCATTTATACATTTTCAAGGAAAAATAAATGAAAAAGTTTTTTGATATCAGAGCGCGAGGAGTCCGCGCCGCCAGTGGAGCCCTGTTGTACGAAATACGAGAATACGACAAAATTGGCTACATCGATGCGCAGGAATTTGCACGTCGACCAAATGACGCCATCGCCAACCTCGCAGCCTGTGAACTCACCTTTGTAGGGAAACGTAAGACTCGCTTAATCGAAGTGCTCTCGGAGATCGAAGATTTCGAGCCTGAGGCAATATTCGACCGGTTTGGCTGGAATGGGTCATATTTCGTCTATCTCGACGGGAGAGTTTTCGCACCGGAAGGGTTTTCGTCCGCGGAGGTGGTTTGTGAACTCAAACCGGATAGGGTTCACCAGACTGGTACTCTCGATAGTTGGTTGGCCAGTGTAGCTAGCCCCTTAGCTGGGCATCAAGTTTGCGAATTCTTCCTCATGGCTGCATTTGCGGCACCGCTACGGTCGCTGTTGAACCGGGAAGAAAATTGCGGTTTTGAGGCGGCTGGGGAGGCGGCCGCCGGGAAAAGCACCCTCCTGAATTTGGTTTCCTCAGCTTGCGGCGGCTTTCTTGGCGGCGAGCAGGGCAAATACGGACTTTCGTTCGCCACAACGGCAGCCGGTATCGAATGGGAAACGCAGAACTACTCGGATTTGCCTCTAATCGTTGATGACGGAACGCTGTTCGAGCTAGGCGCCTCTCCCAGGGCGCGAGCTAACAGCCTCATGCAACTGCTTATGGCGCTAGGTAAAGGCGAGGAGAAGCGACGATATGGCGCGACATCCCGTAAATTCAAATTCGTGTTTCTAACGAATGCAAACCAATCGCTGTTGCAGATTATTAGCGGCCAGAATGCCGCCGAGGTGATCGAAGCCGTATCGCATCGACTGTCAACGATCCCCCTGCTCGGTCGCGAGTTCGGCGTTTTTGATCACTTGCCACCCGGTTATGTGGATATCGACGATTTTATAGCGGATCTCATAAATGCCGCTTCGGAAAATCACGGCTGGGCAATGCCTCACTACCTCCGGCAACTGGTGCAAAAGGTCCATGATGATCCAGAAGGGTTCCGGGCCCGCTTGGAAGGGCACATTGCTGCTTTCCGCAAGCATGCCTGCGTGGAAGCTAATGGCGGGTCGGCCAGGAGGGTGGTCGATGCCTTCGGGTTGATCTGCGCGGCTGGCCATCTTGCCAAGCATTTTGGCGCGCTCCCTGATAGTTTCAGCCCGCTTGCATCAACATTGGGTTGCTATCGCTTGAATAGGGCATCGCGTGCGCCGCTGCCTTCTCCTGCGGAAATGCTGAAAGCGTTGGCGGATGATCCGGACATAGTGGATTTGGACGTCGTTGGAAAACGCCGGATGTCCGATAAGCAGCTCGCAGCGGTCAAATGCTTTCGGCAAACGACGAGGCAGGGTGAGGTCGAGCATTTGCTGAACCCGGCATATATTCGCAGCTTGATCCCTGGATGGAACCGTGCGCGCCGAGACGATTATGAGGTTGTACGCATGATCCGTCGGGACGGAGATCATCATACGGTGAAGCGGTCGGTTCGCAGCAATAAGGCTAATGACCGCTTTATTTGCATGATCCTAGATCGGAAAAAAGCCAAGAAATGACATTTGCAGCCGCCGGATGCCGAACGTCCGGCGGCTGATAATGTGTCCTGTAAATGACCGGTGCTAGCGTTGCTGGCAGCAGTAGGAGCATCTGATGAAAACCATATCCAACCGCGAGAAGCGTGGCCGGCTTCCCGACCCCGATGGCTTAAATAAAGAATGTGCAGCTAGAGCAAAAAAGACTGTTGAGCTATTTTGCAGACTTTCCGGGGCAACTCAGGAAACTGCGGTGCGTGATCTCCTGCATGAGCTCATGCATCTCTGCGACCGTGACCCAGAATTCGGCAATTTCGCCGATGAGCTTGGATGGGCATTTCTTTTCCTCGACGACATAAAAAGGGACTTGATCGAAAGAGAATTCTTGCCCGAGCCCTGACGGTTCAGTTGCTGGCGGCTGAGGCCGGCAAATCCGGGCGCAGGCTTGGCGTCGCACCATCGATGGCCTAGGCTACGCTCGGGCAAACAGAGGGCACAAGTGCAGATCTCCACGTCAACGGCTGCCCCAGGTTAGCAGCCGGAGCGAAACCGACCCATTCTAGACCTTTAGCGGCAACCAGAGGCTCCAAAGAGCCGTCCGTCAGCTAGCTCAACGCTTATGTCCCGTTCCATGTGTCACCGCTATTCATAAACATGCTTTAGAAGCTGGTTGCGGGTGTCTTGTTTCCAGGCCTGTGGTGGGGCAGAGCCCGTAACACGATGATCGAGTTTCATGCCCCAGCCGCTGACGCCCCGGAATTGGCGCTCTCACCCCTGCATAGAGCTGCCTCACTGACCCTGCGTCATCTTGTCGAAAGCGGTCCAATCGGCCTCACCCCCAGCAGGGCCTTGAAGCGTTATTTTGTCACGTGGGCCGCCGACGCGTTCGCTTGGCCGGGCTACACCACCGACGAACTATATGCGCTCAACAAGGTTCTGAATGAGCATGATTTTCCACCACTGGTGGTACTGCATGACTTGCTTCTGGCAGCCAAGCTCGCGCGCCATCGCAAAGGCTTCCTGCACATTACCAGGACGGGCAAGGACTTGTTTGAGCATCCAGGAAGCCTATGGATCACCTTGGCCCAGCATCTGCTCCTTGCCAACGGTCATGATGACATGGTGGATATCGAATGGGTTTCGGTGCTTAAGGCCGTTAATGTCGAAGCCCATTCAGGTGTGACGGACAAGCAATTCTCTACTCGACTGATGGGCGCCAGCGACAAAGACTACCATCTAAAGTCACTGGTCTATGTCCATGTCCTTCGGCCGCTTTGCTGGCTCGGTCTTCTGCAGGAGACCCGCCAGAACCAATCTGAACGGTTCTTCACGAAGACACCGCTCTGGCCTCTCGCCCTGACGTTCGAGGGTAGTTTGCCGCTGCCGTCGGTCACGAAACATTGACCATGGAAGGGCGGATGTAGATAGCTGCCCGAATGTTCGTCCAGGCCGAACCAGGCAGGCACCATAGCTGCCAGACCGTCGCCGACCCTTTCCGGCCGTTCAGCCAGAAGTTTTTGATCCCCAGCTGCGGTCGGTCCGATTTTTTTTGCGTTTCCCCTCCATGAGATGGCGCAAGGCGGCTGATGGCGATCTGGGAAGCGCCTGGCGCACGCCATGGTTTGGGGAAAGAGACGGGATATCTGATTGTAACGGACAGCACAGACGTGGCCGATATCGCAATCTCGACATGGACCACCATGGCGGATCGCTTCTCCACCATCGCCAACACCTTGGTCGAGGCAGCGCCGCACATCGCGTCCATGTCGAGGCGGTTGCAAAGTAAGCCTGCCCTGGCGCGACTGAATAAGGCGTCAATCAAGGAACAAGGCGATGCTTATTGTGGCGGTGAGATTGAGAAATCCCTGCGCAGGGTTGCTGTGAAACAATGGTTGCGCCGAAATTCTGTTTGGCACCGCTTTTGACAGGCAGGACCAAGAATGATCTGCCCCCGCTGAGTGGCCCAGAGGCTATGATAGACTGGACCACGAAAGGGACATTGAATGCCGAGCAAGAAGCACAAGCCGGAAGAGATCATCGGCAAGCTGCGTGAAGTTGAGATCGTTCTTGCGCAGGGGGATCGACTGCCGAAGCCTGTCGCCGGATCGCAGTCAGCGAGCAGACTTATTACCGTTGGCGCAAGGAGTATGGTGGTCTGAAGACCGACCAGGCGCGGCGAATGAAGGATCTGGAGAAGGAGAATCTGCGGCTTCGCCGTGCGATCTCGGACCTGACCCTGGATAAGCTGATCTTGCAGGAGGCTGCACGGGGAAACTTCTGAGCCCCGCGCGGCGGCGACGCTGTATCGATCATGTGCGACGAGCGCTTCCGGTGTCCGAGCGACGGATCTGCCGGGTGCTGGGACAGCATCGATCGACGCAGCGAAAGGTGCCGCGCGGGGCGGATGACGAGCAAGCGCTGACGGAGGACATCATCGCGCTGGCAAAGCAATATGGTCGCTACGGCTATCGCCGTGTAACGGCATTGCTGTGCCATGCGGGGTGGACGGTGAACCATAAGCGGGTCGAGCGGATTTGGCGGCGTGAGGGGCTAAAGGTCCCGCAGCGTCAGCCAAAGCGCGGCAGGCTGTGGCTCAGTGACGGTTCGTGCATCCGCCTGCGGCCCGAGTATCCAGGGCATGTATGGGCCTATGACTTCGTCGAGGGTCGCACGCATGATGGGCGCAAGTTCCGTATCCTGACCATCATCGACGAGGCCAGCAGGGAGTGCCTGGCGCTCATCGTCGCGCGGCAGCTCAAGCATGAGGACGTGCTGGCGGCCTTGGCTGACCTGTTCATCTCTCGCGGGCCGCCAGCCAATATCCGGTCCGACAATGGCAGCGAATTTATCGCGACGGCCGTCCAGCAATGGCTGGGTCAGATCGGCGTGAAGACGCTCTATATCGCGCCGGGATCACCATGGGAGAATGGCTATAATGAGAGCTTTAACGGGTCGCTTCGCGACGAACTGCTCAACGGCGAAATCTTCTACAGTCTCGCCGAGGCCAAGGTGCTGATCGAAGCCTGGCGGCGGCATTACAACACCGTCCGTCCGCACAGCAGCCTTGGCTACCGACCACCGGCACCAGAAACAGCTTCACCGCCATATCCGGCCTCCGGTTCCGCTTCGCTACTCCTCCGCCCGGATATGGCGGCGGCGAGCATAATCCACTAACCAACCAACCGGCCCACTCGGCGGGGGCAGATCAAGAAGGCGGTGCTTTCAAGCTCACCTCTTGAATGGAAATCGCATTCGATCCATCTGACCATCGCACAGTCTGCCATATGAGAGAGCGAAGACCCATGACGACCGACACCATGAGCGCCCCTGAAACGCATGCCTTCGAGGCGGATGTTTCCAAGTTGCTGCATATGATGGTGCACTCGGTTTATTCCGACAAGGACGTATTCCTGCGCGAGTTGATCTCCAACGCGGCCGACGCGTGCGAGAAACTGCGCTATGAGGCAATTTCCGATCCGGCCCTGTTCGGCGACGATCCGCAGCCGCGCATCACGCTGGCGCTCGACAAGGAAGCCGGGACAGTCGTCGTCGAGGACAATGGTATCGGCATGAGCGCCGCTGACATGGGGGAAACGCTGGGCACGATCGCGCGGTCGGGGACCAAGGCCTTCATGGATAAGCTGACCGCTGACAAGAATGGTGAAGGCCAGCAGTTGATCGGCCAGTTCGGCGTCGGCTTCTATTCCGCTTTCATGGTGGCGGGGAATGTCGATGTCGTGTCGCGGCGTGCGGGAACTGATGACGCCGCCAGATGGTCGTCGGATGGCCTCGGAACATACACGATCGCGCCAGTCGACACCGCGGAGGCGCCAGCGCGCGGCACCCGGGTGACTCTCCATCTGCTGGATGATGCAAAGACCTATGCCGAGCGTTACACGGTCGAGCGGATCGTGAAGGCGCAGTCGGGCCACGTCCCCGTGCCCATCTTCATCAAGGAGCTGGGCAGCGAGGAGGAAGAGCGTCAGGTCGCTGATGGGGCAGCACTTTGGACAAAGGCTAAGTCCGATATCAGCGAAGAGGATTATGTCGACTTCTACCGCAGCGTCGCGGGCCAATTCGACACGCCCGCATTGACGCTCCACTATCGCGCGGAGGGGCGGCACGAATATTCTGTGCTGACCTTCATTCCCGAAACCAAGCCGTTCGACCTGTTTGATCCCGATCGCAAGGGACGGATCAAGCTCTATGTCCGCCGCGTCTTCATCACCGACGAGGCGGAAATCCTGCCTCGCTACCTGCGCTTCGTGCGGGGTCTTGTGGACTCCGCCGACCTGCCGCTCAACATGTCGCGCGAAATGATCCAGGACAGCCCCGTCTTGTTCGCGATTCAGAAGGGCGTGAGCAACCGTATCCTGTCGGAACTGGACAAGATCGCAACCAGCGATACCGAACGCTATGCTGCGATCTGGGAGAATTTCGGGGCAGTGCTCAAGGAAGGCCTCTATGAGGATTTCGAGCGGCGCGCGCAGTTGCTGGGCCTTGCCCGGTTCAAGACCAGCACGTCGAACGGCGAGTGGCGCTCGCTCAAGGACTATGTGGCCTCCCTCAAGGACAACCAGACCGCGATCTATTATGCGACCGGGACCGATCTCGATCGCATCGCTCAATCGCCGCAGCTCGAGGGTTTCAAGGCGCGTGGGATCGAGGTTCTGTTGCTTCCCGACCAGGTCGACAGCTTCTGGACGACCGTTGGTGTGGATTATGACGGCAAGCCATTCAAGTCGGTGACCCAAGGCGCGACCGACCTCAGCCTGATCCCTCTGGCTGAAGGCAGCGCAGCGATGGACGCGCCAAGCGAGGATGTGAGCAGCTTCATCAGCTTTGCCAAGGAAGCCCTGGCCGAACAGGTGTCCGATGTCCGCGTTTCCGACCGGTTGACGACCAGCGCCGTCTGCATCGTCGCGTCGGAGAGCGCGATGGACCTGCAACTCGAACGGATGCTGGCAGCGGCCGGACAGGCGCCTGAGCGGGCGAAGCCGGTGCTGGAAGTCAATGCCGTCCATGCGCTGATCGCCAAGCTCGGCCAGACCCGAGCGAGCGATGAGGAGCGAGCTGACCTTGCCTTCCTGCTGCTTGACGAAGCGCGTATCGCAGAAGGTCAGCCACCCGCTGATCCTCGCGCTTTTGCTGAGCGGCTGGAGCGGTTAATGGCGAAATCGCTGAACTAACACATAATGTCCCGACAGCGAGGTTAATACTTATCCAAGTCCAGGCCGTGAGCGCTCGGCCTGAAGCGGAAATAAGGGTGCCGATCGTTTGGCCCGTTAATGGGAACGGTCGGCACCGGCAGTCACGGCAGCGTCAAATGCCAGACCTGACCTTTTAAGATGCCTTCCTGTGATCGACCCTTATCGGTCGTCCAAGCGCCCAAATTTCGTTCTCAGGTGCCGACGGTCCGTTTTTCCGTCAGCAAAGCGTGCGACAGATAGACCGAGACGTTTAGGCGAGGCTAAGCGCCGTCTAAACTCCGGGAAACCTCGTTTGACGGGCCAGGCGCACGCATATCAAGCATGCTCACGTCGAAACCTCTGGTAATTCTCCGATGACCGCAACAGGTGCAAGTCTCCATCGATTGCAAATCCGTCAAGCTGATGCGCCAACGTGTACTCCGAAAGATCGGATGCCGTGTTGATGAACCCCTTGTGCTTGAAGTTCAGAGATGTGTTGCACAGCACTCCATAGCCCGTCTTTGATTTGAACGCTTTCAGCAAATCGAACATTGGGCGATTGCTTGATGCAGACACTGTTTGCAGCCGCGCAGTCTGGTTCACATGGGTTACCGCTGCAAGCTCAGCCGTTAAGGCGTGATAGGTATAAAGCATAAATGGGCTTGGATTTCTGCAGCCGAACCATTTTTCAGCTTCTTCTTCTAGGCAGATGGGAGCGATAGGGCGAAACTGTTCTCTCTGTTTTATGACATTCAGCCGCTCTCTGGTGCTTGCCTTGAAGGGCGCTGCTAGGATGGAACGATTTCCAAGTGCGCGAGGTCCGATTTCGTACCGGCCGTTGACCCAACCCAATATCAGGTCGGCGGCCAACATTTCTGCAACGATCTCGGGGCTCGGTTCCCAATGCTCAAACAGCGCGCTGTCGACAGGTTTGTCATGCAGAAATTTCGATCCGGAATATACGTCCCACCTAATCTTTGGATTGCCGGTGAAATGGAACTGGGCATCGATGGCCGTGCCGATCGCAGAACCCGAATCGTTCGCGACCGGCGGAACGAACACCTCGCTAAACAATCCTGATTCCTTCCACTTGCTGTTCCAGTCGCAGTTGAGCCCACATCCGCCCGAGATGAGCAACGGCATTCCTCGCTTCAGGTTTTTGTCCGCAAAGCTACAGAAGCGCTCGAACAGGCGATCACTGAAAATTCCGGCAAAATTACAAAACTCTTCATCCTCGACACCGACATTATAGTAGTGTGAATTCATCAGGGTTTTGCAATCCTGCGGCCTCAGATGCTTGCAGTCTTGCAGGAGAAACGATGCTAGCATCTCTTCTTCGTCGGTCGCCTGGCTTCGTTTCGAGAACGAAGCGAGTGCCATTAGTTTTCCGGCATCGGACAGGCGGGAAAATTCGGCAGTGTGTAAGTCAAAAGTCGGGTCTGCCAAGGCGTAGAGCATGGCGTAGCGATGGCCGGGTTCCGGCATCACATCCGCAATCTTGGTAATCCCGAGATCGGCATTGATCTCGTAGAACGCCCCGACGACGCCTTCCCAAAGCAGTGCATAACACGGCATTCCCTTCGGCAGTTCAGACATCCCAAACGCGCATAAAAGGTGTGACCGCTCATGTGACGACGAGAAGAAATCAATGGTCTTTCCCAGGAAAGGCCGCTTGCCGAAGATCACCTGTTCACGATCGCTGCCGCGATACTCAGCCATCAACTCTCCGTCGCGCGGTGCATCACCCGGCCACCACCCTCCCTTGCATAGCACGTCGGGAACGGTGGGAAGTTCGGTGAGCGCGCCGAATGCATCGGTAACCGAGAGCGACGAATGCCGGTACCTCGAACCCTTTTCGGCCTCAACAGAGAATACTAAGCGTCCGTCTTCGATATAGGCGAACGCGCCGTCATGACCTGGGTTGTAGGAAAGTATCCTCAAGCTGAAGCTCCACCTCTGGCTGGCTGGTCCATGCCCGAGAGCCCTTGAGCTTCCGGTTCGGATATTGATGAATCAAAGGCGTATGTGCGTACTGCTTGCACCTCGGCCGTTGCCGGCAGTCTGCGGTTACTTAGCCGCCCGGCGAACCGAGAGGCGCGAGAAGGCCAGGCGTTGAAATGCAGCTTCATCGGCAGATGTGGGATCGGGGTGGGATCCCACAAGTCGCGCCGATGGACCAGCAGATCATCTACAAACCATCGGATCTCGCCAGGGCTCCACTCGATGGCATAGCGATGCATCCCTTTCGAAGCATCAAAGCCCAGGTCGATATGGCTTGGGCAACCTCTGTAGCCAAAGTCGAATTTGTCACCCTGGCCGCCCGGGTTGTAAAAGACATTGATCAGCAGGCGATCTGGCCTGCACCCCAGTATTTCGATGTCGATTTCCTGGTGCGGTGAGTTGCGGTGAAGGAAAAACCCAGTGATCACTCCTGGCACATCAGAGGCTCTGAAAGTCGCCTCGAACCTGCCAAAAAGAAAATCGGTATGACTGGTGAGAGCGCCCGCACTGTACTGTCGAACGCCAAGATCTTCGCGTCGAATATGTATCTTAGCTCCGTTAAGCCTGTCGTGCTCGACATTTGAGGGGCGAAACAGGGCTAGATTGCTAGTGAATGTGTCTGACCGCGCGGCCCAATCCCTGAGATCGAGGTTCTGAACGCCGTCGCCGGCATCGCTCCAACTACGATCCTCCTCTGGAGGCAGCGGCAAAGTTCGAATGCCTGTCCAGGCGCCATGATCCGGCTCGACGATCCATGGAGACCTATCCCACTTGGAAGCTGCACGCCGCCGAGAATGAATGGATTGCCTGGATGTTTCCATGACAGGCCGCTGCCCGAGGTCCTCCAGGGTCGGGAAAGGGCATAATGGTGGCACGCATCTGAGGTGCTCGCACAGAACCCTCCAGGCGTTGATGTTGCCGGTATCAAGGACGATCACGTCCGCGCCGGCGAGCCGCGCCAGGATGTCCCGGACGATTTGGGCGGCCTGATCGCCGGGAGCGGCTGTCACAATGAACTTGGCCTCCGGATAGCTTCGTCTAAGGTCCTCGACCATTGTCTCGAGGCGCCCCACATTGACGTATGCGCCAAAGACGCGATCGGCGCTTCCATCGCGAAGACGCCTTAGCTCATAGGGTGGTAGTTGCTCCAGATCGCTGCAGCATCGATACCCGAGCATGGACAACGCCATCGCAAGAGAAGACTGACCCGAGTTGGCGGGGCCAAATGCAAAAACCGGCAGGCGTGGTGGACGAGCATGGAAGAGGGCGGCTCCCTCACTGTTTATGGCGCCGATTGTGGAAAGAGCTGGGAGAATCGAATAGGAGTTGGTCGAGAAGAGATCTCTTCTCTGGCGGACAATCGCCCGCCTTGTCGCGAATACGTTCAGTTTGCTGAACTGATGGTTGATCCAGAGATCGACGGGGCCCCGGCATGGCAGCAGGTCAAGGAGCTTCCTCGCGCCCTGCCGCGAGAGAACATAGCCCGACAGATACCACAGACCTCGTTCTGGTACGAACACGTGCCGCGACAAGAGATGCTTTGGAGCGCCATGTGTTGCCTCCATGTAGGAAACATAGAGGATGTCGATCTCGCCATCCCCTGACTTGGTCGTCAGCTCCTTCCATGCCTCGTCAATGTAACGACCGAAATTCGGATGAAACCACACATCGTCCTCAAGGACGAGAGCATGGGCCTCGGCACCCAGCGCAATTCGCCTCCAAATTTCCATGTGCGACCTTGCAACAGCGATCTCAGCCCTGCTCATTCGAATGGGCGCTGCCAGCTCGAACCGCGTCGGAAGTGTCAGTGGCTGAGGCTCGACGAAAAGCTGATCTGCCAGTGTGTAGAACGGGTCCACATCCGCATCCTCTGTGGAGTCCAGCACAAAGCTCCTCGCATCAACAGCGCTATGACGTTCCGTGATACCGAGCAGATCGTTGCCGAACTTGTCCACTATCCGCCCGAGCTCACTTTTGATACGGGACCATCGATCTGGAGCACGATCGAGGTTGATGACGTAGATCCTGTCGATTGTCTTCCCCGGTGAACCGCGTCGCCCGAACGTTGTCGATGTCTGCTTTGGAAGGAATCTGCGGAGGCCGTATCCGAGGCGAAGCGCCAGCCGCACGACCGCCAGCGATGGACGTGTCAGATTCATCGCCCCTCCGATGTCGATCCACTGTACCGCTTTTGATTGGACAGCCTCCAGTTCCGCGCGTCGCTGCGGTAGCTGAGCGGCCACTGGCTCGTGGAGGTTAACTCCCAGTCATGCGCAACCATCAGCGCTTCAGGCGAACATCCCTCGCTCACTATTTCAAATACCGATCGGGTAAGATTTCCCGGACCGGTTGTAGCCTGGACCTCAGGTAACCCATCCACGCTGTCCGCTTCCAGAGATGCGGTGGCGTTCAGCAAGGCTCTCTCGATCATGGGGTGATTGCGCGCCGCAATCATGGGGGTCGTGTTGAAGTAGAAAATCCACCCGCGTTGATGGGCTCCGGCCCCGGTAAATGTCGGTGGTGCCACCATTTGAGACGTTGCGAGATCGTAGCAGAAAGGTTGAAGCTTCAGCCGCCCGTCGTCGAAAAGGTGGCCAATTGGCGTCCCATGATAGACATCGTCGGCGTCTATGTAGAAACCGCCTTCAACGAGTATATATGAATACCGGAAATAGTCCGACATCATGGATGGGTGATAGCAGCGAGTGAAGGCATCCTCGTGGCGACTTCCCAAACGGTCGCGAATGAAATTGCTCGCAGAAGTCCTATCGAAGACCTCCAACTCAAAGCCGTCCGTTTCCAGCTTCCTCCAGGAATTCATGCAGGCTTCGACGTCTTCGGGCAGTCGTTCCAGATCGTCCCAGAACTGCACGATTCGCCTCGGGGTTGGGCCCGGCCACGCAGTCGAACCGGATTTGGAGGGGCCTCTCCGCTGCACCAGATCGCGCACAAAGTTAGAGCGTGCGCGGTCCTCAGGCGATAGTGGATCAATCTCTGCCCCTTCGTTCACACTTCCTTCGTTCATCTGCGTTGTTCCTTTGGACGCGTCTATCAGCACATATCTTGAGTAATATTCATGCGAGATTTGGATTGTGCCCGCGCACATCGGGTGATTAACAGAATGCTTTGATCTTGATGCTGAAGACGTTATCGTCAGGCCAGCACCTCGGGACCACGTACTGATACTTGGGGGAAGAGGTTCTTAGCGGCGATCGCAGCGTTCGCCGCAGCCACGTCCGGGACAAAAAGGACGACAGCCAAATCTTTTAATGCGCGCGAACAGCAGACGTAGAAGAGACGCCGCGTGCGATCGAGCACTGTCTCCTCACCCGCATCGATCTTCGCTTGGTCATTGTCCGACAGTGGCGCATAACCAAAATATTTGCCGTAAGAGTACTGGTGAAACGCCGCCTCTTCGTCGTCGACCACGACCAGAACGCGCTCAAACTGCGCACCCTTCACGCCATGATGGGTCGCGAACGGCGATTCTTCGGTGAAATAGCGCCGATAGGCCCAGAGCTCCCCGATCTGGCAGGCAAGGAAAGCCTGGACATTGGAGAAGCCGTTGCTGCCGCCATCTACCGGTTCATCCACCAGATGAGGCCCAAACCGGTCGTCGAGGCGGAGCAATTGGGTGTCTCGTACATGCCTCATCAGCTGTCGCACCGTGGCCTGTGATCCATCTGCGAGCATCTCGACCAAAGCGTCGAGCGCCTGTTGAAGATTGGTCAGGATCGGAGCCGCCGGCAATCCGCGCAGACGATCCGGTTCGAGCATTGGGCTTTCGCTGCGCAGGATAGACATGACCGTGAAGCGATCATCTTCGCGAGCGGCCATGACCAAAGGTAGAATATGCTGCGCGACTGGTCGTAGCGGCCAAGCGGAGCCATCGGCGATGCCTTCACTGAGGCTCATAGGCGCACGGTCGTTGAGCGCGGAGTAAAGGTTTGGGAATCCAAGCCGCGTTGCCGCCATGCGATGCACCAGCACCAGTAACCGAACATCGCCTTCGGGTACGTCGCTCAGCCACAACGGGTCGTCGGTCTCTCCGGCGAGCCACGTGCGGACCGCAGCGAGGCGAGCGCTACGCTGATCGTCGGCTGGGAGAACGAAGATATTTGCGGTGCCGACCACGGCCTGCTCGACATCGCCGACCTTGATCCGGCGGCCGCGGGTCTGAACTAGGCCGTCGCCGGCGGCCCGGATCGCATTGACCACACCGAGGACCGAGGTCGGGCAGCGAAAATTCTCGGGCTTGTCGATTTCGGCCCAGCCAGGGCCGAGCGCGACGGCACCAGTGCCACTCATGTAAATCTTCTGCATGGGGTCGCCGAAGAAGCCGACGCACAGGCGCGGCTGCTCAGCCGCGATCGCGCGCAGCGCTTCGATGACTTCGGGATTAGTGTCCTGGCTTTCGTCCACGAAAATGAATGGGAAGCGGCTGGCAACGACCTGTCGAAGAAGCGGATGCGCGCCAAAGCAATGGGGTGTCAGCTTCAACACATCATCATGGCCGAGAATTCCTTCGGCGTAGCTGCTGCCGGTGCCGTAGATAAATTTCTCGACGGCACCGATCTCGGCGAGCTGGGCTTCGAGCTCGGCGATCTCGATCTCCAGCCGTGCCTTGGTTCGCGCCTGCGTGCGCGGCCTGTCGTAATGTTCGCGGCGCTCGGCGATCTTCTCCTCGATGCGGATGCCGACCCAGGTCGCGATATCGCTTTGAAACGGACGGATCACCGACCACAGGAAACTGTGGATCGTGGAGATGTGAAACAGTGGCGAGACACCGACATCTTCTGAGATCTCGCCGACGGCCACCTCGGTATAGGTGATGCAGGCAATCTGCTGTCCCGCGCGGCGCAGCGCCCTACCTCGGGTCCGGGCAAGGTGATCGAGTGCCTTGATCAACGAAGTAGTCTTGCCCGAGCCGGCACCCGCGACCATCACGAACGAACGCGGGACTTTGCAATCGAGGCAGGCGCGGATTTCGATGTCCGCCGGCGTGTCGGGGCTGCCGATCCGGCTGGTCACGCGGCAACCTCGCCATCCGGCTCGAGCGCAGCAGGGGCGTCGGGCCCGCCGCCGGTCACACCTTCCGCGTCTTCCTCGTCGTCGGGCTCTGGGTCCTGGGGTGCGATTTCAGCTTCGAGCCAGCGAAGGCCGGCAGCGATGTATTCTGGCACAACCCAGGTTGCGGGGTCTTCGGCGAGCAATGCGAGGGCAAAGTCGGTCTTGCTGAAGCTCTTCGCCTGAACGCGCTTGTGAATGCGGCTGGCCAACTCGCAGAGATCCTTCTCATCATTCTTAGCGATGCGGAGCTGAAGCGGCTTTCGATCCTTGTGCTGGCACCAGTCGAGATTCTCGAGCGCGAACGCTTCCTCGAGCGTGCGGCCTGCCAACGAGAGCGTGTCGCCGCCCCAAGTCACATCGGTGCGGCATTGATAGGCGACGCGCACAAGGGCGTCGTTGTCGTTGGCGCGTACCTGTGTTTTGTCGTCGGCGGTCGCCTCCCACAGCTCTGCGACGGTACCGCATTTCGGAAGCCATTGCAGAAGCGTTTGATTTGAGGTTGCCGCTCCCGGATGTCCGGCGATGCAGGCCTTGCCCGGCTTTTCGGCCGGCAGCTGATCGGTCGCCTCCTCGTCTTCGTCTTCGTCTTCGTCATCGGCGTCCGCCACGGCGGCGTCCCCAACCGCCTGCACAGGGCCGTCTCCTGCGGTTGCAGCCCCCTCGACACCTGCCTCCAGCTGATCCAGCGGACCGAAGACACTGTCGAGGTCGGTGATGATAAGCGTGGTAAGACCAAGGAATTCGATCAGCGCCTTGAATCGATAGCCGAATGCGCCCCCGATCTCGAGGATCGTCAGATAGCTCGACTGGAGCCGCGGCGCGGCGGTTTCGATCATCTGCGGCAGGAGCAATCGTTCGACATTGCCTTCGACGAGCACGGCAGCATCCGCAAAGAAAAGATCGCAATGCGCGAGCTTGAGGTAGCGCTCGAGAAAGGTGCGAACATCGGGATCCGTGCTGTCGTAGAAGACGGAGAGATTGAGGATGTCCGAAGTCGAGGTCGCTTCTGCCCGGCTACGCCGGAAGTAGCGGATCGGCTGAAAGCCGCGCTCATAGAGGATATGAGTCGAATGCGTGGTGACAACTACCTGACTCGTATAGGCGGTGCGATCGGCGCCCTTTAGTGAAAGGATGTCCATGACCTTGCGGATGAAGGCCTGCTGCAACTGGGCGTGGAGATGCGCCTCGGGCTCCTCGATGAAGATCAGATGGACCGGCGGGCGGTTCTCCTCAATAGCAAGCCACTGAGCGTGCAGATCGAGAAGCTCGACCACCATGAAGATGAGGTTCTTGAATCCCAGCCCATTGTAGCGGTCGGGCAGCGTCGGCGGGTCGGGCGCGCCATCATCGGGACCCAGCGCATAGTGGACCAGCGCGCCGTCGCGGCTGCTCATAATCTGCGCCGGGTCGAGCGCCGATCGTATCATCATTCGCGGGTTCGACAGCCCGGGATAGCCGAGCTTGGCGAGGCTCCTTAGAGTCGGCTCGAACACGCGCTCGAGATGCTGGTTAAGCGAAACTTCGGATGCGGCGAGGGCGCGAAGGGCGTCGAGATCCTCGCCCTTTTGCTCGAGATTGCGGCCGTAGAAACGGCTGAGCACGCGCGACAGGTCCTCCGCGCGGGCGCCGCCAGGACTATCCGACAAATGGCGCTGGGCATTGAGGAAATCGATCCGGAGAATGCCGCTTAAAATTTCGCGCCCGCTGCGATCGCGTCCGGCGAGCGATGCCGGGACATAGCCGACTTCGGCGACCATGTTGGCATCGAACTTCGCCGGATCGAGTATGAAGTAGCGTAGCTCATATTCGTCATTCAGATGCTCGCGCAGGTAATCGCGAAGGTGACGCGGCGCGGGGTCGAACACCGGCACATCGTGCTCGTCCTTGTCGACCGCAGCGAGAGAGCGTTCGCGGGCCTCGGCATATCTGCCACGCGTTGCCTCGGGGTCGATCGGAGTATAAGCGACGCGCATCCCGACAAGCGTGCTATCCCATGCGAGGCTCGGCAGCAGATCGATCGCCCGGTGGACGTCCTCGGCGCCGATCTCCAGCCAGATATCAACTTCGAGGGTCGGCAGCGCGGCGCCCTCCTCACCGGCGCCGAATGCGATGATACTCGGCCACAACTCCGCGCTAAAATCATGGATGCTGAAGCGGCCATGCCCGGTGAACAGCTGAAGCGCGTGCCCGACCGAGGTCTTTCCGCTGTTATTGGCGCCGACGAAAATGGAGATATCGGAAGCGAAATCGATAACGACATTCTGCAACCTACGAAAGTTGCGGATAGCCAGCTTCTTCAAATGCATCCTTATCCCCCGGTTTGCGTCATACCGATACTTCGCGCAGACCGCCAATTAGGTCAATCCTAGTTCTATTCTTGACGCCGGGCGAGCACGGGTATTGCGAATATTGCGTTCAGATTGGATGATTTCATCATGACTATGACAGGTATAACACTCGGTGAAAGACGTCCGCTATCCACACGGCAACCCTCCCTAGCGATAGTCGCGAACGCACAGTTTATCGAGCGTTCCGATCGAGCTGAGCGAATGGCAGCTTTCGTCGGTCCGTGTTTCTGAAGCCGACATTCCGGAAAGTCCCACTTGTCGCCGTCCGCCATCAAGGAAGTGAAGCCACAACCTCGCAGTGTGGCCGCCGAGTTGCCTAGGTTGCCGGAAAAGCGGCGGACTGCGATCATGAGCGAACCTCAGCGGCCAACCACGACATGTGGCGAATGTGCAAATTTGCTACGAGTCAAGATCGGCCGCGGCATGCGCTATTGGCCAATCTGCCGAAAATCAACGAGACTTCATTCCATCGCGATGGGCTGCGTCTCTCTCCGATCATCTGGCCGCAATTGGGACAAAGCCGTCGCCATGAGTGGACCGTAAAGCGTCGGCTTCCGCCGGAGTCCGCCATTCGTGGGTTTGAATGCCGCTAACATCGTTGAGCCATTCTTCGTCATCAAGTTAAAGCGGTCACTACCAAGCTATTCTCAGCGACACGCGCACCTGCCGTGGTTCGACGGGGTGGATGTGCCGGTCCTCCACGCCTTCTGCGGGTTCGCCGCGAAGGCGGGACGCATAGAAATAGCTGATGTCGGCGTCGCGGGCATTGAGAAGGTTTAGCACATCCAAACCCAGTTTTACGCGCCCGGCGCGGTAATAGGCGCCCAGGTTGATGAGCGTCGTCGGATCGGACCGGACGCTGCCGTCTTCGATGAGCGGAGATGCGCCGAAGTGGCGGAGGCGTAGCGAGCCGCTGAGGCCATGGCCCAGTTCCACGGCCGCGCCCGCCGAGATCACCTCGCTTACTGAATTGGGAATGCGGTCCTCGCCGGACGGAACGGCGTGAAAGCGCGCATGGGTAACTGCCGCTGCGGCATCGATCGTCAGCCAGTCGGTCGGACGCCAGAACAGGCTGGCTTCTGCGCCATGGCGGCGGGTCGCATCATTGGGTTCGGTGCCACCGCCGTCGCCGACGAACACCAGTTCCGATGCCAGCCCGAGGTAAAAACCGACCAGCGACATTGTCAGCCGCGGCGCTTCGATGCGCGCGCCGATTTCGGCGCCACGGGCCTTGACCAGCGCCCGCACCCGGTCGACCGGATCGCCGGTTACGGGATCGATGCTGATCGTTGCCCCGCGCACGTCGTTGGAATGGAAGCTCTCGCCATAATTGGCATAAAGTTCAAGCCGGCCCAGCATGCGCCATGCGAGCGCCATCTTCGGGCTTAGCATGAAGTCCGAACCTTTTCCGCTGTTGGTGGCGAGGGTCTGCGCGGCCACCCCATAGCCATAGAGGTCACCACGCAGGCCAAGCGTGAGGCGTAGCCGATCGGTCAGCGATGCGGTGCCCTCAGCGAACAGGGCACTGCTATATTCATCGACCTTGTCCTGACGGATCGTTCCGCTGGTCACGCCGCCGACCGAGCTATACAGGCCAATCTTGCCGATATGATCCCACCGCGCATCCCCGCCGATGGTCAGGTCGACCGGCAATCCGGCGATGCGGGCGGCGC
The DNA here is from genome assembly GCF_037725245.1 of Sphingobium anseongense. Classification (NCBI taxonomy): domain Bacteria; kingdom Pseudomonadati; phylum Pseudomonadota; class Alphaproteobacteria; order Sphingomonadales; family Sphingobiaceae; genus Sphingobium; species Sphingobium anseongense. The sequence goes on along the minus strand of NZ_JBBJUL010000002.1, from coordinate 182,840 downwards.
AGTTGCGCCGCACTGATCCGCCGAAGACGCCGCGCTGGTCGCGTTGCTGAAACTGGTCGCCATTGACGGGATCGTTGAGGAAGAAGGTGAAGTTGGACGTAAGCGCGAAGCGATAATAAATGCCGTACAGGCTGATCTGCGTGTTCCCCAGCGTGGCGCCGGCGTTCAGTCCCAGCCGGGTGGTTTCGCCGCCCAGTGTCGGGTCGACATTCCCCCAACGGCTGATAAGGCCGCTGTCGATGGCACGTTCGGGCACCTGATCGGTGGCATTCCAGCGTGCGTGATAAACTGTAAAGCCTAGATTCCATCCACGGTCGGACGTGCCCTGCGAATATTTGACCAACGCATTGATCTTTTGCAAATCCTCGTCGAGCGTCCAGGGTCCGTTGGACAGAGTGCCGTCCAGCGCGACGAGCAGATCCCCGTTTCCCACGGCGGCGCTCCCCGCGGAGAGCAAACGATAATAGCCATAGCTACCCATGGTCGCCTCGACGATCGGTCTTTGAAGCCTGTCCATCGTCCTGAACATCACGGTGCCGGCGGCCGAAAAATCCCCGACATCGGCAAAATAAGGGCCTTTGCGATAATCGATCCGTTCGACCAGTTCCGGGATCAGGAAGTTGAGATCGAGATAGCCCTGCCCATGGCCGTGGCTGCGCATATTGACGGGCACGCCATCGACGAAGGCGGCAAAGTCCGTACCATGATCCAGGTTGAAGCCGCGCAGGAAATATTGGTTCGCCTTGCCGGTGCCGCTATGCTGGGTGGCGATCACGCCGGGCACGTTTTCGACCAGTTCGCCAACGCGGGACAGGGGCTTGTCCTCGAAATCGCGATAGCCAACGACGCCTTGCGATCCGGAGATCGCCGAGCCGATCTGGGGAAGGGAACGGCCGTAGACGATGATGTCATGATCGTCGTCGCGCGCCGGATCCTGTGCTGCGGCCATGGGAGAAGCGGCCAGAAACATGATCCCGGCGAGAATCGAAACACGACGGTCCAGGATAGGGTGTCCATTGGATGGATTCATAGATCGCATGCTCCGGGGACGTTCTTTCCTCTGCGCGGCGCGTGTTGGCGCGCGGCTTATCATTCTTCCGCGATCCTGCAGGATTAGCCGAACAGGGCGACCGTGCGCTCGGCCAGCCAGTAGGAGGCGAGCGTTCCGACGAGCGCGGCGCTGGCATGGCGCGCGATGACCGGCGCATCGGCCCGCAGGCGCAGATGCGTCCAGGCTTTACGCAGGATCAGGTACAGCGCGATCGCGGCGATCACGAAGATCAGCTGGCCGATCTCGACGCCCAGATTGAAAAACAGCAACCCGGTGACGAGTTCGGTCTGCGGCAGGCCGATCTGGCCCAGCACCGCGGCAAAGCCAAAGCCGTGGAGCAGGCCGAAACTGCTCGATACGGCGATGGGGTAACGCCAGCTGAGCGTATCGCGCGGCCCCTTATAGATTTCCACGGCCAGAAAGACGATGCTCAGCGCGATCGCCGCTTCCACCGGCGGCACTGCCACCTCGACCCATCCCAGCGCCGAAAGCGCCAGCGTCACCGAATGCGCCAGGGTGAAGCCGGTGATCGTCAGCAGGATGCGCCGCAAGCCGCCGGCCAGCCACAGCAGGCAGACCAGGAACAGCAGATGATCATAGCCCATCAATATATGTTCGATGCCGAGGCGCAGATACTGGCCCGCGACCCCGGACCTGCTTTCGGGCTGCGGCAGCGTGACGCCGGTTTCGCCGGGCTTGAGCAACAGCGACCGGGTTTCGCCCGACGCCCAGATGATCCGGACGAGTCCCGGCACCGAGGGCGCCGACCCGGGATAGACCAGTCGCAAGTCGCCCCCCAGACCGCGCGGACAGTGGTAAAGATCGGTTCCACGATCGTCCCGGCCGGCGATGCGCTTGCACCGTTGGTCGATCCGCACCTCGGGCGCGAAACGGTCGGGGAAAGAAGGCGGTAACCTTAGATCCACGGAATAGAGCGCGCCGCCCGTCTGCCGTATGTTGATCAGCAGTGGGAACGCATCATGGGCAGCGGCCGGCACGGAGGCTGCCAGCCAACACACCAAAACCAGCAGCAGGCGGGCCATGCTCATTTGGCCATGCGCTTTTGCAGGTCGCTGTCGACATCCACCTTGAACTGGGCGATCAGACCATCGGCGAAGGCTTCGCGGCGGGCGGCCCTGGCGTCCTTCGCTTCATCCTCCGCGACCATGGCTCGCGCCTGCGCGAAGGGCAGGGGACGGCCAGGATCCTTGCCGACGACCCTCACAAGATGAAATCCGTATTTCGAGCGCAGCGGCCCCTGCCAGCGCTCCCCCTGCGGCGCCATTGCGAGCAATCGCTCCGCAAAGTCCTGACCGAAATGGCTCTCGATGATCTCAGGGGTGCGCTCGATATAATCATTGAGGTAGAGGAAGCGGTCGGCGGACGGAACGCGCGTCTGTTGCCCGCCCGCGTTCACCTTGGCCAGCGCATCGGCCGCCAGCCGTTGCGCGCCATCCCATCCATGCGCACCGGCGCTGAAGAAGGCGTGGGAAAAACTGATCGACGGCGCGTCGATATAACGATCGCGATGCGATTCATAATAGCGCTTCAGCGTGGCTTCGTCCGGCGGTCCGTCCGATGCCGGCGCGCCCTCGGCCAGATATTCCAGCGACTGGACCAGCCGCCGCCGCATCACATAATCATTCTTGTCGAGGCCGAGGCGCAATCCTTCGCGATACATCGCTTCTTCGCGCACCATGTCCTTGACCATGGTGGCGACCTCTTGCGGCGACATCTGATCCAAGAATTTGCCGGCCCCCCGTTCATTGAAAGAACGCGCGCGAAGCTGCATGAATTGCAGAAGGCGGTCGCGGTCGACCTCGATCACCCGTGAAGCGGCTACGTCCTCACCCGGACTGACCAGCGCATGCAGGCCGAAAAGCGAAAGACCCGCGAGCAGAAACCAGACAAGCGGCTCCCGCCGCACGCGCGCGACGATGTCATTCATGCATCTGTACCTGCCCCAAGCCTGCGATATTTCCGTTCCGCCCACTGATGCACTTATGGATTGTACCAGATAGGCGAGCTGAAGGCGCGGTCCTGCACGACCATCGGGATATTGGCGGGCATCTTCACCTTGAAGAAGGCCGCATCGTAAGCCGTCCAGCGCGGCTTGGGAATTTCCAGCACCCGCACATAATAGAAGGCGCGCTGCCTGGGGTCGAAATCCGGATCGGTCCACACCGTCGCCAGTTCGGGCGCGCCGATGCTGTTCGTATAGGAAGCGTCGGCCAGGTTCACCGTGCTGCCGACAGCCGACACCTTGCCCGTCTTCGGATCGACCTTGCGGCCGCCCGATACAGCGGCGTCATATATTTTCTCGTGCGTCTGGCCCTTGGCGTCGACCCAGCCCTTGATCACCTGGACCCGGTCGAGATTGGCGTCGTCGGGATCCTTGGCGGCGGCGATCATGAACATCGGCGCACTGGCTCCACGGCTGCGGGTCAGGTCGCCGCCCATCGGCACGCCCTTTTCATAACCCAGATGCACATAGTCGGGCCGCTGCACGTCGGATTTCGCGAAGTTCCACCCGCCAAAGACGCGCAGTTGAATGCGCGAGCCCGTGGTCGCATACACTTCTCGCCGCCGGATCGCATCGAATATCGATGCGCGGGTATTTTCCTTTGCCCATACCGCTGCAAGCCCCGACGCGCCGATCTGCCAGTTCCACTGCGTTATCTTCGTCTCCGCCACGGGCAAAGCGTAACGTCGCGCAGACGGTTCGGACCCGGGCAGTTTACCGAAGAAATTATCCTCAGCCGTGGTCGACACGCCGATATGCGAATCGGTGCTCCCGATCATGCCGAACTTGAACGGATTGGCGCCCAGCTTCTGCTCGTGGAGCAGACCGTCCTTCAACGCCTTGCGCGCATATTCATATTGCAGCATCGCAGGCGTCTTGGCGACAGCACCCTGCACATTGGTGGTGTCCCACAATTCGAAACCGGCAAATTCGTCGGTTGGGGACAGGGTCGGATGGGTTTCGCTCGTTCCCTTGGTCTGCGTGACCTCATAGACCGGCTCCCACCGTGCGCGCTCACGCGCATAGGATGCTGTGAATGGCTGGCCCGTGAAAGTCTGCGGGGTGAACATGCGGCCGTTGCTCAGATTGCCATTATGGGGAACGGCCAGGACCTGTCCGCCGGTCTTTGTCTCATAGGCCCCGAGATAAGCCCATAATTTTTCCGGGTCCGTGCTGTCCATGGCTGAGAAGGGCACGACCTGAAGGGCCTTGTCGGCGCCATCCCGGAAAATGACGTTGCGGTGCAGGTTGTCGCCCCCAGGGGTGGAACTCCATTCATAGCCGATGAGAGCCGTGAAGCGGCCCGGTTCGTTGAACCGGTCGGCGGTGCTGACGACATCCTGCCAGATCGACTTCACCAGCGCTGCGGGCTCCGGGGACCTGGAACCGCCCGCACGGAGAATGTCAAAAAATTCATTCATCGCCGTCCTGACGTCGCCGGCTTTGAGCAAATCGCTCCAGCGCTTGCCCTGTTCCCAGGGGCCTTCGGTGCTGCCGCCCTTGGCCAGCCGCGGGAACACGCCGATATATTCCGCATGATCCGCCACCACGAGGAAATCGAGCGGGCGACGCAGCTTTACGTGCAGACCGCTCGTGCCGGCCACCTCTTCACCTCGCGCCAGCCGATAGGCTTCATCCGGGCTAACCGTGTGATTGCCAAAACCAAAAGCGTCGGCGGAGTAACTGGTGTGGAGGTGCGTGTCGCCCCAATAAAGATTGGTGTTTTCGTTGGCAAAGCGTACCGGTGGAGAATAGGCCAATGCGGCCGAACCGCCGGGAACCGCAGGCACAGTGGCGGCCGGCGCTTCAGCTGGTTCGGCCAACAAAGCCTTGCCACCGGCAAGCAGAAGCCCGCCCGACATGGCTGCCAAAGTCGCCCATTTTGCGCCCTTCGATACCATCTTGCGCTTCCCCATCACCTCATCATCCTTTCCCCGACGAACGGCCAGACGAGCAGCGCGCCACGCAAACGTTTGGTACTATATGCCATATTTATCGCGATGTTCCGAACTGAATGGCGTGCATTGCGCCGTCACTTCCCGGGATCGTACCAGATCGGCGAACTGAAAGCGCGATCCTGTACGGTCATCGGGATGTTGGCGGGCATCTTCACCTTGAAGAATTGGGCGTCATAGGCCGTCCAGCGGGGCTTTGGGATTTCCAGCACGCGCACATAATAGAAGGCACGCTGGTTCGGGTCGAACGCCGGATCGGTCCAAACGGTCGCCAGTTCGGGGGCACCGATGCTGTTGGTATAGGTCGCGTTGGCGATATCGACCGTATTGCCCACCGGCGGCGCCTTTCCGGTCCTCGGATTGACCTTGCGACCGCCAGACAGCGCGACATCATATATCTTCTCATGCGCTTCGCCTTTCGCATCGAGCCAGCCCTTGATGACCTGGATCCGGTCGAGATTGGCGTCGTCGGGGTCTCTGGCCGCCGCGATCATGAAGCTCGGTGCCCTGGCTCCAGCCTGACGGGTCAGGTCGCCCCCCATCGGCACGCCTTTCTCGTAGCCGATATGGGCGTAATCGGGCCGCAAGACGTCGGACTTTGCGAAATTCCATCCGCCAAAGACCCGCACCTGTATCCGTGAACCGGTGGTCGCATAGACTTCGCGCCGCTTCATCGCGTCGAAGATTGCCTCGCGCGTATTCTCCTTTGCCCACACCGCCGTCAGGCCCGATGCGCCCAGCCGCCAGTTTTCCCGGACATTCTTCACCGGCGCCATGGCGCGGCTGTAGCGGCCGGCCGCCGGTTCGGAATTGGTGAACTGCCCGATGAAATTGTCCTCGCTGGTAGTGGTCAGGCCATTATGCTGGTCAGTGCCGCCGATCATCCCGAACTTGAACGGGTTCACCCCCAATTTCTGCGCGAACTGCAACCCCGCCTTGAGCGCCGGGCGGGCATATTCAAAGGGCAGCATCCAGGGCTGCTTGGCACTTTGCTGGAAGTTGCCGAGATCCCAGATTTCGAAGTCGGCGAATTCGTCTGTCGGGGAGAGGGTGGAATGTGCCTCGCTCGTCCCCTTCATTTGAGTGACCTCGACCACCGGCTCCCACCGCGCCCGTTCGCGCGCATAGGCCGCCGTCAGCGGCTGGCCGGTAAAGGTTTCAGGCGCGAACATGCGCCCGTTGCTGATGTTGCCATTATGCGGGATCGCGAGTACCTGACCACCCGTCTTGGCCTCATAGGCCCTCAGATACGCCCAGAGCTGTTCTGCATCTTTGCTGTCGTTAGCGGAGAAAGGCAGGACCTGCATGGCTTTGGCCGCGCCATCGCGAAAGATCACGTTGCGATGCAGATTGTCGCCATTAGGCGTGGATGACCATTCATAACCGATAAAAGCCGTGAAGCGCCCTGGATTATTGAAGCGGTCTGCGGTCTTCACAACATCCTGCCATATCGACTGCGTAAACTCCGCAGGCACCTTCACCCCTGAATAAAACTGCGTGTAAATAGCTGCTAGCTTCTTAGGATCGCCGGACTGCAGAAATTCGCTCCATTGCCGGCCCGGCTGCCAGTCGATCTTCGTGCTGTCGGCTTTGGCGAGTTTTGGAAGCACACCGAGAAACTCGGCATGATCCGACACGACGAGGAAATCGAGGGGGTGACGGAGTTTGGCCGGCACGCCGCTCGCGGCGACGATCTGCTCACCCATCGCAAATCGAAACGCCTCTTCGGGTGTGGTGGTGGCCCCGCCCAGGCTGATGGCGTCCATGGAATTATTGGTGTGCAGGTGGGTATTGCCCCAGTAAAGATTCATATCCTCATTGGCGAAACGCACAGGCGGCGAATAGGGCTGTGTAGCGGAGGAGGAGGCCATCGAACCCGCTTCGCTGGCGGCGCTCGCCACCGGTTCCTTGCCCCCGGTGAACAGCAATCCGGCCGAAATGGCCGCACAAGCGACCCATGCCCCGTGCATTACAACCATCTTGCGTTTTGCCATGGGAAATTCCTTCAATTCTTCGACAGCCCTTTGGGGCGCCTCTTATGAAAGAGGGCCCCTGACCTTGCTTTAGTTAAGTCCGCTATTTTTTTGGGGTCCTGATACTATAGTCTCATCCCATGGCAAAACTGTGCTGTCATCGGCTGACGCGTCTCTGCCTATTGCCCGAAGGCGACCGTTACGCGGATCATGATTTCACGACCCCGGTTGAGGACGGCATATGTGTCAGCCGGGATGAAGGCGGTTGGGGTGCCCGATGCTGTCAATCCCGTGAACTGCAGCTGCTGTCCACTCGCCCAATAATATTTCTGGGTCAGGTTGCGACCGATCAGTGCCACTTCCCAGGCACCCTTGGCATCGCCGATCCGCGCGGTGGCGTCGAGCAGGGCGCGCTTGGGCGAAATCAGGAGCGGGTTGATGGCGGCGTCTGTCGGCACGCTGCTGGCGAAAGTGACGTCGGTCGAGAGGCCGAGCTTGAGCGCCGAGCCAAGCGGGGTTTCGTAGCTAGCGCCTGCATTCCCCGACCATTCAGGCGCGTTGACGAGTTGCTGTCCGGCCAAATCCTGATTGTTGCCGGTCTCGCCCGGCAGGATCGGCCGGGCATTGCCGCCACCAGTCGCCCGGAAGTTACAGCCTTGTCCCTGCGATTGCCCGCGCCAGCAAGGCCCGAAATAGCTGAGATAGCGAGCGCGATTATAATTTATGGCGCCTCTCAGCGTCAACCCTTCGATCGGTGAGCGATAGTTCATGTCGAACTCGATGCCCTTGGTCCGCACGCCGCCGGCGTTGCGAATGGTGCCGATACCATTTTCGAATGCCGTGATCTGAAGGCCCCCGACCTTGTAGGTGTAGACTGACAAATTGGTGCGCAGCGCGCCGTCGAACAAAGCCGCTTTCACACCGGCTTCAAAGCCCTTGATCGTCTGGGGGCCGTAATTGAGGGGCAGGCCGGGCGTTGCCGTGCTGCCGTTGAAGCCGCCCGACAGAAAACCTTTCTTGAACGAACCGAACAGAGTCAGCCTCTCCGTGGGCCGGTAGGTGGCCGTGAGTTCCGGCGAGAAATTGTTGAAGGAAACCTTACGCACCGGTGTTGCATAAGGGGTCACCGGGTTGACGCGCGAAAGGGTCAGATCCGCGAGCGTGACGGGAAGCGACTTTTTCTCGTGCGAATAACGTCCGCCCGCTGACAGTTCGAGTTGCGGCGTGACGTCCAGGCGGGCCTGGCCGAACGCCGAAGAGGCGACGCCATCCTGAGCGGCGAAGGAATGGACCAGTTCTCGCGGGTCGCTCATATTGTACATGGCGTGAGTGAAGATCGAGGAGCGCGTGTCCGAGTAGATGCCTCCGACAGTGACATTCAGCGGACCATCAAAGTTGCTGCTCGCGCGAAGTTCCTGCGAAATCTCCCGGTTATAATAGGTCAGGAAAGACGGAAACTGCGGCAGACCGAAACTGCCGAACTGCCCGATGGGAACAACCGGATATGTTGCAAATTGATCGACATTCCTGAATTTGGCCTGGTAAAAGCCAGTTACCGAGGTTAGGTCAATCGTATCGCTAGGTTTGTAGTTGAGTTCCAACCCGACCAGAATCTGCCGCTGCTTCGAATAGGTATGGCCATCGCCGAAGGCGGGTTCATAGGGTGTGAAAGCAGTGCTGACATTATCGGTGCGATTTATCCGCCGGTCGGCCTTGCAGTCGCTGACCACGCCGACGAGCTGTGACATTCCGGTGGGGCAGTTGACAACCTGTGCATTGCCAGTGGCGGCAGCACCCTTGACCGTGCCGTACGAGACTTTGAGGCGCGCGCTGAACGCGTCGCTCGGATCGAATTTCAATGTGCCGCGCATATCGAGTTCACGACTGCGGGGGCCGTATCGATGGAAGGGCGGACTGATGCTGTCCGCCGGCACCACGCTCTTGACCCAGCCACGCATATCCGAACCGTAGACAGCGAGCCGCGCGCCGAGCGTGTCCGTCAGTGGACCGGACATAAAACCTTCGCCGCGCCACTCCTGCGCGTTGAACTCATAGCCAACAGACGCCTTGGCCTGGAAATTTGGCGTCGGGTCGGCGGTGCGCAGCGAAATGATGCCGCCCGGACTGTTCTTGCCGAAGAACAGCGATTGCGGCCCCTTGAGAACCTCCACCTGCTGAAGGTCCATGAACGCCAGGCGGCGAACGCTCGACTTCGCCACCTGGACGCCATCGATGTTGAAAGACACGGCCTGGTCGCCGAGCGGGTTGGTGTCGGGACCGGCCACGCCACGCAGGGCGATCGTGCCGCCCTGGGCGCCGCCGCCAGCGCCGGCGATCGTCAGGCCGGGCACCAGTTGGGACAGCGCGTCGGCGCTGTTGATCCCGCGCCGCGTGAGTTCCGCCCCGCTAACCGCCGTCAATACGACCGGTACCGCTATCGATGTCTCGTCGCGTTTGCGTGCGGTGACTATGATGTCTTCAGCGGGCAAGGGGGCAGCCCCGCGCGCGGCAGTCCCTGCGGACTGGGCAGCCGTCTGGGGCGCCGCAGGGAAGAACGCCGAAGAAATCTTCTTCGGCTGCGCTCGCAGGATGACATAGGCCCCATTGCTTCCGCGGTTGTAGACAAGGCCACTGCCCCGCAACAGGCCGCTCAGAGCCTGATCCGGCGTCATCGTGCCGCCTATCGATGGTGCGGTTTTCCCTGCCGCGAGGGCGGGAGGGACAAATACTGAGATACCTGTCCTGCTCACAAGCTCCAGCAGTGCGACGTCCAGCGGTCCGGCGGGGATCGAGATGGTTTGTGATGCCGCCTGCGCCACCGCTGGTTGCGCAATGCACGCAGCGGCCGCGAAGCCCAGCGTCAGCGCCAGCCCGGAACAGGCGCTTGTAAGCCCATTACTCCAGCGATCCGATACCGCTTTGCGAGAAACATGATTGCACGGCATGCCCTGATCTCCCCTGATATTGTCATTTATTAGAGGCCACCCAGGCGAGCGCCCCCTGTGAAGAGACTGCGCAGTTCAAAAAATATTCCAGGTTTGTCGAAAATTTTTTTGCAACCTACTCATTAAAAGCAATATTTCTTTACAGCCGCCGCCCCCTCCCGTCTATCTCTTGGGTCGGACCATGATGCGCGACGGGGTGCGATCTATCTGTAGCGGAGCCGTCGCCTCGAGTCCCAACAGCAGGGTCTCGGTCTGATCGGCGCGCACCGCCATGGTGATTCTCATGTCGCCAAGGCTTCCATCGGCCAGAACGATCTTGTCGACGCGATAACGGTTCACCTCCGCCACCACATCTTTCAGTCGGGCATTACGATATATAAGCAGCCCTGTCCGCCAGGGTGCCGCACGGGCTGGATCGAAACGCTCGATTGGACCGATGCGCCCGTCCAGAGCGGATAGGACGCGCTGACCGGCGACTAATCGGACGCCGTCATTGCGCGTTGCCGGGCCAGCAAGCGGCGCGACGCGCACGACGCCCCTTGCCACCGACACCCGCACATCGTCAGGAGCGCGATCGACATCGAACTGCGTGCCGACCACCTGAATATGTGTCGCTGCGGCCAGGACGGTGAACGGCTTTGCCGGATTGGAGGCGACATCGAACCAGGCCCGGCCCGCGACAAGTTCGACCCCGCGACGCCGATTGGAAAATATTGCCCGGATCGCGGATTCCGCCGCGAGCGTGACCCGCGTGCCGTCAGAAAGCGAGACGGTCCTTATTTCCCCAACAGCTGTTCGATAGGCGTGGACGGTGGGCGTATCGAAAAATTCCAGACGCCAGATCCCCAACGCCAGCACCAGCGACGCGGCCACCGCCATCATCGCAGCGATCGCGCCACGCCGCCCAGACAGGGGAGAGAGGCTGCTCGAGCGACTTTCGAGCGCGACGATATTGCTTGCGGGTTTGTCGTCGGACGCCTCGGTCGAAGCAATGGTCTGAACGCCAGCGAAGATCATATCGCGCCAGATCTGTTCCAGATTGCGATAGGCGACGACATTGATGCTCGAGTGATCCAGCCAGGAAGAGAAGTTGGCCCTGCCTTCGTTGGTCGCCTCACCCGAATATAAATAGGCCAACCAGCGCACAGCTTGATCCTGCGGCGCGCCGGCATCGTCTCCGGGAGGAAGAATATTCGCTATATCGCTCATTTATCCTCCGTCGATCCATTGGCGGTCGCTGCTTGGATGGTGACCATAGCGGCACTCAATTGTCGTGAGATATCAGCGCTGCTCCAGCCGGTTTCGGCCGATATCCGGGCGTAGGTCTGGCCCAGAAAGCGGCTCCTCCTGATGATTTCACGTTGCTTGTCTGACAACCCCTCCATGGCTTGAGAGAGCAGGGTTAACTCCTCCCTCCCCTCATAGACGCGATCAGGCGTAATTTCTTCCAAGGCGTGACCAGTGCGATGAAGTTCATGTTCACTGAAAGCGACAGTACGCTTAATCCATTTGATCTCGTCGAGCGCCACATTGACAGCGGTGGCATAGAGATAGGGTTTGATTTTTTCGATCCGTTGGATGTCGTCAAGCGCCGTCAGTTTGGTGAAGGCAGTTTGCGCAATATCCTCAGGCGACGGGGGGCCGCCACCATAGTGACGGCGCAACCAATCCACTAGATTACCTATATGGTCACGGTATAGCCTATCAAGAAAGAGCCGCCGGTGGCGGTCGAGCGATGTGGGAATAACGCCATCGCTCAACTTATCAGGCATTAATCGTCCCTCTGCCCGCACGGGCATATGCGTCCTTTGCGATTGTCGGTCCATGCCATCATTTGCGGCAGAGAGGCAATTAAATCGGGCGGAAGTATTGGAACCGTCATGCCACTTGGCGCAGATCACGCGTCTCAACGGGACTGTTCGCTGGGCCTTCATCCGAAATGGCTCCGATGTGAGCGATGCGATGCAACTGAGCGCTGCCGGACTTTACTGCTTCGACCAGGCGACCGTGCAAGGCGGTTACGGAAAGCGTCGCGCCCGATGATCAAATAACCCGGCGCCCGACCCGACCCGACCGGCCGCGTCGTCGTGGAGGCGGGGGCGTCGGCGGCGGCCCCGTTCAACGTCGTTTCGCGCAGGCTGACCTCGCGCGGCCCGGTCAAGCAAGTCGGCTCCGATGTCGTAGACGTCGATCATCCACCGTGACCAGGCGATGCTGCGTTCGCGGTCAACTGGCCTTTCAGGATGCAACAGCCGCGTCCAAATGAGCGGCGATCGCCGCGAAGAACCATTTGCTACCACCATCGGCATCATAAGCGAACGGCCGGTTTTGCAGGATGCGGCCGTTCTCATGCGACCTGCGAACGGCTCAAGCTGGTCGGGAGCTGACCGCAAGCGAACGGCAGCTATCCCTGCATCCGCGCTCCGAACCGGACATGCACCTACCGGCCAATTTCAACTAACGGGCCGAAAGCACTCGGCGGCAATATGATCGCCTTCCGACAGAGGTGAAAACGTAGCATCGTAGCAGGCCCGTCGTCGCCGGGGAACAACCCACCGTCCCGCACGTCCCTGCAGAATGCCCACACCCACCGTCATCGACATCCCACACACCCTCGGTCGCGAAGAGGCCAAGAGCCGCATGGCCGCGCGCGGACAAGCTCGCCTCCCATATACCCGGCGGCGCGGCCACTATCACGCACTCCTGGCCCAGCGCCGACCGCATGGCGCTGACCGTGTTTACCATGGGCGCGGAGGTGCCGTGCACGATCGACGCGGAGGACACGCGCTTGCGGGTTACGGTCCATTTGTCCGGAATGACGAGCCTGATGGCCGGCCCCATATCATCCGTCATCCAGTCACAGGGCGCCAGGCTGATGTTGAATGACAAGTCCGCCGCTTACCCAAGCGCGCATTATCCTGACCTCGTCATTTCGCGAGATCATGCTGGGACCTTCTGGCGCAGTTAAGCGCTTAATGGGTGTCACTATATTGTGGCTCTATCGCAGGAGAAGAGCATGAGCATCGAAGGCAAAGCCAAAGAAGCAGCGGGTTACATCAAGGAGGAGCTGAACGAGCACGGCAAGTCGCCCGTGAGCCAGAAGAAGGCTCAGGAAGGGCGCGATCTGCGGAACGAAGGTCGTGCAGAGGACGGCAAGGCGCCCAAGACCAACGAGCCCGGCACCGACGCGTAAGACGAGCAACCCCCGCTACGGCGGGGGTTCCTTTATGTCCGCGGCCGCGGTCATTTCCGCACCAACGCAAAGTCCACCTGCATAGCGACCATGTTCGTTGTCTGCCCGGCATCACCCGGCCGTCATTTGCCACGGCTGACTGCTCCATCATTATCGGCGGCGGCGCCACCGGCACCGCACCCGGCGGGTATCGCCCCCCGTAGCCGACGGACCCGCGAATGGTGAGCACGTGCGTCACCCTCATGCCTGCCCCGTCGCCGAAGGCACGGCCGGGCCAGCCGAGGCGTTTGCACCTATTTGCGGGTGCTGTTGAAATAGGGGCTATCCATCAGTTGCTGTGTCCGCTCTTCGGTGCGTTGTGCCAGGCATTCACGCCGGTCGGGCCATCCAAATGCGCAATCCGCATCACGAAAGGCCAACCAAGCGCGTTGGGCCTTTCGCAGCGCATTTTGATCACTAGAGGAAAGCCGTCGCATAAGCGCTCGGTAGGAGCTGTTCAGCTGCGCGTCGGCGTGCGCGAGTTCAGCATTGCGCGTGTCCTGGGCCATAAGCGCGACAGGCAGGGTAGCCAACAAGATCGCCGTCAATAGATATAGGCGGCGCATGGTGTTTCCTTTCTTGATGTGGTTGATCAGCATCCCCAGCTGCATTGAAGCGCGCTGCCGCCCGGTATCGCGATGATCTGCATGGACCCGCCGCAGGCGTCATCGGTGAGATTGGCATAGTCGGGCGAGGGAGGGATCGCGAACCCCAGCTTGTTCAAGGCTGCGCGCAGAGTGTCCGGCGCTTCAGAAAAGCGGATTTGCCTCGAATAGGTGGAGTCCGATTCCGGAACCACGTCGAGGGTTGCCGTTACGCCGCGCACTTTCAGCCCATGCCACGTAGCGGGCTGGGGGAATTCGGCAACGCCTTCATACGCGACCATATCTTCATCGCTGCTTTTCTTGAAGATCGGCTTGATCTTGATCTGATCAGGTCCGACGCGGATCGGCTTGCTCCTGATGTTCGCGACGTCGCCGTTGGGAGGCACGAGCACATTGCTGAACAGGGCCTCTGTACCCTTGCTGGCTTTGCAGTTGGCCGGGTCGCTGAACTTGATGTCGCCGTCCAGCAGCAAGGCTGCAGGCACGGGTTGGGCTGGCGGAGTGATCGCCACAGGCGCATCGTTGCGGACCACCGGCGATGGCGACGGGAGGGCCGGCGCTGGAGCCGCATCTCGCCCGTAAAAATAAGCGCCGCCTGCCGCCGTCAGAGCCGCGGCAATGACGAGGACGATGGCAAGAGCCGTTCTGCCGGATCGTAGCCCATGGCGCTCCGCAACAGAACCTGGATGAACGACCGACTCTTCGGCCTGCTCCAATCGTTCCGAGGCAACTTGCGCTCCATTGGCACCGGCGCTTCCCAGTAGCCGCGCCTTTTCGGCAGCGAACTCTTCGGCAGTGAGCATGCCCTCGTCGCGCAGCCGAGCCAGCCGTTCCAAATTGGCGAAGCGATCTTCCATGATGGTCTCCTGAGATATGGGTGTATGCCCCGCGGGCGGACCGCGCGCTGCTACCGGCCAGCGAACAGCTCGGCCGGATTGTTGATGGTGAACTGACCGCGCCCGCCGTCCTGCAATGGCCGATAGCCAAGCGATGAGGCGATATTGGCCAAGCTATTGTCGTAGATATTGTGGCAGAGCGCCTGATAGGTGTTGGCGCTGTCCTGCTGCACGCCGGCAACGCCGCCACTGGCAAAGTCGAACTCTTCGGCGAGATATGCGCTGTCCTGGCGCCAGGCGATGGCGGGCGAGCGCGTCGAACAGAAGGCGTAGATGGTCGCGGGCTCGTCGTCCCAGCGGATGCGCTGCATGTCGGCTGGCGCGCCGGTAGCATCGCTCACCTCGCCACGCTGGAGGGACGCGCGCAGCAAGCGCTCGCCACCTTGCTCCTTGATCGTCTCGACGCTTAGAACCTTGGAGTAGGCGCAGCTTTCGAGATGATAGCAGCCATTGATAAGCGGCTCGGTTGCCGCACTGGCTTGCGGTTGCCGCGGCGTGGCCGGGACCGGCGCGGGATCAGCCGTTTCGGCTGCAGCGGCCTCCTCACGTATCTTCTGCAACATGCCCAGGATTATCGTCTGCGCCTCGACCCCGGTCAGCACGTTACCGTCCGCCTCCATGCGATTGATGAGTGACATCCCCGACGCGCAAGCCGCAGGGTCGGACTGGCCGGGCATCTCTGTAAGCTCCAGGGCGATGGTGACGACCTTGCCGGTCAGCTTATCTGCCGTCCGTAGGCGTATGATGCCGGACCGGCCTCCAGTGCTTTCCCAAACAACGCTGGGATTTTTACGCTGGAGCGGCTCCATCAACTCGCGAACACTGGTGTCGCTGGGAACTGTCACTTCGCCGGTAGAAGTCGCCACGCAAGTAGCCAGCACATTTTCCGGGACGCCTGACCCCATGAGCTGGGAGCATGCTGTGGGGAGGAGCAAGCATAAGGATATCGGCAGCAGCCGCATCAGGACTCTGACAATCATCATGAGGACTTCCTTTTCGAAGCGGGCGGCGGGCCGGAAGCCTGACTTGCCGAGGTGGGCGCGCCTTTCACTTCAGCAGCGCGGCCTTCTGCTGCTGGAACTCGGCGTCGGTCAGGATGCCGTCGTGGCGCAGCTTGGCCAGCCGTTCGATCTGCCCCAGCCTGTCCTCCATTGGAGCCTGGGACGCAGTAACGGTGACCTTGCTATCCGGCTTACCGGGATGTTCGCCATCTGGATGATAGGGCGGGCCATATTCATTGGGTTCAGGATTGCCGGGCATGATGAGCGGATAGCAAAGGAGAAGAGCGTATACGGCGGTCCCGCCTGCTGCGACCTTGGCGAGCGTCGCGATCAGAGCGCTCCCAGAGCTGGCTTGCATGTCCGCAAGGGTGTAATTTATGCCGTTCAAAATCCAGATCACGCCCACGGCCCAGCCTGTGATTCCGCGATCGTGCAAGCGTCGGATCGTGACGGCGTAGCTCGGCACGATGGTCCCCAGCAGGACCAGGATCGTCAACATAGGCAGCTTGGGTTCGACGCTATCGTAACCGATTACGGCGCTCAACAGCAGGAGCCCCACCAGAATCAGGATATACTGCCAAAACTCGGCGCGACCGCTGCGGCCGGAAAAATCAAAATAGCGCCTGAACGCAAGAAATCCCTGCATCGAACCCTCCTGTAGGACATGTGGAAAAGGCGCGGGCATCGAAATGCCCACGCATGATATGGTCGCGCTTTGGATACTGCGATCCGAGGCGCTGCTTCACGAAATTGTGGTTGGCGAACTGGACGTCGACCGAAGCGAGCCAGCAACTGTGGCTTAGCGCATATCGTTCTTGATCATCCTCCACCCCGGCGCCGCCCCCTTTTTCGATTGGGGCGACGGCCGAAGCCGGATGTTGGAAACCTGAAGTAGCCCACAGGCGCATGCGCCTTTACCGTTGCCGGCTGGACATGCGCGCATGCCACCCGGCCCCAGAATATCTGTGACCGGCTGACTACTTTGAGGTTTCCACGCCCCGCCCCCGAGTATCGCGGAGGCAGTGCTATGGTAGACGGTGGCTTGGGAGCTTGGCAAGCGCCGCCTAGTTCTCTTCATCAGCGACCCGCTCAACGGCTATGGTCGTATCGACGTTGAGCAGATGCGCCCGATTGGTCAGATGCTCGTCCAAAGTCAGTGACCGCGCATTGATCCAGCAATAGCCATAGCTATCGAATAGATGCAGCCGATGGCGGCTGTAGCCTGCAATCACCGTCCAATGATTATATTTGCCGCCCAGCACCGCCAGCACCGGCCGGCCGTGATCGAGATGATAGCGGATTGCCTTCGCGATGCCTGACGGCGTCACACCGATCTTCGAGGCAAAGACGGACCGTCGCCGCAGTCGAAACCCTGTGATGCTGTGAATCTCGAAGCTGAGGGCCTGACACAGCATCTCCCACATGCCCGACTGCATCCCTTCGGCCAGAGCGATCTTCAGCTCCTGCCGGTCCGCAAGGACTTCGATGCCGCGCTTGAACAGCTTGCGGGTTTGAATAGGGTGCAGGTGCCTGTCTGGATAGGCCAGCAGCCGCACGGTATTGAGGATGGCGTAGAGCCCGCACAACCCATCCAGCTCTCCTTGCCTGAGCGGCTCCATATCCTCTCGCGCTTCCATGAGGGCGAGGGCAGCGTGTTCGCTCACGATCAATATTCCGACGCGAGCATGATGGTGATGACCCGGCTGGTGACATCGGGGTCGGCCGGATTGGGCGAACCACCTTCCAGACTTTTGTCGTAATAGTCGATCTTCCAGAAGATCCGCTGTCCCCCATATTCCAGCGCACCGAAATCATGCTCGCCATAGGGATCGTTGCCCTCCTCGAAGCTGTCGAACTTGGCGACGCGCATCAGGATTTCCTGCAGCGCCGTCTTGCCCAGGCCTTGGATGCCCTGTGTGATGGTGACGAACCCACCCAGGCGAAAACTGCGCAGTTGATCGTTGAGCGCGCGGATGCGGGCAATGCGCTCCTCCAAATCAGAAGTTCTTGATTTGTTCTTTCCATAGGCAGAATCTGGCCGTGCTGACATAACAGTCTCCTTCAGGTTGGGAATTGCGCCGACATATCGCCGTTGTTGGACAAGGTGCGGGGCGGCAGGCGCTCAGCCCTGGCCGGGAGGATCGCCTAAGCAGCGCTGCCGGCGAAAGCTGCGCGCCAGCCCTTTTTCTCGTAGCGCCGGGAGCTCAATATGCCCTCGGCACAGGCGAGCCATAATGTGGTGTCCACCGTGGCGATCCGACGGCCTGTATGCTTGGACAATCGCTGGCACAGCTTCAGCGGCGTGGTCTTGTCGCGCTTGGCTAGGCGCATCAGGTGCACGTCCGGCTTGGCCGTATCCACGCCCAGGTTCTTCACCAGGTGATATTTGGTGACTGGTCCGATCCAAGGCAGCGCCTGGCAGTAGGCAAGCTTGTCGTCCGCGCCCTGGTAGCCAGAAAAGATATCGTCACGGTCGCGCCAGATATCGTCGATCGCGCGGCTCTTGCCAGGATGGCCGTAGACGGTCGTGGCGCTTGCCCCAGACCGCAGCGCAACCATGCAGCGCTCGAAGATCGGGCCAGCGACGATGTAGCGCATTCCGGAATTACAGATCACGTAGATGGCCTGTTCGGCGAAGTCGTCGCCGCTTGCCGGCGGGTCGATCGATTCCGTCCAATCCAGGAGGGGACCAAAATCCAGTAGGCGGAGCGCCTGATCGAGCTTCCAGAAGCGGCGAACAGTGATCACATCATTCGCACCAGCTTGTGCTGCGCTTCACGGTCTCCCTCGATATAGCGCTCGGTGGTGGTCAGCGCGCGGTGCCCGGCAAGTTCCTGAACGTCTCTAAGCGAGCCGCCTGTGCGTGGAAGCAGCCGCGCAGCCCGTGTAATGAACGTCCGCCTGCCGGAGTGGGAGGAACAGCCGGACAAGCCCAGGGCACGGTAGGTCGCGGAGAACCAGTTCACGATCGCGCCCGCCGCCATGGCGTTACCCCGTTCGGACTGGATGACAGGTCCGGCCGACGGTCGTCCGCTCCGCCTGTGAAGCACATCCAGGCCGGCACGGAGTTGTCGATGAATGGGGATTTGCCGTGCCGAACCATATTTGGCGATGGCGCGCGCTATGCTCAGATGCATGGCTATGGTGCCGTCCGACGCCAGCACCATGGGCCAGGTCAATCCAGCGATCTCACAGGCCCGCAGGCCAGCCTTGAAACTCAGGAGGATCATAACGCGATTGCGGTCGGGATGGCGCTGGAACCGGACGTGCGCCATCAGGAGGCGTATGTCGACCGGCTCCAGAACCTTTGCAGGTTGTCTGGACATAAGAATGTTCCGCTATGTGGATGGAGCTAGCGCTGGGCAGTCCAGCAGCAAGCCACGCTACTGTAGCAGAATGACACCAAAATGTCAAATTATCCTTTAAACTCAATTATTTATCTAATTTATCCTCTCTGCCCAGCTTGTTAACGGCCGATGTCACGTGCGAAGACCAAGCTGTCAGAGCTGCATGCTTTTCCTCCGACCATGTATGGCGCTGATACACCCCGGCGATACCCGATCGCGTACCGCTAAGGTGGTTAAGAACAGCTTCCGTCACTTCAAATCGGACGCCCAAACGTTGGAGTCCCGTAGCGCAAGTCCGTCTGAGATCGTGAAACCGCCAAGACGGCAGTTCGCCCTTATCGAATTCCGTAAGTTCGAGCTGCTTAATCATTTGGGTGCAAAACCGGTTGAGGCGCGTCTTCGCTACGGAGAACCCGCGAGCCGGTTTGTCCCCGCTTGCTGTAATGATGTAGCCCGAACTCGGCCACACATCACGTTTGTTCCCTTGCTGTTTCGAGATAGCGTCCAAGATTTCAATGACCTGAGCACTCAAGGGCACATCATGAGCGATGCCGTTTTTCGATCTTTGGGCTGGGATCGTCCAACGCCCATCTGCCCGTTTTACCTCTGCCCATGTCATACCCGCCACCTCTTCGCGACGCTGTCCCGTAAGAATCAGAAGCCTTACGAAGGAGCTAAAGGGATAGCCCAGTTTATTTGCCGCATGCCAAACCACAGTGAGTTCCACGTCGTCCAAAACCCGATCTCGCGATACGGGGGCGGGCGGCGGCTCCATTTCGCTCATGGGAGACTGAGGTAGGTCTCCACGACTGACAGCCCATCTCAACAGCCGCCGAAGCGCTGCAAATGCGTTACGACGACTAGCCGGCCGATCAGCCATACGATCCATGATCGTTGAGATGTCAGAGCGCCGAATTTCAGTGAGCGGTCGATCCTTGAGCACCGGCATGGCTTCACGCCTGAGAAGGCCGGCGGCAAGCTCATGACCACCTTTCCACTCACTCGCGAGATACTCGGCGATGAAGCGTTCAGCGTAGGCGGAAAAGGCAAGATCGATGGCAGCGTGTCGTTTCTCCCGCTTGATAAATCCAGGATCTTCTCCACGATCAACAATATGAGATAGCCGCTTTGCTTCCTTCCTGGCTTGATCCGGGGTCCAGGCGCCATGAGCGCCAATCGTATGCCTTTGGACCTTCGATGCCCGGCCGCCCATTCGGTATTGGAAGATATATGTCCGGCCACCGGACGGCGTGAGCTTCAGGCCAAATCCTTTAATTTCGTTATCCCACAGGAATTGCGGGGTTGCGCCCACCTGAAGTGCGTCCACCGCCCGCTTTGTAATGTGTCCTTGCGCCATATCGAGTCCTAGCAATCACCTAGCAATCACATTAGCGGGAATTGCAGGGGAAGGCAAAGGAACGTGTGGTAATAAAATGGCGGAAATTAGCCAATATTTCTCTTATGGCCGCCTTGGCGTACACCCTATCATCAAACTTCCAAGCTTGTGATGCGGGTTCGATCCCCGCTACCCGCTCCACGCTTTTCCGTCGTTTGCTAAGCCCCGCCCCCGGATTGTTTTGCTCCGTGTTTTGCTCGCATCCTCTCCGCGAGCGAAATAACGACGGCGGCGCTATCCACATATGTGCTGCGTATCTTGCCCACACGGGGTAAGTGTGGCCTGCCGGCCGCCTTGCGCGGTGCCCATTCGCCGGGATGATTGCCGCTCTTTGAGCGAGGTGGCGGGTGTCTGACGAGATCGGGGATTCAGCAAGCGAACGGGCGACTACTCAAACCCAACGGAGAAAGCCATGGGAGCAACCGTCACCGACCAGACCGAACAACCCCGCATCTATGTGGCCTGCCTTGCGGCCTACAATTACGGCATCCTGCACGGGGCATGGATCGACGCCGATCAAGAGCCGTGGGCGCTATGGGATGAGGTCGCGGCCATGTTGCGCGCCTCGCCGCTGGCAGATGCCGGAGAATGGGCCATCCATGATTATGAAGGGTTCGGGGGCACTCGCATTGACGAAGACGAATCCTTGGACTGAGTTGCCGAACTGGCCGCGTTCGTTCATCAACATGACGATCTTGGCGCGGCCTTGCTCCACCATTGCGGCGGCGCTTCGGGCCAGTAGAGGCTAATCGGATTGTCGATCAGCAGCTTGCGCTGGAGTTCAAGCGTCGGGGCGATACGCGGGACCATGTCGACCAGCGCGCCATCGTCAGCTATTGCGTCCTGCATGTTCGGGTGCGGCCAGTCGGTCCCCCACAGCACACGGTCGCAATAGCCGGCGATCAGGGGCGCGACTGCCGCAACGAAATCGTCCCAGGGCGGACCCTTGGCGTCAAGCCGGTCGGGGCAGGTCACCTTCATCCAGATGTCGTCCCGGCTATCTAGCAAAGCGCGTAACGCTCGCATGTCAACGCCATCCGGCCCCTGTGCGACGTCAGGCCGCCCCATATGATCGATGACGATCAGCGTCGGAATCGCGTCGAGGAAAGGACGCAATTCCTCCAATATATCCGCCTCGAAATAAACGACGACATGCCAGCCAAGCGCCTCGACACGCCGGGCGATGTCGAGAAATTTGTCTTTGGGCGCGTTATCGACCAGCCGCTTGAGGAAGTTGAACCGAACGCCTCGGATCCCGCCGGCGTGCAATCTGTCCAGCTCCGCATCGGAAATCGCCGGATCAACCACGGCGACCCCGCGCGCCTTGCCATCGGATTTTGCGATGGCATCCAGCGTCGCACTGTTGTCGGTGCCGTGGCAGCTCGCCTGCACGATGACGTTGCGCGAGAAGCCAAGCCGGTCACGCAGCGCGAACAGCATGTCCGCACCGGCATCTTCGGGCAGATATTTGGATTGTGCGCTGAACGGAAACTGCGCCATCGGCCCGAACACATGGCAATGCGCATCGACCGCGCCGGGCGGTGGCGTAAAGCGCGGGACCGACGGATTACCATGCCAGCTGATGATGCGCTCCTGCGTATCGGCACTCATGCGAAAACCACTCCGTCCATCAATTTGCGTGCAGTGCGCAGCATTGCTGCGCTGACTACCGTGCCGTTTTCGTCCAGTTCCATGAGGCAGGTCGTCTCGCCGGTCGGATGCTCGACCGACAGCGTCTTTCGACGCCCATCGCGAACATCCGCAACTTCGGCAGCGGGCGACCCGGCGATCAGACAGGCGGTAGCCACGCTGACCGCACCCAGCACCCCGATCGACGCATGAGCGCGATGCGGGATGAAACTGCGTACCGTGACCGCGCCACCATTGCGGGGCGGGGCGACCAGCATCATCTTGGGGACCGATTTGTCGGTCACGTCGCCCAGGTTCATCCGCTCTCCAACCGCCAGCCTTATGGCTTCGATCTTCGCTTTCAATGCCGTGTCCGCGTCCAGCTCGTCACGGCTTTCATATCCTGTTGCGCCGACATTACTTGCTTTCATCACAACGCAGGGCATCCCGTTGTCTATCAGTGTCACCGGCACGCCGTTGACGATATCGACCGCATTGCCGGTGGGCAGAAGCGCCCCGCAAGATGACCCAGCAGTGTCGCGAAACTCCAGTGGCACGGGGGCCGCAACACCCGGCACGCCATCGATACGCGAGTCCCCTGCATAAGTAACAAC
Organism: Sphingobium anseongense; assembly: GCF_037725245.1. Taxonomy (NCBI): domain Bacteria; kingdom Pseudomonadati; phylum Pseudomonadota; class Alphaproteobacteria; order Sphingomonadales; family Sphingobiaceae; genus Sphingobium; species Sphingobium anseongense. The sequence continues at coordinate 160,173 of NZ_JBBJUL010000002.1, read as the reverse complement.
GCCGCCGGGCGTCTGCACTGTTGCCATCGCACCTTGTCCGGTATTTTCCATGTAGATGAAAACGCGCGTCTCTCCATCCTGCGCTGCGACCAGCCCACGCTCGATCGCGAACGGTCCAATTCCGGCAAGAATGTTGCCGCAATTCTGGCTTTCGGACACCAGAGCCTTGTCAACGAAGACCTGCAGGAACAGATAATCGACGTCGATCCCCTCGCGCGTCGACCTTGCGACCACCGCCACCTTGCTGGTCAGCGGGTCCGCGCCACCCATGCCATCGATCTGGCGTGCATCGGGCGATCCCATGACACGCAAGAGGAAGGCGTCGCGTTCCGTGGTGTCTGTTGGCAGGTCATCCTTAAGGAAATAACCCCCCTTCGATGTTCCCCCGCGCATCCACATGACGGGCGCGCGATCAGACATATTTCAACCCTATCTCGGCCAGCTTGCCGCGCATGTCGTAAATATCGAGGCCCAGTTCGCCGGAGGCCAGCCGCTGGCGTTTCGCTTCTTCCAGTGCCTCGCGCGCCTGCGCCTTGGCCAGCACCGCTTCGGCATCCACGCGCGGTACGATGCACACGCCATCGTCGTCGGCAATCACCACGTCGCCGGGATTGACCAGCGCGTTGGCGCACACGACGGGAACATTGACCGATCCGAGCGTGGCTTTGATCGTCCCCTGAGCATGGACTGTCCTGGACCAGACGGGAAAGTTCATATCTTTCAGATCACGCAGGTCGCGTACACCTGCGTCGATGATCAGGCCGCGACATCCGCGCGCCTGCGCCGATGTTGCCAGCAGATCGCCGAAATAGCCGTCCGAGCAGGGGCTGGTGGGCGCGAGCAGCAGCACGTCGCCTTCGCGCAGTTGTTCGATGGCGACATGCACCATCCAGTTGTCGCCGGGCGGTGCGGAGATGGTGACGGCGGCCCCGGCGATCCGGGCGCCAGTATAAATAGGCCGCATATAGGGTGCGAGCAGGCCAGTTCGCCCTTGCGCCTCGTGGCATGTCGCCACGCCGCATTTCGCGAGGCCATCGATCACGGACAACGCCGGGCGTTCGATATTCTGGACGACGATGCCAGCCATGCTCTTCTCCTGATTTGTGCGACCTGATGCGCGTTTCGTCTGGCTCTGTGCAAATGGGAACTCGTGCATCAGGCATAAGTAATTGCTAATGATCGATTCGAATGAGCCCGGATCAACTCAACATTCGTCACCTCATGGCGCTCCCGCTCGTCGTGCGCAGCGGCAGCATCAGCGTGGCGGCGCGCGCGGTGAACCTGACCCAGCCGGCCATCACGCAGGGAATCGCCAAGCTGGAGCGGCAGATTGGCATGGCGCTGTTCGATCGTGTGCCGGGCACACTGGTTGCGACACCGGCGGCGCATTTGCTGGCTGAGCGCGCCAATAACGCGCTGCGTTTGCTGGGCAACCGACGCGCCACGGCGGCACAGATCCGCGCCTTCGTCGCTTTGGCGCAATATGGCAGCTATGCGGCGGCGGCGGGCGCGACCGGGCTGGCCGAAGCCTCGCTGCATCGCGCGGTCGCCGACCTGTCGTTGGCGCTGGGCACGCGGCTCGTCGATCGGCGGGGCCGTGGAGTCATGCTCACCCGGCGCGGGGACGAAATTGCGCGTAATTTTCGGCTCGCGCTGGCCGAACTCCGATCCGGTCTTGCGGAGATTGCTGCATTGCAGGGCAGGGAGGTAGGCCATATCGCGGTCGGTGCCATGCCGCTATCTCGCGCTCGCCTCCTGCCCAATGCAATAGCCACATTTCTTCGCGACCATGCGCAAGTCGACTTCTCTGTCGCCGAAGGATCGCACGCCGAATTGCTCGGACCGCTACGGGACGGCGATATCGACATGATGATCGGCGCGCTGCGCGACGAACCTCCCGGTCCGGATCTGGTCCAGACCGCCTTGTTCACCGATCAGCCGTTGATATTGGCGCGCCCCGGCCATCCGCTCGCCCAGGAAGCAGGGCGACCAAACCCGGCAGATCTGGCAGCGTTTCCCTGGGTCATGGCCGCGGAGGGTACGCCTCTGCGCGGGCTGTGGCGGCACATGTTCGCGCTTGCTGATGTCGAACTGCCAAAAGTGCCAGTCGAATGTGGTTCGGTCATCACCATTCGCCAACTGCTCGGGCAGACCGACTTTCTCACCATGCTCTCGCCCGATCAGGTGGCGGTCGAACTGGAAGCAGGCTGGCTCGTTCAACTGGGGGTTGCGCCCGGTGTGGTCAATCGCATAATCGGCCTCACAACCCGCGCCGACTGGCGACCAACGCCGCTGCAACTGAAGTTCATGGCAACGCTGGAAGAAGAGGCCGGAAAGATGCGTCCCGTCCCCAAGGATTAGCATCAGCTTATCGCTTCGGCGGTGATTGGATTGGCGCCCATGTCCTCCCGATGGCTACAAGAGCGGCATGGAGGTAATGACCGGATTGATCGGCTTCGGAGAAGCGGGCCGCACTTTCGTCCAGGCGGGTGATTGGGTCGTGGGCTGCCGTATCTATGACAGCAAGACGGACCGTGCCGACACGCGCGCCGCCAAGCTGGCCGATTACGCCGCAGCGCAGGCAGACGGGCGTGATACGATGGCGGAGATCGTCATTGGTGCCGACCTGTTGCTCTCGCTCGTCACTGCGGATCAAGCACTGCCCGCGGCAGAGGCTGCCGCCGCCGACCTTTCCCCTGGCACATTCTATTACGACATGAACAGCATTGCGCCGCAAACCAAGCTGGCCGCAGCGCGCGTGATAGAGGCCGCTGGTGGCCATTATGTCGATGTGGCGGTGATGGCGCCGGTCAATCCCATCCGTCTCGCTGTTCCATTGCTATTGAGCGGCGCACAGGCGGAGGCTGCGACCGAACAGCTTGCCGCACTGGGTTTCACCAATATCCGCGTCGTCGGCGATAGCGTTGGCCGGGCTTCGTCGATAAAGATGATCCGTTCGGTGATGGTCAAGGGGCTTGAGGCGCTGACCGCCGAATGTGTGCTGGCCGCAGAGGCCGCCGGTGTACGCGAAGAGGTTATCGCCTCGCTCGATGATAGTGAGAAGCCCAAACCTTGGGATAGCCACGCCGACTATAATCTCGACCGCATGATGGTCCATGGTCTGCGCCGCGCCGCCGAAATGGAAGAGGTGGTAAAGACGCTCGATGGGCTTGGCACCGGCGCGGAGATGACACGCGGCACGGTCGTGCGTCAGCGCGCCATTGGCGGGCTTGGCCTGGATCGGCCCGCCGAAGGATTGTCGGCCAAGATTGCGCAGATAGAGTTGATGAGAAAGCAGAACGCATGACACTGGTGATCGACTGTCACGGCCACTACACCGTGCTGCCCAAGGGCCATGACGCCTGGCGCGATGCGCAGAAGGCGGCGTTCAAGGCGGGTGAAGCCGTGCCACCCTATCCCGCTATCAGCGATGCCGAAATCCGTGAGACGATCGAGTCCAACCAGCTGCGCCTCATCAAGGAACGCGGCGCGGACATGACGATCTTTTCGCCCCGCGCTTCGGCAATGGCGCCCCATGTCGGTGACGCGGCGATGGCCAAGGAATGGGCGATACGCTGCAACGATCTTATCGCGCGCGTTGTCGCCCTCTATCCCGATGTGTTCGCGGGCGTGTGCATGTTGCCGCAATCGCCGGACACCGACATGCGCAATTCGATTGCCGAGCTGGAGCGTTGCGTAACCGAACTCGGTTTTATCGGTTGCAACCTCAACCCCGATCCCAGCGGCGGGCATTTCCGCCAGCCGCCGTTGACGGACAGATATTGGTATCCCTTCTACGAAAAGATGGTGGACCTGGATGTTCCGGCGATGATCCATGTGTCGGGCAGCTGCAATCCGGCGATGCATGCCACTGGCGGTTATTATATCGCCGCCGATACCATCGCCTTCATGCAATTGCTGGAGGGCGATTTGTTTGCGGATTTCCCGACATTGCGTTTTATCATTCCGCATGGCGGCGGTGCGGTTCCCTATCATTGGGGGCGTTATCGCGGCCTGGCCGACATGCTTCAAAAGCCAGACCTGTCGACGCACCTGATGAACAATATCTTCTTTGATACCTGCGTCTATCACCAGCCGGGCATCGATCTGCTGGCAGACGTGATCGATAGCAGAAATATCCTGTTCGGCTCTGAAATGGTCGGCGCAGTCCGTGGCATCGATCCCACGACGGGCCATTATTTCGACGATACCAAGCGCTATGTCGATGCGCTCGACATTAGCGCGGAAGCGCGCGACGCGATCTTCGCGGGCAATGCGCGCAAGGTTTTTCCACGCCTGGATGCCATGCTGAAAGGGCAGGGGCGATGATGGCCGACATTCCCAAACGCCAAAACATTCACGATTATCTGGCCGAGTTGGAGGATATTCCCGGCACCCGCGTTTTCACCACCGTGCGGGCGTGCAAGGGCTATTGGCTCAACCAGTTCTGCATGACGCTGATGAAAGCGGAAAATCGCGCACGCTTCAAGGCTGACGAAAGCGGTTATCTGGAAGAATGGCCGTTGACCGAGCCGCAGAAACAGGCGGTGCTGGACCGTGATTATAACGCGGCGCTGGATGAGGGTGGCAATATCTACTTCCTCGCCAAACGGTTCTTCACCGATGAGAGCTTTTGGCAGGCGGTCGGTACGATGTCCGGCATGAGCGCCTCCGACTATCAGGCGATGATGATCGCTGGCGGTCGCTCACCGGTCGGCCTACGCTCGATGAAGGATCCCTATTGATGGCCCGTATAACTGCTGGCGTTGGCGCCAGCCATGTTCCGGCGCTGGGCGCGACGATCGACCATGGCAAGACGCAGGAACCCTATTGGAAGGATTGCTTTGCCGGGTTCGAGTGGACCCGCGCCTGGGAAGCGGCGCAAAAGCCGGACGTCGTGATCCTGGTCTATAACGACCATGCCAGCGCCTTCGACATGAACTTCATCCCCACTTTCGCGATCGGCTGTGGGGAACGCTACAAGAGCGCGGACGAGGGCTGGGGACCGCGCCCGGTTCCGCAAGTGATCGGGGATCCCGATCTCGCCTGGCATATCGCCCAGTCGTGCATCCTCGACGAGTTCGACATGACGATCGTCAACCAGATGGATGTCGATCACGGACTGACCGTGCCATTGAGCCTGATGTTCAACCAACCGGAAGCCTGGCCGTGCAAAGTCGTTCCGCTGGCGGTCAACGTCGTCACGTATCCGCCGCCGACCGGAAACCGGTGCTACGCGCTCGGCGAAGCTATCGCCCGTGCCGTGGAAAGCTATCACGAGGACATAAACGTCCAGATCTGGGGCACGGGTGGCATGAGCCACCAGCTACAGGGGCCGCGCGCCGGTCTCATCAACGCCGAATGGGACAATCGCTTCCTCGACGATCTGGTCGATGACCCGCAACGCCTCCGTCACATCCCGCACATCGAATATCTGCGCGAGACCGGGTCCGAGGGGATCGAGATGGTCATGTGGCTCATTATGCGCGGTGCGCTCGGGCCAAATGTCCGCGCACTGCATCGCCATTACCACGTCCCGGCATCCAACACGGCGGTCGGGCATATCGTGCTCGAACCGATCGCCTGACGGCAAAGATACAAGGAAATTCCATGCGTATAGCCCTGGCCGGCGCCGGTGCGTTCGGCGAAAAGCATCTCGAAGGTCTGAAAAAGGTCGATGGCGTTGAAATCGTCTCGATCATCAGTCGCACTGGTGAACAGGCTGCGGCGGTCGCCAGCAAATATGGCGCCAGGCATAGTTCAGAGCATCTGGAAGATGCGCTTGCCCGCGACGATGTCGATGCGGTTATCCTCTGCACGCCCACGCAGATGCACGCCCAACAGGCGCTTGCCTGCATGAACGCGGGCAAGCATGTCCAGGTGGAAATCCCGCTCGCCGATAGCTGGGCCGATGCGCAAGCCGTTGTGGCGAAGCAGCAGGAAACGGGCCTTACCTGCATGGTCGGCCATACCCGCCGCTTCAATCCCAGCCACCAATATGTCCATAACCGGATCGTAGCGGGCGAACTCACCCTGCAACAGATGGACGTGCAGACCTATTTCTTCCGCCGCAAGAATATCAATGCGAAGGGTGAGGCACGGAGCTGGACCGACCATCTGCTCTGGCACCATGCCGCACATACGGTCGACCTGTTCGCCTATCAGGCCGGCCGGATCGTACAGGCCAATGCGATCGAGGGGCCTATCCATCCCGAACTGGGCATAGCGATGGACATGTCGATCCAGTTGAAGAGCGAGAGCGGCGCGATCTGTACACTGTCGCTCAGTTTCAACAATGACGGGCCGCTGGGCACCTTCTTTCGCTATATTGGCGATAGCGCGACCTATATCGCGCGCTATGATGAGCTGGTGAACGGCAAGGAACAGCCGATCGACGTCAGCCATGTCGCGGTGTCAATGAACGGCATCGAATTGCAGGATCGCGAATTCATCGCCGCCATCCGCGAAGCGCGCGAACCCAACGGTTCGGTCCGCCAGGTGCTCGACTGCTATCGCGTACTGGGTGATCTCGAAAAGCAGCTCGCGTCGTGACGGTGCGCCGTACCCAGGTTGCGATCATCGGTTCGGCGCCGGCGGGGCCGATGCTCGGTCACCGGTTGCGTAGCGAAGGGATCGACTGCGTTGCACCTGGAGCGGCAGCATCGCCGCTTCAGGCTTTTGCGTACCGGACGGTATCGCCAGCGGCACATGCAAGCTGTCGCCGATAACGATGCCGCCCGGTGCATCCGGGTCAGGCGTCTTCCAGCGCTACGGCGTTGACGATGTGGGCCTGCGTATATTCCAGCAGGCCCGCTTCGCCCAGTTCCGCGCCGAGGCCGGACTGTTTGACGCCGCGGAACGGGATATTGGGGTCGATGGCGAGATGCTGATTGACCCACACCGTCCCTGTATCGATGCGCATGGCGACGGCCATCGCACGATCGACATCCTTGCCCCATACCGTGCCGCCCAGGCCATATTCGGAATTGTTGGCGCGGGCGATGACATCATCGATGTCGGTATATTGCAGCACCGGCAGGACGGGACCGAATTGCTCTTCGGCCACCAAGGGGGCTGAGTCGTCAAGATCGCGCACGATGGTGGGCGGAATGAAATAACCCGGCCGGTCCAGCGCATCGCCGCCCGCCAAAATGGTCCCGCGACCGCGTGCGTCCTCGATCAATGCCATGACCTTGTCGAATTGCATCTTGTTCTGGATCGGGCCGATCGTCGTGCCCTGCTTGGCGCCATCGTCTACGATCGCCGCGTTGGCGAGGATCACGAGTTCGTCGCAGAAATCTTCATAGAGAGCGGCCGGGACATAGGCTCGTTTGATCGCCACACATATCTGGCCCGCGTTGGTCATCGCGCCCTGATAGACTTTGCGGGCGACCCGCCGTGCATCGACATCGTCAAGAACGATGGCCGCATCATTGCCACCGAGTTCCAGTGTGACGCGCTTCACCGTCCCGGCCGAGGAGGCCATGACCTTCCTGCCGGTCGCGGTCGATCCGGTGAACGCGACCTTGGCGATGTCCGGATGACCGGTGATGAGCGCGCCCATTTCATTCTGGTCGCACAGGATGTTCACCACGCCGGCCGGCAAAATCTGCTGGCACAGTTCGCCGAACAACAGGGTGGTGAGTGGCGTGGTCGGCGCAGGCTTGGCGATCATGGTGTTGCCGGTGAGCAGCGCCGGGGCCAGCTTGTTCATCAGCAGTATCACCGGGAAGTTCCACGGCGTGATCGCCGCAATGACGCCCAGCGGCGTGCGATGTTCGATGACACTGTTCCCATTGTCGTTGCGCAGCGTCCTGGGCGCGATGCGCATCTGGGCGAAAGCGCGCAGCGTGTAGATGCTGCCCATGATTTCGTAACCGGCCTGATCGAGTGGCTTGCCCTGTTCGCGCGTCAGCAGGCTGGCAAATTCGCCGCTCCGTTCTTCCAGCGCATCGGCGAGCGCAAGGATCAGGGCCGCGCGGTCATCCATAGATCGGGCCGACCATGCAGGCAGGGCGCCTTTTGCGGCGGCAACGGCGCGCTCCAGCAGGGCCTCATCCGCTTTCGGACAACGGGCAAAGACTTCCGCTGTCGCGGGGTTGATAACGTCGAAGCTGCTGGGGCCGGTAACCAGCTCACCGTCTATCAACATGCGAAATTGCACACTCACTATCGCTCTCCTATGAATGCAAGGAACTTTGTCCGCTTTCGGTATCGCTATAATCGAAGGCCGACTGTATCCTGCATATGTATGCTAAGGATACAATGACGGCAAGGGGTATCGTTTGGGCATGAAACAGGGTTCGGATCTCAAGGCGCTGATGGGCTATCAAGTACAGCGCGCGCACCTGATCATGGAGGCGGACGCACGCGCCGCGCTGTCTTCCTTTGACCTTTCCCCAGCAAAACTGACGGCGCTGATTCTTATCCGTGACAATCCCGGAAGCGACCAGACTGCGTTGGGCAAGGCACTAAGCGTCAACCGTTCCAGCGCCATGAAACTGGTGAACATATTGGCTGACCGCAACCTGGTCGAGCGGCGGTCGGGCCGGGATCTGCGCACCAATGCCCTGCACCTCCGTCCGGAAGGGGAGGCGCTGGTGGCGGCGATGCTGGACGCCACACGTCAGTCGGATGCCCGCATGACGGCTCGTTTGACCGCGGACGAGGTGCGCACGCTGCATACGTTGTTACGCAAACTTGGACCCGATATTCCGAAGCGCAAGGGCGCGGTGAAGCGCGACGACAAAGGCTGATCGAGCCGGGGGTTGGCTTGGGCGCCGGGCCTGACGAACAGCGTCTGACAATCAGGGATTGCGCAAACTGTATCACTGGCGCACAATATGCCGGACAGATCAAACAGTCTGATTCGGGGGGATGCGTGGCGGCACGTGGTGGCGGGAGAACCGTCGATGCGCGCTCCAGTCCGATGATGGCTCCAGCATGGAGTATCGCGCTTGACCAAGGTTGCCAGCATTGGCGGACAGGAAGCGCTCGACCGTTCGGTGCGCGTGCTTCCGCTGGACCGTTTGTTGCGCCCGCGATCCGTGGCGATCGTTGGCGCGTCTGACAAGGTCGGCGCGCTGGGCGCTTCGGTGCTGGGTAACCTGATCAAACAGGGATTTGCCGGCGACATTCATCTGGTCAACCCCAAACGCACGGAGATTGGCGGACGGGCGTGCGTGTCGTCCGTGGATGACCTGCCCGAAGGGGTGGACGTTGCCGTGCTGGCGATACCGCGCGCGGGTGTGCTGGATGCGATGCGCGGTCTGGCGCGGCGACGGGCGGGGGCGGCGGTCATTTTTTCGGCGGGCTTTGCCGAGGATGGACCGCAGGGACTGGCCGATCAGGAGGAGATCGGTAGAATCGCACGGTACGCAGGCATGGTGGTGGAAGGCCCCAACTGTCTGGGTTTCGTCAATTTCCGCGACCGCGTGTCGTTGACCTTCATCGAGATGCCGGAAGCACTGGCGCAAGGTGCGCGGCGCGTCGGCTTCGTGTCGCAGTCCGGCGCGATGGCCGCCGTGGTGGCAACGACGATGATCCATCGGGAAGTGCCCTTGAGCTGCTATATCTCCACCGGGAATGAGGCGGCCAGCGGTGTCGAGGATTATCTTGCCCATCTGGTCGAGGATACCGAGACCGCCGTCATCGGCATGATCGTCGAGCATTTCCGCGATCCGACCCGCTTTCTGGCGGGCGCGCGCGCGGCGCATGCAGCGGGGAAGCAGGTGGTTTTGCTGCACCCTGGCCGCAGCGATGCGGGCGCGGCGAGTGCGGCCACACATACGGGCGCGATGGCGGGCGACTATGCCGTCATGCAGGTCCATGCCGAACGGGCGGGCGTCATTGTGGTCCAGTCGCTCGAAGAACTGGGCGACGTGGTGGAGATCGTCACGCGATGCGCGGCAATGACGGCGGGCGGCACCGGGGTCATCGCCGAATCGGGCGCTTTCAAGGCGATGATGCTGGATCTGGCCGAAACGGTCGATCTCCATCTTCCCGTGCTTACCGATGCCGACAGTCCGGCACTGCGCGCGGCTTTACCGGATTTCGTGCCTGTCACCAATCCGCTGGATATAACGGCGCAGGGTCTGGTGGATGCAGGCCTCTATGGAAGGACGTTGGCGGCGCTCGCCGCCGATCCGCGCATCAGCACCATAATATTGACGCTGATCCAGACCGCAACCGGGACATCGCACATCAAGTTCGCGGCGGTCATCGAGGCGATCAAGGCGATCGACACGACCAAGCCGATCATCGTGACCGGTGTCGACGAGGGCGGCGGGGTGCTCGACGAGGACATCCGGGCATTGCGCCAGATGGGCGTCACCTACCTGCCGACGGCGGAGAGGTCACTGCGGGCCCTGGCGCGGATAACCGCTTTTCTGCAGCGGGATACGTCCATTGAAAACTCCGACACCGCGCCGGTCACCGGCTTGACGCAGGCGGGCAGCAGCGTGCCCGAATATCGGTCGAAGGCGATCATGGCGCAGCATGGGATCGCCTTCCCTGATTTTGCAATGGCCCGCACTCTGGATGAGGCGGTGGAGTCGGCGGCACGGCTAGGTTATCCGGTTGTGTTGAAAGCACAGTCCCCCGAACTGCCGCACAAAAGCGATGCGGGTGGCGTTATCGTCGGCCTTAAAACGCGCGGGGAACTGGTCGATGGTTGGCATCGGCTGCATGCCAATATCGCCGCATCCCGGCCCGGCCTGTCGTTGGACGGTATATTGGTCGAGGGCATGGCGGAACGCGGCGTCGAAATGATCGTGGGCGGACGCAATGATCCGCATTGGGGGCCGACCATTCTCGTCGGGTTCGGTGGCGTCGCTGCAGAATTGCTGCATGATGTTCGCCTGCTGCCAGTCGATCTTGGTCGAGACGCCATCATCGCCGAAATCAGGAAGCTGCGCATGGCGCCGCTGCTGGATGGCTTTCGGGGTGCGCCGGCGATGGACATCGACGCACTTGCGTTGCTGGTGCAGCGGCTGGGACATGTGGTCGCTGCCACGCCCATAATCCGGGAAGTCGATCTCAACCCCGTGATCATCTATCCGCAGGGCAAGGGCGTACTTGCCCTCGACGCCCTCATCTCTCTGTGAGGCGGCACGCATGACAACCGATATTCACAGCTATCTGGCCGAGTTGGAGGATATTCCCGGAACGAGGGTATTTACCGCTGCGCGCGCACGGCAAGGGTTCCATCTCAACCAGTTTGCCATGAGCCTGATGCGCGCCGACAATCGCGCGCGGTTCAAGGCCGACGAAGCCGCCTATCTGGACGAATGGTCGATGACGCAGGACCAGAAGGCGGCAGTGCTGGCGCGCGATTATAATCGCTGTCTGGAACTGGGCGGCAATGTCTATTTTCTGGCGAAGCTGTTTTCCACCGATGGCATTCCCTTCGCGCAGGCGGTGTCGACCATGACCGACATGAATTTCGAGGATTATACCAGAATGATGGTCGCTGGTGGCCGGTCGCCCGTGGGCCAGCGTTCCATACGGGACCAAAACTGAAGGGGCGCATGATATTTGGACTCATGGAAAAGGGCGCGCACTGGCATGATCCCGGAACGCCCCCTTTCCATGCGGGCCTGCCGGTTTAGAGCGGCTGATCCGATTGTATCGGATCAGCCGCTCTAAACTTTTGTTTTTACGCGATTTCCGAGTCATCAGATGATTCCATCTGATTAGAAATCGCTCTAGTTGTCCGCTTTGACCTTGGTTAGGTCATAGGCGCCAAGGCCCGGCTTGTAGCTTTTCTCGTCGATGAACTGGCGAATGCCTTCCTTGCGACCATCGGTTTTGTCATGGAAGTTGGCGGCTTCCTGCATGCGCACCAGATAATCCTCCGCTTCGTCATAGGTCATCGTGCCGACGCGGCGGACGGCATCCTTCGCGAATTTCAGGGCGACGGGGTTTTTCCTGAGCAGGATTTCCGCAACCGCGCGGGTCCGGTCCTTCAACTGGTCCAGCGGCACGCTTTCATTGACGAGGCGCATGGCGGCGGCCTGCTTGCCGTCGATCAGGTCGCCTGTCAGCGTCAGCCACATGGCGTCACGCATCGGCAGCAGATCGACGACCACCTTTGTCACGCCGCCGCCGGGTAGGATGCCCCAGTTGATTTCGGACAGGCCAAATTGCGCCTCGTCCGCGCTGATCGCCAGGTCGCAGGCGAAAAGCGGGCCAAAGCCGCCGCCAAAGCACCAGCCGTTGACCATGGCGATCGTCGGCTTTTGGAACCAGCGCAGGCGGCGAAACCAGCCATAGCTTTCGCTCTGCGACTTGCGGACGCCGCGCAGTCCTTGCGATTCGGTTTCCCGAAAATACTCCTTCAGGTCCATTCCGGCCGACCAGGCGGAGCCTTCGCCGCCTAAAACCAGCACGCCCACGTCATCGCGGAACTCCAGTTCGTCCAGCACTTCCATCATCCGCCGGTTAAGCGTGGGGCTCATGGCGTTGCGCTTTTCGGGCCGCGCAAAATTGACCCAGGCAATCCGGTCCTCGACATGGACCGAAACAACATCCTTTTCAGGCATCATCATCTCCCTGCATCAGTTTTTGGAAATAAGGGGCCGGAACGGCCGGCGCTGATGTATCCCTGGCATACAATATCCGGGAGGGGATAAGCAAGTCGCAATATGTGATGATCCTATTCGGGCAAGCAAAATTATGTTGCGGAATTAGTATCCCTGGGATACGTTTTGCGTTATATAAAAGACAAGCCGGGCTGGATCGCCGACGTGGCGAGATGGGGAGGGAGGGATATGACGCTATACCCGGATTATGTCGGGCCTTCAGCGGAGCGAATGTCGCGAAGCGTCATAGAGCGCTTCTCCACCAGACTGGTGCCGCACCAGCGCAGGCGTCTGTTTTGGCGCGATGTCGTCGCCAATGCCTTTCCGGGCATGACCGTCGACGCATCGGAGGGCATAGAGGCCGATCTGGCGCGCTGTTCGATCGGCGGTGTCGGGCTGACACGGGCGCGAAGCGATCGCGCCAGGGTTAGCAGGATCGCGTCTCAGAACGATGACCGGCATCTGCTGCTGCATATATTGCGTCGCGGCACCATGACAATGGCGCATGGAGACGAGAGCGGCAGCGCGCGCGTCGGGGAAATCATCGTTGCTGACGACACGCGCCCCTACACTATCGATATATCACGATCAAACGACTGCCTGATCCTCCAGGTGCCGGTAAGGATGATGGGCGAGGATGTCGCCGCGCGCGACTGGCACGGGTGTCTTCTGCCCGCGAATGATCCCAATGTCGCGTTTCTGGGGCATGTGCTCCAGGGCGTCTGGTCGCAGCGGGAGCATCTGGCGGACATGGATGATGATATCGGGGCGTTGATGGCCGATGCCGCGCGCATGGTCTGTCGACGCAAGCCGGAGGGTCAGCCGACCAGCCGGCCATGGCGTTCTCCTGTGCACTATGCGCTCGACAATCTGGGTAATCCCGATCTGGGCACCGCTTTGATCGGTGAAGCGCTCGATCTCTCGACGCGAGCGGTTCAGAAGGCCTTTTTCCGCCAGGTCGGCCTGACGCCGACGACCTTCATCACTATGCAACGGCTGGAACGGGCGACGGTCCTGTTGGCCCGCGACGATAGGCAGACGATCACCGACATCGCCTTTGAAGTCGGCTTTAATGATTCGGCTTTCTTCGCCCGCTGCTTTCGCCGCCAGTTCGGTCTGTCGCCCAGCATGTGGCGGAGCAGGAAGGGCGCGGACCCAATCCTGTCGTAGCCATTGCGCCGCACCCCGACGTCAGGTTCGCGTACATCCTTATCGGGGGTTCGCGTGCATCCAAGACCCGGAGCGCGTCGGCCGGTAGAAAAAATATAAATCGCCAGAACAAGGCATAGATTTTTAGGGGAGAGACATTCCATGAGAAAAACGACCATCGCGCTGTTGCTGGCCTCCGCTGCCTGGACAGCCGCACCCGCCATCGCACAGGATAGCCCGCAGGCCACCAGTGACGCGAGCGCCGACCAGAACGGGATCGCGGACATCGTTGTCACCGCGCAGAAGCGGGCTGAAAATGTACAGGACGTGCCGATCGCGATTTCGGCTTTCACCTCGCAAGCGTTGCAGGAGCGGGCGATCGGCAGCGTGTCGCAATTGTCGGCGATCGCGCCCAACGTCAATCTGGACGCCGGCACGCCCTTTTCCGGTTCGACCGCCGTGCTGGCTGCTTATATTCGCGGCATCGGTTCCGATGATTTCGCGTTCAACATCGATCCGGGGGTCGGCATCTATCTGGATGGCGTCTACCTGGCGCGCACCGTGGGCGCGAACCAGGATCTGCTCGACGTTGCCCGCATCGAGATATTGAAGGGACCGCAGGGCACGCTGTTCGGTCGCAACACGATCGGCGGCGCCATCTCCATCGTGACCAGCGATCCGGGCAAGGAATTCAAGGCTACGGGTGACGTGACGGTTGGCAGCTACGACCTGCTTCAGGTCCGTGGATCAGTGACCATCCCGATCACCGAAGGTCTCAGTTCGGCGATCACCTTTGGCGTCAAGACCCGCGACGGTTTCCTAAAACGCGTGCCTTTCCCTGACCAGCGTGTCAACAACACGCCATCCTTCACCGCTTTTTCGGCAGCGGGCTATGACAGCGCCAGCCGCGAGGGCGAAAACGACAACTGGAACCTGCGCGGCAAGCTGAAGTGGGACGATGGCGGCGCGATCCGCGCGACCTTCTCGGGCGACTATAGCAAGGACAAGGGCACTTCGGCGAACAAGCTGCTTGGCACGGCGGAATTCGTGCCCGGAAATTTTGCAGGCGCGACCAATTTGCCCGGCACCGCGTTCGACCCGACCGGCACCACCGGGTTCCTGTTCGCCGGTCTCTATAATTTCTGCATCGGCAGCACGGGCGCACAGATCGCCGCCCGCAATGCTTCTGCCCTGTGTGGCGTGTCGGGCACGCAGTTCAATCCGCAGTTCCAGTTGCCGAGCTATGCCAGCGTCAATGTAGACGGTAACCCCGCCAATGATCGCCTGCCCTGGGACAGTCGCTATCTGATCAACGACAAGGATCGCAGCTATGCGACCGGCAACAGCTATTCCGATCTACAGACCTGGGGATTGAGTGGCATCGTCGATTTCGATCTAGCGGACAATGTCGCGCTCAAGTCGATCATCGCCTATCGCGAACTGCACTGGAATGCGGGACTGGATGCGGACGGGTCGCCGCTCAATTTCGGCCAGCTCAGCTTCACCATGAACCAGAAGCAGTTCAGCCAGGAACTGCAACTGCTGGGCGACGCATTGGACAAGAAGCTGCGGTACGTTCTTGGCGCTTATTATTTCAGCGAATCCGGCGACCTGCACGATTATGTCACCTTTTCGGAAGGACAGGTCCAGGTCGACGGGCCCAATCAGTTGTCCACCAAAAACTATGCCTTTTTCGGCCAGTTGGACTATCGCCCGATCGACCTGATCGGCATCACCATCGGTGGGCGCTACACCAATGAACGCAAGCGGTTCGAGGGTGGCCAGCAGGAACTGAACGGTTTCAATTACAAGCTGTTCGGATGCGCCAATTCCGACGGCACCATTTTTCCGAACGGGCCGTTCCCGCTGGCTCCCATCCCATGTCAGGTGGGGTTGAGCTTTCCCGATCCGACCAATCCGGTGCGGGTCTATACCCCCGGCGTGAACCGCAAGAAGTTCAGCGACTTTTCGCCCAAGGTCGGCGTTCAGGTCCATCCAAACGAGGATGTTATGCTCTATGGCAGCTGGTCGAAGGGCTATAAGACCGGCGGCTGGACCACGCGGCTGACCAATCCGCAAGGCAATGTCGCGCCCGACTTCAACGAGGAAAAGGCGACCACCTGGGAAGCGGGTATCAAATCGACCCTGCTGGATCGCCACCTCCAGGTGAACGCCGCAGTCTTTTCGACCAAATATCGCGACATTCAGCTCAATATCCAGGTTGGCACGTCGCCGACCATCTCCAACGCAGGCGACGCCCTTATTCGCGGGTTCGAACTGGAAGTCCTCGCCGCGCCCGTGGACGGCCTGACCATCAACGGATCGGTCGGCTATATCGACGCCCAATATACGTCGGTTTCCCCTGCTACCGCCGCGGTGGGTGGAGCAAATCCCTTCCAGGCAGGCACGCTTGTGGGCGAAACCCTGCCCAAGACGCCCAAGTGGAAGATCAATGTCAGCCCGCGCTATGAAGCCAAGCTCGGCAATGGCGGCTCGCTGGTCGTGCTGGCCGACTGGACGCACAGCTCCAGCGCGTGGAACGATACGCAGCGGACCTTGCTGTTGAAGCGCGTGGCCGCTGACATCGTCAACGCCAGCATCAGCTATCGGGAGCCGGGCGGCCACTGGTCGCTGACCGCAGGCGGCACGAATCTGACGGACAAGCGCTTCCTGACTTCGGGGGGGTCGAATATCGCGGCGGGCGCGATTTTCGGCACCTATAACCGGCCGCGCGAATGGTATCTGCGCTTCGGCTTCGACTTCTGAGCGGTGGGGGTGCTGACTATAGACGCCGCCGTCATCGAGCGGTCGGGCGATCCATTCCGGTTCGAGCAACTGGCCATGGATCCGCCCGGCCCCGGTCAGGTGCGGGTGCGTATCCACGCTTGCGGTATATGTCATACCGATATGGTGATGCGGGAGGGGGCGTTACCCATCCCCTTTCCCGTCATCCTGGGTCATGAAGGCGCGGGCATTGTCGAAGCGGTCGGGGCGAATGTCGACGGATTGACGGCGGGCGACCATGTCCTGCTGAGCTTCCATAGTTGCGGTGTTTGCTCCGCCTGCCACGATCATCAGCCGGGCTATTGCAGAGAGTTCGTGCCGCGCAATTTTCTGGGCCTTCGACGGGCGGGCGAGGGAGATATCCGGCGCGGCGAACAGCCGATCGGCAGCAATATCTTTGGCCAGTCGGCCTTCGCGACCTATGCGTTGGCGCATCAGGACAATGTGGTGCGGATCGACGCG
Organism: Sphingobium anseongense; assembly: GCF_037725245.1. Taxonomy (NCBI): domain Bacteria; kingdom Pseudomonadati; phylum Pseudomonadota; class Alphaproteobacteria; order Sphingomonadales; family Sphingobiaceae; genus Sphingobium; species Sphingobium anseongense. Next base: position 143,197 of record NZ_JBBJUL010000002.1, on the reverse strand, counting down.
GACCTGCCGCTGGACCTGCTCGCGCCGCTGGGTTGCGGCGTCCAGACCGGCGCGGGCACGGTGCTGGAAACGCTGAGCGTCCAGCCGGGCCAGTCGATCGCGATCATGGGGGCGGGCGCGGTCGGTCTGTCTGCATTGATGGCTGCGAAGATTACGGGGGCCGGCTGCATCGCGATCCTTGATCGCCATGCGCACCGGCTGGAACTGGCCCGCGAACTGGGCGCGACGGAGGCTGTGGATGATCTCGCGGCGCTGGAGGGAGTGTTCGACCATATCGTCGATACGACGGGCGTGCCCACCCTTCTTTCGCAGGCCATCGCGATGCTGGCCCCGCGTGGTACGCTGGCGCTGGTCGGCGCCTATCCCAGCGATGGACTGGCGATCGATCCTTCGGCGATCATGAGCCTGGGGCGGCGGATCGTCGGCGTAGTGGAAGGCGGCATCGATCCTCAGCGCTTCATTCCACGCCTGATCGCTTATTATCGGGAAGGCCGCCTGCCGCTCGAAAAGCTGGTCCGTTATTATCCCTTTGCGCAGATCGAAGAAGCGTTCGCCGCATCCGAACGGGGGGAAGTGATTAAGCCCGTGGTCGTGATGCCATAAGCGGCGAGCCGTTGCTGGCAGTATCAAGGAGCAGCCATTGGATATTGAGCAAGTCCCCACGAAGACATGGCCCCGCAATGCCTGGTATGTCGCCTGCACGCCGGACGAGATCGATGGGAAGCCGCTGGGGCGGCAGATTTGCGGCGAACGCATGGTCTTTTTCCGTGGCGGTGACGGCAAGGTCGCGGCGCTCGACGATTTTTGCCCTCATCGGGGCGCGCCGCTGTCGCTTGGCTTCGTTCAAGGCGGTGCGCTGGTCTGCGGCTATCATGGGCTCGCCATGGGATGCGAGGGGAGCACGGTCGCGATGCCGGGGCAGCGCGTCGGTGGTTTCCCGCCCATCCGTACTTTTCCGGTGATCGAACGCTATGGCTTCATCTGGGTGTGGCCGGGCGATGCGGAGGCCGCCGACCCGGCCCGTCTGCACCATCTGGAATGGGCCGAAAGCGACGAATGGGCCTATGGCGGGGGCCTGTATCATGTCGCCTGTGATTATCGCCTGATGATCGATAATCTGATGGATCTGACGCACGAAACCTATGTCCACGCCACCAGCATCGGCCAGAAAGAGATTGACGAAGCGCCGGTCAAGACGCGGGTGGTCGGTAAGGAGGTCGTCACCAGTCGTTTCATGGACGGGATCAAAGCGCCGCCTTTCTGGCAAATGGCGCTGGAGAGCGCGGGGCTGCCGGGTGATGCGACCGTCGATCGCTGGCAGGTCTGCCGCTTCTCGCTGCCGAGCCATGTGATGATCGAGGTCGGCGTCGCGCTGGAGGGGAAGGGCGGTTACGACGCGGACGACAAGGATAAGGCATCGAGCATCGTCGTGGATTTCATCACGCCCGAAACCGAAACGTCGCACTGGTATTTCTGGGGCATGGCCCGGCGCTTTGCCGTTCAGGACAAGGCGCTGACCGACACTATTCGCGAAGGGCAGGGCAAGATATTCGGCGAGGATATGGAGATATTGCAGCTGCAACAGCGCAACCTCGACCGCTATCCCGACCGCAAGCTGCTGCTGCTGAATATCGACGCGGGCGGTGTCCGTTCGCGGATGATGATCGACCGCGCGCTTGCCGAAGAAGCCGGCGCACGTCAGTTGACGCAACGCGCGGACACGGTCTGATCGGCGCATAAGGCGAGAGTGAGATGAGCAGCAACAGAGGTGCAGTCTATGTCGCCCCCGGCAAGGTCGAGGTGCAGGATATTGCCGATTCGAAGCTAGACGCCCAACGGCCGCCGGATCGAACATGGCGTGATCCTCAAGGTGCTTTCGACCAACATCTGTGGGTCGGACCAGCATATGGTGCGTGGCCGCACGACCGCGCCCGCCGGGCTGGTGCTGGGCCATGAGATTACCGGCGAAGTGATCGAGAAAGGCGTCGATGTCGAGATGCTGGAGATCGGCGACATCGTGTCGGCCCCGTTCAACGTCGCCTGCGGCCGCTGCCGCATATGCGAGTCGCAGGACACCGGCGTGTGCCTGACGGTCAATCCGGCGCGGGCGGGCGGTGCCTATGGCTATGTCGATATGGGCGGCTGGATCGGGGACAGGCCCGTTATGTGACAGTGCCCTATGCGGACTTCAATCTGCTCAAACTGCCCGATCGTGATCGGGCGATGGAGAAGATTTCCGATCTCACCATGCTGCGCCCGTGCTGAAATATAATCGACAGTTGATGATGGCGATCCTGCACGACCGGCTGCCTATCGCCGACATCGTCAATGCCAAGGTCATATCATTGGAGGATGCGGCGGCCGGATATGAGACGTTCGATAAGGGCGCGGCGGAGAAGTTCGTGCTCGATCCCCATGGCGCGATCCTGAACGCGGCGTAGCGGCAGGGGGGCGCCGCCACAACGCGCGGCGCCCATCTGTTGGTTTACCAGGCAAGCGTCCCGCGACGTTCGGCGAAAAGCCAGGCGTCGTTCTGCAACATGAGCCGGTCAAAGAAATCCCCGACCAGCACCTTGTCGGCCATGTGCAACAGGACATAGCTGTGCGCCCGCACTTCCAGTTCCGAAACGACGTCGACCAGGATATTCGCCATGACATGACGGGCGATGCGTTTGGGCCTGTCGCGGAAGAAGGCGCGGATCGCTTCCTTGCCGATGATCGGCGCATCCGGTTCAGTCGGACGCGCGAAGCGGCCATCGTCGGTGAACATAGCGGCAAGGCCATCATGGTCGTGCGCGTCGTTCAGTATGGCGAAGCGGCGAATCTGCCGTTCGACGGCCCATTCGATGTCGTTCATATATGGGGCCTTCAAGCCTGAAGTTGTGCGCGCAACCAGTATTGCAACGCCTCGGTAACGGCCGTTGGCGCTTCCATCGGGGCCATGTGGCCGCTGTCGGGAAAGACGACGTAGCGGGCATGGGGGATGGCCGCGGCAATCGCTTCATGCTGTTCTGGCGGACTCCAGCGATCCTGTTCGCCAACGCCGATCAAGACGGGACAGGCGATTGCGCCAAGCTGCGTCCGCGCATCGGGGCGACCGAGCAACGCGCCGATCTGATTGCGATGAATCTGCGGCGACATGCGCTCGACCATCGCATAGAGTTTTTCGCGCAGGCTCGGGTCCGCGTCGAGCGTTCCGTCCTTCACCATCGGCGGCAGCCAGCGATCTGCCAGCGCGCGCATCCCCGACCGGGCGCTGATATCCAGCAGTTCCTGACGGCGAACAGGTTCGTCGGTCGTCGCGGGATGTACGCCGGTATCGAGCAGCGCGATGCGGTCTACCCGTTCCGGTGCCTGATCGACCACCGCCAGCGCAACTCGCGCGCCCATCGAGTGGCCCGCAATCGAAAAGCGCGCCGGGGCGTCAGCCAGAATATCGATGGCCATCTGGCCGATCGAGCACTGGCGGGTCAGATCGGGAACGATAACGTCATAATCGGCGGCCAGGACTGTATGTTGATGTTCCCACACGGTCGAATCGCATAAAAGGCCGGGCACCAGATAGATTGTTTCGCGCACTACAAAATCCTTGTGACAGCCGCCGTACCTGAGGCTTGCGCCCTTATCGCTTGGCGGACCGCGGCTGGTCGGACCATTTTGAGCGTAGATAGCGTAGATTCTCGCCATGGATGGACATGTGCTACACTGTAGCCTAGGGATACATTTTAGCACAGCCCTTCATGTATCGCAAATGCAGAGACGGACGTGTCTTAAGCTGAGTTGTTGTACGGAGCGGAACGCGACCGCGATGCAGATGGCATGACAAAAAGTGCCTGTAGAATATTGGCAGAGGACGGAGCGTTGCCGTGAAACCAACACCTGATGTCTTGAAGTTTTCCGCGTCGCTGGAAGAAGCCGGCGCTCCCAATTTTACAGAGCTTTCGATCGAACAGGCTCGTGCCCCCTATCGGGAGCAGAGCGCGGTGTTCGGGGGACCACAGATAGAGATGGCGACTGTGGAGGATCTTGCCGCCGAAGGGCCGCTTGGTTCCATTCCGCTGCGACACTATCGTCCGCATGGGTTACCCCAGGGGTCGGTGCCCGCGCTGATATATATTCATGGCGGCGGATGGGTGATCGGCGATCTCGAGTCTCACGACAGAATTTGCCGCCAGTTGGCGCAACGTACTGGATGTGCAGTTGTTGCGGTGGACTATCGACTTGCGCCCGAACATCCCGCGCCTGCATCGTCCAATGACGTCATCGCTGCCTTCTGGTGGATTGTCGCGAACGCTTACACGCTCGGCATTGATCCTGAACGGATCGCCGTTGGCGGTGACAGCGCAGGCGGCAGCCTCAGCGCGGTGGTCGCCATCGCCGCTCGGGATGCCAATTTCCAGCTTTGCTGCCAGGTCCTTATCTATCCTGGGACGGACAATCGTGAAACGGCCTGGAATTATCCGTCCCGCGTTCGCAACGCGGCGATGCCGCCCCTGACGCAAGAGGTGATGAAATATTTCCTCGATGCGTATCTGACGGATGAAACGATCGCGGCGCACTGGCATATATCGCCTCTGGTCGTGAAAGAGATGGCTGGCCTTTGCCCCGCGCTCGTCATCACGGCAGGGTGTGACGTTCTGCATGACGAGGGCAGCTTTTATGCCGAAAGGCTGGAACAGGCCGGCGTCGAAGTGATGCGCCGTACCTTTCCCGGCATGATCCACGGCTTCATCGAACTGGGCGCCATTCTGCCGGAGACCTTCGAGGCGCTGGACATGATTGCGTTGATGCTGCGCCAGCGTCTGACTGCGCGTAGCTGAGCTTTTCAAGCCCGCCGCGACTTCGTTCCGCTTGCCCCTGAAACCTCGCATTGTCTGCTCGGATGAGTTGACGCATCCGCTCTCTCGTGGGACTTAGTGCATGATTGCGCTGCGAGGCGTCGGCGGCGGATGACGTTTCGCTGACAGCAGATAGCGGAGAGGTCTTTGGATTATTTTTTCTCCTACGACGAGCAGAGCAATCTGTTGAAGGTAACGCAGAGTGGCTACTGGTCATTGGAGATCTTCGACCGCTTCAAGCAGGAATTTCTCGCGCTGCATTCAGAGATCCTGACCCGTCATCATAGCTATCGGGTTTTCGCCCAGTGTACCGACTATCCGGTACAATCCCACGAGGTGGGCGAAGCCTTCTCCGTATTTTTCGCGAAACTGATGGCGGAAAATAATGGGCGCTATGCGATCCTTGTGGGCAGCGCGCTGAACAAGATGCAGGCACAGCGCGTGATACCGCAACCCCATGTCAAGACATTTACCAGCAGCGATGCTGCAATGGCCTGGCTGATGGCATAAAGGAAGGAACGCTAGGCAGCGCTAAGGTGGCGCAATGCAGGAACCGTGGCGTGACAGCCTTCAATGGCTGATCTCGCTCAATCCCCTTTCTTCCCGCATCGATGTGAAATCATAGCTCGCACGGGATCGTCAGTGAGGTGGTGCCGTTTTTTTGGACAGGATGCTCAGCTAATCCCGACCTGATGGATTGGTACGGGAATGAAGACGACGAGGAAGCGCTACAGCGCGGATTTTAAAGCCAAGGTTGCGTTGGAAGCGATTCGTGGCGATTTGACGCTGGCGGAGCTGGCCGCCAAGCATGGCGTGCACCACATGATGATCGCATCGTGGAAGCGGCAAGCCCTCGACGGGATGGCAGGCACCTTTTCCGGGGCGGGCGATGTTGCCAGGGCCGTCAGCGAGAGCGAGGTAGAAAAACTGCACGCCAAGATCGGGCAGTTGGTGGTGGAGCGGGATTTTTTAGCGAAAGCCTTCGGTCGATGAGCGTGGACCGGAGGCGGGCGATGGTCGAACCTGCTCACCACCGCCTGTCGATCTCGGCGCAGTGCCGCCTGCTGCGGATCAGTCGCTCGGCCTGTTACTACGCCCCGGTGCCGGAAGCGGACGAGACGCTGGCACTGATGACGGTGATCGACGAGACCTTCATGGAGTGCCCGTGGTATGGCAGCCGCCAGATGGCGCGGTATCTGCGGCGCAATGGTCGGGATATTGGTCGCCGTCGCGCGCGGCGGCCGATGGCGAAGATGGGCCTGACGCCGATCTACTAGCGGCCGCGCACCAGTGATCCCCACCCGCGGCACCGGGTCTACCCGTATCTGCTGCGCAAGCTGGCGATCGAGCGGCCCAATCACATGTGCTGCGCTGACGTGACCTACATCCCCATGCGCCGCGGCTTCCTCTATCTGGTGGCGATCATGGACTGGGCAACCCGCAAGGTGTTGGCCTGGCGGCTGTCGAACACGATGGACGCCGGCTTCTGTGTCGCGGCTCTGGAGGAGGCATTGGCCCGGTTCGGCAAGCCGGAGATCTTCAACACCGACCAGGGTAGCCAGTTCACGTCGCAGGCCTTCACCACGGTGCTGCGCGAGGCCGATGTCCGCATCGGCATGGACGGCCGGGGCCGGTGGATGGACAATGTGCGGGACAAGGCTAAGGTCGTTGATCCCGGTAATGCCGATCTATCAATCCCGCCGCGCAAGAAGCATCTCCATGACGTCCGAAGAACCTTCTGCACGTATTTGTGCAAGACCGACCTCACGAATGAGGAAATCGGGCGCATCATGGCATGGGCACCGGATCGGGTTGTTACCCGCTCCATCGTCAACATGCGTTGGTGCGTGCAGGTGTCCACTGGGACGGGTCGGGCGCCGTTGGTCAGTTGAGCGCCGCCATGCCAAGGGCTAGCGCGCCCATTGGCCCGGCATCGGCGCCCAAGCCGGGTTGAACCATGATATGCTGCGCAGCATCGGCGGTGACGTGCGGAAGATAGTTCGACAGCATATCGACCGATCGTGCGCGGATCATCGGCAACAGAAAGGGCCGGCCGAGCGCGACGCTGCCGCCGATCAAAATCCTGTGGGGCGATACCGTCAGCAGGATCGCGCACACCAACTCCGCCAGATCCTGCGCGACGAAGGACCATTGCGGATCGTCATCGCCAATGTCTTCGCCAGGCCGGCCGAAGCGGGCCTTGAGCGCGGACCCCGATACGAGTCCTTCCACGCAATCGCCATGGAAGGGACAGGCGCCCGCGAAATTGTCGCCCTGCGCTCTGCGAAAGCGCATGTGGCCGAGTTCGGGGTGGAGCATGCCGTGAACGGGCCTGCCGTCCATGACGATGCCGCCGCCCACGCCCGTGCCGATCGTCAGGTAGCATAGGCTGCCGCACCCTTGCCCCGCGCCCCATCGCCACTCGGCGAGCGTGGCGCCATTGACGTCGGTGTCGATCCGCCAGGGCACATCGAAGCCCCCGGCGAGCTGTCCGGCGATGTCCGCGTCCGACCAGCCCGCCTTGGGCGTTGCGAGCATGCGACCGAAATCCGCCGCCGTCCGATCGAGGCGTAACGGACCGAAGGAGGCGATGCCCAGCGCGTCGATCGGGCTGTGCCCATGCCAGTCGAGCAGCGCCATACGAAGGGCGCCCAGCGTTTGCGCCGGGTCCGTCGTGGGTACGACCAGCCTTTCGACCACGCGCCCGGCCTGGGCGACCAGCGCGATTGCCTTGGTGCCGCCCAGCTCGACGCCCGCAATCCGGTCTGCATGTTCCATCGAGCCATCCTCCAGCCAGGCATCGACGAACCAACCTAGCGCGAAACCCTGCATCGCGCGAGGGGCCCCCCTGCAATAGTTCCGTGCCCTGTCGGCCTCGCAGGACATGGTCCGTCCGCGCATCACCGAATATCAGCGCGTGAAGATTGCGCCGCCCGACCCGTCTGCCACGCCAGATTTGGCCATGGTTCATGCCGAAGCGATGATCGAGCGGCATGGGGAGATGCAGCGGCCCCATCGCCCAGGGCGAGGCTATACGGGCCATGCGCGCGCCGTTGACGACATCATGGCGCGAAAGAGTGGCAGACCTTGGGTGCGTAAACGTGCCGCATGGACGCCATGGGCGCTATGCTGGCACGTTCACCCGTGGCGTCGGTTTGCGATCACGCACTTGCGCCGGCGATATGACCCTCGCGGATCGCCGCCTGGACGAAGCGCGGGGCGCTGGCATCGCCGATCACATGGAGGTTGGCGACCCGCCCTTCCAGTGCGTCGTATATCTCGCGGTTCTGGCGATTATGCGAGACAAGGACGATGGTGTCGGCCGGTATCGTCACCGAATCCGCCAGAGTGTCGTACAGATGGGCCGGCCCGACGGTAATGTCGGCGTCGCCGATGGCGATGCCGCGGGTGCGGACCATGTAGCTGAAGGGCTTGCCCTCCATGCGCTGCAGATAGGGTTCGACCATCAACGTCAATCGCGCGGTCGGCGCGACTTCGCGCAGGGGCGTGACATAGGTAACCCGCAGACCCTGGTTGATCAGGAATTCCGCCGCTCCCAGCCCCTCGAAATGGCCGACATCGTCAAGCACGACGGCAGTCTGGCCCAGGTTGGATGGCGTCGCCATGAACAATTCGGTGGAAGAAATGACGCCCCTGCGTTCGACATTGGTGATGGGTTCGCCAATGTGCGACATTTGCACACCGTTCATCCGCTCCATCGCCCCCGTGGCGACGATCACGACATCCGCGCCGATCTCCAGCACGTCGTCGGCGTCCAGATAGCTGCTGAGGCGAACCTCGACCCCCAGCCGGAAAATTTCTTCCTCCAGCCACGTGATGATGTCGAGCAGATTGTGCCGCGTCGGAACCTTCCCCGCTGCGCGCAAAGCACCGCCAAGATAGGGGTTCGCCTCGGCCAATATAACATTATGTCCGCGCGTCGCCGCGACCCGCGCCGCCTCCATCCCGGCGGGGCCGCCACCGACGACCAGGACGGTGCGCCGCTCGGGCGCGGTGGTCAGCAGGTGATCGCCGCGCTCCAGCTCATGCCCCGTGCCAGGATTGACGGCACATTCCATCGGCGCACCGATCAGCAGGTTGGTGACGCACGCCTGGTTGCAGGCGATGCACGGCCTGACGCTATCGCTGTGGCCAGCCAGGCTCTTGGCAACCAGTTGGGGGTCGGCAATCATCGCGCGCACCAGGCCCACCATGTCGGCTTCGCCAGCGCGGATGACCTGGTCGATTTCTTCCAGCGTGCGAAAACGGCCCGTGATCAGGGTCGGCACCTTGACGGCCTGGGTGATGGGAATGCTGGTGGGAAGCTGGTAGCCCGTCGGCTCATTCATGCCGCCGATCATCTTGTCGTTGCGGTTGTAGCTGCCGACGGAAACGTTGATATAATCGACCAGCCCCTTTGCTTCGAGGGTTTGAGCGAGCAGGATGGTTTCTTCCTCGCCGATGCCGCCCGGCGCAAGATCATTGCCGACGCGCGCGCCGACGACGAAATCCGATGATACGGCGCTTCGTACCGCCGTGATCACTTCAAGCATGAAGCGCATCCGGTTTTCGATGGAGCCGCCATATTCGTCATCGCGATCATTGGTCAGCGGCGAGTAAAATTGCGCGGGCAGATAACCGTGGGCAAAATGCAGGTCGACACCATCGACGCCGCACGCCTCCATGCGGCGCGCGCAATCGGCATAGGATGCGACGATCTCGTCGATCATGGCCTTCGTCATGCGGACCGGTACATGGCCAGACGTGATATTGGGAACGTCCGATGCGCTCCACGGCGGTATGCCGTCAAATCCACCGGTGTTGCCCCCGTGCCAGAGTTGCTGGAACAGCCGTGTGCCATGCGGCTTGATCCGGTCGACCAGCCTGCGCATGCCGGCATCATATTCGGGGTCGAACAGATTCTGGTACATTCTGGTCGACGGGTGAACCGATCCGATCTCATTGATGATGAGACCCACGCCCCCACGCGCCCGTTGTTCGTGATAGGCGATCAGGACATCGGACATATATCCCCCGCCCAGGTCGGTCGCATGGGCGGATCGGAACGTCCGGTTCTTGATCTCGAGATTGCGGAGCCTGATGGGCTTATCGACGTGGGTGTAGGACATGGGACCTCTCAGAAACATTTTCGCGTTATGGATTTGGGGCGAAGAACACCCGCCTCGTTATTATGATGATGCCTCAAAAGGCGCACGCGGAACAGCCGTCGCCCGTCGGTGGCGCCGCCTGGGTGACGAGCAAGGCAGGAGCATCGGCCTGCGCTGCCATGGGGCAGAAACAGGGCGTGCTCCAACCCTCGTCGCCGTGACGGCAGGGGCATCAATTTTGGCAAAGTCGCGCTCTCGCATTCTACCCTCATCCCATCTCCAGCACCTGATGGCGGCTGGATTTCGGCTCACCGCGACCATCAGGATACTGAACGCGTCCGCCATTGCGTGTTTGCGCGATTAGTATGGTAATACTATGGCGCTAGCGAGTCAGGTTCGACCTGTCAACTGGTCGGCGATGACAGTGACTCGGCTTCGTCACCCCCTACAGAATCGGTGCGATCGGCGATCGGGTATCGGCGGTTCCAAGGCGAAATTCGATGCCGCAGCGCTTGTAGTGCGAGCAGGAAAACAGGGGTCGGGATCGGTCCGACGACGGCCCTCCCGCCTATCAGCGTTGAGGTCATAGCTCTCCGGCCATCCAAATGGTCTGGCGAAGGAAGCCGTGGGTGGCCCCGCATATGGCAAGGCGTCCCGTTCGGCTGGCGCATATTCCCATCGCCAGACTGCCAAAAGGCTGTTGCGCGCCAACCGGCCATCCTTCACCACTGACAGCTGTAGAAAGCCACCGCGGATGCGGTTCTAGATCGTCGGGACAGCCCGCGCGGAGAGGAGAGCAATGGGACGTTTGTCAGGAAAAGTCGCGGTCGTCACGGGCGGCGTGTCGGGAATCGCGCTCGGTATCGTCGAAATGTATGTCGATGAGGGCGCCAAGGTCATCGTCGCCGATATCCAGGCGCATAAAGGCGCGGCGATCGAAGGGCGCTTTCCCGGATCGGTCTTTTTCAGCGCCTGCGATATCCGCAACGAGGATGATATCGCCCGGACGATGGCGATGGCCGAAGAAAAGTTCGGCGGACTCGACATCGTCGTTCATGCGGCCGCGTCGGTGGATCACAAGGAGAAGATCGTCGATCTGACCACCCAGGCTTGGGATGATGGGCAGGCCAATCTGCTGCGCAGCCATGTCATGTGCATCAAGCATGCGGTCGCGCCCATGGAAAGACGGGGCGGGGGATCGGTCATTCTCGTCTCGTCCGCCGCCGCTGAAAATTTCTCGCCGGCGGCCAGCATGGTCTATGTGGTCTGCAAGGGCGCGGTACTCTATCTCGCGCGCTGGGCCGCGTTCGAGCTTGCCGGCAACAAGGTGCGGGTCAACGCCATCGTTCCCGGCGCCTATGCGACGTCGATGTGGGGCCAACTGGTCGGGGCGAGCACGGATGTGGCCGATGTCATGCCGGCGCATCTCGATGAAATGATGTCGGGATCGCAGCCTTTGCCCGTAGCCGGCAAGCCGATGGACATCGCCTATGCCGCGACGTTCCTGGGATCGGATGAATCGCGCTTCGTCACCGGGACGCAGCTTGCCGTGGACGGGGGTCTTTCGGTATTTCGTCCGGCGGTGCCGCGGGAGAAGGTGATGGCCTATCTCGAGGAAGCAAAGGCGCAGGCGGAACAGGAACTGCAACGGGCCGAATAAGGGCGCCCGCCGATGAGGCGGGGATGACCTGCCGGCTATCGGCGGTCTGGCCTTATTGGCGATTGCGCTGAAAATGCGCCTTTGCGACAGAAGCGTGACGGTTCATAATGGTTGTCGAGAGATGAGGTGAATGATGACGCATGTAGCGCGAGTGAATGGCTATTATACGGGCGTGGTCCATGGGAATATCGACGCGCTGTGGGACGTCCTGATGGACTGGGGCGACATAAGCTGGTTCCATCACGGGGATAATGACGGGCCGGCGCTCGCCCTGTCTTTTCTGGAAGGCGAACCTGACGCCATTCCGCGAACGCGCGTGATGACGCGGGACAATGCGGTCGATGCCGGATTGCCTTTGGAAAATAGAGAGGTCCTGATCCTGGCGGACAAGAAATCCTATCGCATCTATTATGATGCGAATGATGGTATGATCGGTGGCATTCGCAATTATCTTGCGAGTTGGACGCTTGATCCCATTTCCGACGACAGCTGCCAGATGAGCATTCAATCCATGTACGACGTGGATGAAACCGGCACGGTCGAGGAAGCGAAAGGCTGGCTGGACGCCGTCTATGTCATGATCGTCGAGGGGCTGGACCGGCACATGATCAAGCAGCGCGGAGCCGAAGCGGCGTTAAGCAGCCCTGCCTGATCGGACAAAGGCGAGCCTGCCGCCGGCGCGTCGGTCCACGATCGACGCGCCGGGGCATGGAACATTCAGGGCCGTCCGCCATCCACCTGGATCAGTGCGCCGGTCGTGAAGCTTGAATGGTCCGACGCCAAATAGAGGACGGTCGACACGATCTCTTCAGGCTCGCCATAGCGCTTGATCGCGGACTTGATGTTCTTCGCCTTGTCGGGCGACCATGCCTTAGCGATGTCGGTACGGAAACTGCCGGGCAGGATTGCGTTGACCCGCACCTTGGGCGCATATTCAAAGGCATGGGCGATGGTAACGGCGTTCAGCGCTGCCTTCGCACCCGAATAGGGCGCATATTCGGGCTGCGGCCGGATCGAGCCGATCGACGAAATGTTGATGATGCTGCCGCCGTCGCCTTCCGCCATGCGGCTCGCGACCAGCGCAGTCATGCGGAACGGCCCCTTGAAATTGACGCCGATCACCTTGTCGAACAGCGCTTCGGGCGTACCCAGCGATCCGTCGGACAGCGGCGACATGCCGGCATTGTTGACCAATATGTCGACCTTGCCGAACCGCGCATAGGCCGCGTCGGCGAGCCGGTCGATGTCGTCCCAGCGCCCCAGATGCGCGCCGACCCCCAGCGCCTGGACGCCATATTCCGACTCGATTTCGGCGGCCAGCTGTTCGCAATTTTCAGCGTTGCGGCTGGCGATGACGACGTTTGCGCCCTGTTCGGCAAAGGCCCGCGAGATTGCCGCGCCCAAACCGCGGCTGCCGCCGGTGACGAGGGCGACCTTGCCGCTGAAATCGAAATATTGCTTCATGACCGGACCTATAGCGATTGGGTGAGGGTATTGCGTGCCAGAGCGGCGATCGTCGCGACACGATCCTGCGTATGGGTGACGGCGCGGTTGACCCCCGTGCCGATGCTCGCGCGCTTCAAAATGCCCTGGATCATGACCGCATAGCGGAACTGAACGAAGCTCAGGTAAAAGCCGAGATCGGGAATGCCGCCGATGCCCATGCGCCGGCAATAGCTGTCGATATAGGCGTCGAGCGACGGGATGCCGAGCGCGTCCAGATCATGGCCGATCAGCGTCGTTGCGCTCCCTTCGGCAAAGCCGAGCGGTTCCCACCAGGCGCGCGTGTTATGCGCCAGGTCGATATAGGGGTTGCCCAGCGTCGAAAGCTCCCAGTCCAGCGCGGACAGGACCTTCGGTTCGGTCGGATGGACCATCGCGTTGTAAAGGCCAAAATCCCCGTGCAGGATCGCGGTCGGCTCGCTCGCTGGCAGCCGTTCGGCGAGCGCCTGCATCAGCCAGTCGATATCGGGCACGTCGACCAGCTTGGATTGTTCGTAATTGCCGCACCAGCGCTTGAGGTTGCGCGCCGTAAAGCCGGTTTCCTTGCCGAAACCCTCAAGGCCGAGCGCCCTGTAATCGAGCTTGTGCAGGTCGGCGAGATAGGCGTTCATCGAATCATAGATGGCGGTCCGGTCCGCCTTGTCGACATCGGGCAGGTCGGCGTTCCAGAATACCCGCCCGGCGATGAATTCGGTGATGTAGAAGGCAGAGCCAATGACCGATTCATCGTCGCAATAGAGCGCGGGGCGGGGGACGGGGAACCCGGCATCGGCCAGCGCCTTGGTCACGCGATATTCGCGGTCGATCGCATGGGCGGAGGCGAGCAGCTGGCCGGGCGGCTTGCGGCGCAGAACATAGCTTTTGTCATGTCCCACCAGCTTGTAGGTGGGGTTCGACTGGCCGCCCTTGAACTTTTCGACCGCAAAGTCGCTGCCCAGACCATCGACGCGGGGGCCAAGATAGGCGGCAAGCTTTTGCGTATCGAGCGCCAGATGTTCGGGCGGCGCTTCCGTGCCGGTGAGCAGTTCCTGCCGATCAGCCATGTTTGGCCCCTTCGCTGGATTTGGGCGGAAGATATTTGTTGAGTTCGTTGCGGGCTATGACGCGGTTGTGCACTTCGTCGGGCCCGTCGCCGATGCGCATCACGCGCAGGCGGGCAAAGGCATAGGCGAGGCCGAAATCGTCGCACATGCCGGCCGCACCATAGGCCTGCTGGACGACGTCGCACAGCTGCTGCGCCAGTTCGGGCACGATGACCTTGATCTGCGATATCTCGCTGCGGGCGTTCTTGACGCCCACAGTGTCCATAAGCCACGCCGTCTTGTACACGAGCAGACGGCTCATTTCGATGTTGATGCGCGCGCGGGCGATCCGCTCCTTCCACACGCTTTCGTCGGACAGCCGCTTGCCGAAGGCGACGCGGGTAGTAAGTCGCGTGCAGAGCTTTTCAAGCAGCCGTTCCGACACGCCGATGATCCGCATGGCGTGATGGATGCGCCCTGGCCCCAGGCGGCCCTGCGCGATCTCAAAGCCGCGCCCCTCGCCAAGGATGACATTCTCGGCTGGAACCCTGACATTTTCGAACAGGATTTCCGCATGGCCGTGCGGACGGTCATGATAGCCGAAGATCGGCAGCGAGCGCACCAGCTTGACGCCCGGCGTGCTGGGTTCGACCAGGATCTGGGTCTGCTGGAGGTGGATGGGCGCGTTGGGATCGGTCTTGCCCATCACGATGAAGATCTTCGTGCGCGGATTATAGGCGTTGGTGATCCACCATTTGCGCCCGTTGATGACATAATGGTCGCCGTCGCGCTCGATCCGGGTCTCGATATTGGTCGCGTCGGAGGAAGCCACCGCCGGTTCGGTCATGGCGAAGCAGGACTTGATCTCGCCTGCCAGCATGGGCTTCAGCCACTTTTCCTGCTGCTCGGGGCTGCCATAGAGCGACAGCACGTCCATGTTGCCGCTGTCGGGCGCGTTGCAGTTGAACACTTCCGACGCCCAGTGAACCCGCCCCAGCGCCTCGGCGATCGGCGCATAGTCCAGGTTACTCAGGCCCGGCCCGTGGCGCGTATCATGCATGTGCATGTTCCACAGACTCGCGTCCCGCGCCTTCTGCTGCAATTCGAGCATGAGCGGGGGTACGCGCCAGAGGTCATTGGTCTCATCGCCAAGCTGTTCCTCGTACAGCGCCTCGTTCGGATAGACATTGTCTTCCAGAAACGTCTGCACCCGGGCGAGCCATTCCTTGCCCCGCGGACTGATGGCGAAATCCATATTAAGCTCCGTTACAGGCCCAGGCGCGATGGCGAGTTGAACGCAATCTGCGCCGGGCGATGAGAATCAGAAGGCCAGGCCTGGCGCTATCGGCACTTTCAAGATCGAACAGACTCCGTTTGCGACCATTGCTGCACCGATGCGCGATAGCACGTCAGAAGGGCAGATCAAGCGGCGGCAACCATCCGTCGATGAAGATTGTCGATATCGTCCCCCCTCGCCCCTAAAGAATTTATAGGTTATAGGACCTATCGCCGGCGTGTCAAACGCAGGGACTGGGAGATATGGGATGGCCAAAATACTCGTGACCGGTGGCACCGGGAATATCGGCATGTATGCCGTAGCGGAATTTATCCGTCGGGGGCATGATGTCGTCGTCCTAGATCGTGTTGCCGCGTCGCCGATCCTTCAGGCGATCGCGCCCGCCGCCATGATCGTGCAGGGCGACATTTTGGATCAAGATCAGCTTTTCGATATCGTCGGCGCCAATGCGATCGACCATATCCTGCACCTTGCCGCCTTCCTGGGCCCGGAATCGTCGTCGGACCCGATCAAGGCAATGAAGGTGAACTGCCAGGGCACCGCCAACGTCTTCGACGCGGGTCTGCGCCACGGGGTCAGGCGGGTCTGCTGGGCCAGCTCGATCGCAGCGGTCGGCACGATGCCCGATTATGACGGCCGGCTGGTCGACGAAAGCTATCGGATTGCGCCGACCACGCCCTATGGGGCGAGCAAATATTTTTGCGAGCTGATGACCGGCGCCTATCTCGCCAAGGGGCTGGATATCACCTGCGTCCGGCCGGCATTCGCGTTTGGCCTGGGCAAGCTTTCGGGAAGCTGGGGCGCGAACTATAACAGGGTCATCTATAATGCCGCGACGGGCAGGCCGTCGATCTTCCCGGCCTGGTCGACCAACGGGCTTCAGATCATCTACAACAAGGACCAGGGTAAATTCTGTGTCGATGCGACCCTTTGCGACCGCAGCGACAACTGGCTCTTCAATACACCCACCGAGCCGCCATTTTCGGAAGACTCCTTTATCGCGCTGATCAAGTCCGTCGTTCCCGATGCGGTGATAACCCGCGATCCGCAGGCCCCGTTCGGATCGGCATTCCCACCCAATGTGGATGGCGGGCGGGCGATCCGGGAACTGGGTTTCGAACCCGATTATGGGGTAAAGGCGGGCATCGCGGACATGGTCGATTATTATCGCCGCTTCCCCGATCAGGACCTGTGACGGGACCTGCCACTTGACGCGTCGGGGCCGTCGCGCCGGCAAATCTTTCGGCCCATCGATCGCCGGAAAAAATAGTCGGCCGAACAAGAGTGCGTCTGGATAACTCGCGATGGCTGCTATAACGGGTTCAGCAGCGGAATGCCGTGCCGGATAGGATATAGTATCCATCGGGCGGACGCGGCGGCGAACGTATGAACGAAAGAGAAACGGGGAAATCAGATGGATGAGGCACATTCTTCGGGCCATGATCGTTCGGAGATCCGGGACTGGACAGTAGGACAGCTCCTGAGCAACGCCGCCGAGAAAGCTGGTGACACGATCGCTATCAAGGATGGCGAACTGTCGTGGACATACAAGGCGTTGCATGCGGATTCGCTGCGTCTTGCCTCGTTTCTCCTGACCCATTTCAAGACTGGCGACCATGTCGCGATCTGGGGCGCGAACAGTGCGCCGTGGATCCTGTATCAGATGGCGGCGGCGCAGGCGGGCCTTATACTGATCACGCTCAACCCGGCGCTGCGATCGGCGGAGGTCGAAGCGTTGATGCGACAGAGCCAGGTGGTCGGCGTGATTTCGGACCTGGAATATCGCGGCGTCAGCATGACCGGCATCATCGAGGAAGTGCGGCCCTCGCTGCCGCACCTGCGCGAAACGCTGCTGATCAGCGACTGGCGCGATCATCTGGCCGCCGGGAAAGCCGACGGCAATGGCGTGGCGACGGTTCATCCCGACGATACGGCGCTCATCCTCTACACCTCGGGCACGACCGGAACGCCCAAGGGCGTCAAGCTGCACCATCGCGGCATCGTCAACAATGCGCTGCTCGGCTCGGAACTCTACAAGATCGAAGACGGGCTTGCCTGGCTGGGGGTCATGCCGTTTTTCCATATTGGCGGGTCCGTCAGCACCATCCTCGGCTGCATTTCGCGCCTTAGCACCCATGTTGTGTTGCGCGCCTTCGACCCGGCCGAAGTGCTGCGCCTGATCGAACAGGAACATGTCGCCTGGTTCCCCTGCGTTCCCACCATGGCCATCGCCATCATGGAACATCCCGATTTCGACAAGACCGACCTGTCGTCGCTCGAAGTGATCCAGACCGGCGCCACCACGGTTTCCCCGGAATTCGTGCGCCGCCTGGGTGACCGTTTCCATGCCGATGTCCAGATCATGTTCGGCCAGACCGAAGCCGGCGGGGTGATGTGCAAGTCGCTGCGCGGCGATCCGGTGGAAGTGATCGCGGGGACCGTCGGCAAGCCCTATCCCTATACGGAACTGAAAATCTCCGACGCCGTCACCGGCGACACGCTGGGCATCGACCAGATCGGCGAAATCCGCATCCGCAGCCCCTATATGACGCGGGGCTATTTCAACAATCCCGAAGCGACTGCCGCGGCATTCGATGAGCAAGGTTTCCTGCGGACCGGCGATCTGGGGACGCTCGACGAGCATGGCTATGTCCGCGTGACCGGCCGGCTCAAGGAAATGATCATTCGTGGCGGTGAAAACATCTATCCGCGCGAAATCGAAGATCGGCTGGGCGACTTTCCGGGCATCGCCGAATGCGCCGTCGTCGGCGTGCCGCACCCGCGCTGGGGCGAAGAGGTCGCGGTTGCGATCAAATGCCATGCCGGCACGGTCATCGACGTGGAGGAAGCGCGCGAGTTCCTGCTCAACCGCATTTCCCGCCACAAGGTGCCCAAGATGTGGCGCCTGGTCGATGATTTCCCCCGGACGGCGTCGGGCAAGATCCAGAAATTCGAGTTGGTGAAACTGTTTGCGGAACCCGAAAATCAGTAATGCAGCCGCTGGTCGCGCCGGGCCGGAGCGATGAGGGGCGGCGACGCGCGCGCCTCCCTCATCCCTGCTCCAGCGTTTCCCGGATGCGATTGGAAAGGACGTCCATCGAAAAGGGCTTGGTGATCATCGCCATGCCAGGCTCCAGGAAACCCGATGCCAGCGCGGCATTTTCGGCATAGCCGGTCATGAACAGGATCTTGAGGTCGGGTCGCGACACCCGGCCCCCGTCGGCGACCTGGCGGCCATTGAGGCCGGGCAGGCCGATATCGGTGATCAGCAGGTCGATGCGGCGGGCCGACTGCAATATTTCCAGCCCCTTGGGGCCATCGCTCGCTTCGATCGCGCGATAGCCAAGTTCGCGCAGCACTTCGACGATCAGCCCGCGCACCACCGGCTCGTCCTCGACCACCAGCACGACTTCGCCCGCGTCCGCCGCGGCGGACGCGACCAGGCCGGGACTTGTTTCCTCCGGATCCTCTTCGCCGCGATAGCGCGGCAGGTAGAGCTTGATCGTGGTGCCCTTGCCGACTTCGCTGTAGATGCGCGCATAGCCTTCGGACTGGCGGGTAAAGCCGTAAATCATGGAAAGCCCCAGGCCCGTCCCCTGGCCGATCGGCTTGGTGGTAAAGAAGGGTTCGAACGCGCGAGCGATAACATCCTTGCCCATGCCAGTGCCGGTATCGGTCACGCAGATGCACACATATTGCCCAGGCTCGACGTCGCCCTGCATGGCGGCATAGGCGCTGTCGATATGCGCGTTGCAGGTTTCGATTGTCAGGCGCCCGCCATCGGGCATCGCGTCGCGCGCGTTGATGGCAAGGTTGAGGATCGCGCTTTCCAGCTGATTGGGATCGCAGCGGGTGAGCCACAGGCCACCGGCCAGCACCATTTCCAGCCCGATCCTTTCCCCCAGCGTCCGTCGCAGCATATCCTCCATCGACGCCATCAGCGGATTGGCCCGCACGGGCCGCGGATCGAGCGGCTGGCGGCGGGAGAATGCAAGTAGCCGGTGAGTGAGCGCGGCGGCGCGGTTGGCCGATGCCTTGGCGCCGGTCAGCCAGCGGGACAGATCGTCGGTGCGACCCTGCGCCAGACGGTTGTCCATGATGTCGAGGCTGCCGGTGATGCCCTGCAACAGATTGTTGAAATCATGGGCGATGCCACCGGTCAGCTGGCCCACCGCTTCCATCTTCTGGCTTTGCCGCAGTGCCTCCTCGGTCGCGCGCTGGTCGGTGATGTCGCGGCCCACGCCATGGATGCGGTCGGCATCGGGCACCGCCGTCCATGCCAGCAGGCGATAGTCGCCGCTGCTGGTGCGATAGCGATTCTCGAACGCCAGCGTCGTCGTGCCGGTCCCGATGCGGCCGATTTCGGCAACGGTGTCCGCGACATCTTCGGGATGGACGAAATGGTCGAGCCGCTGGCCGATCATGTCCGTTTCGGTCCAGCCCAGCAGCCGTTTCGCCGACGGGTTGATCGCGGTGATAACGCCGTTCAGGTCGCAAACCAGCATCAGGTCCTGGCTCATCGTCCAGAGCCGGTTGCGGTCACGCGTGCTGGCTGCCTCCAGCATCTTCTGGTCGTCGATGTCGGTGTTGGTGCCGATCCAGCTGCTGATGCGGCCCTGCGCGTCGCGCAGCGGCACCGCGCGCGACAGATACCAGCGATATCCTCCTTCGCGCCCGCGCAGTCTGAATTCGGCCTGATAGGTCTGGCCGGTCAGCAGCGCTTCGCTCCACCGCTCCAGCGTCGCCGGCAAATCGTCGGGATGAACGATCTGCGCCCAGCCGGCGCCGTCAAGATCGCCTTCGGTCGCGCCGCAATAATCGTAAACGCGCGAGTTGAACCAGTCGAGCAGGCCGTCGCCGCGCGCGGTCCAGACCTGATTGGGCATATATTGGGCGAGCGCACCGAAGCTGGCCTCGCTCTTTTCGAGCGCCCGCTGGATACGACGTCGCTCTGTCACGTCCTGCACGACGCCGACGAGGCGGACCGGATTACCGCTTTCGTCATATTCATATTCGCCCTTGCGAGCGATCAGCCGTTCCTCGCCGTCGTCGGCACGCCTGATGCGATATTCCACGTCCAGCGGCGCCGATCCATCGCGGCGACGGACGATGTCGGACACGATCTGGTGATCTTCGGCCACGATCAGCCGTTCGATCTCGGGCGCGTGGATATGATCGCGGGTGGGAAAGCCGAAGACGCGGCAGAAGGCGGGCGTGCATGTGAGGATGTTGGTTCGCACGTCGATCGAAAACAGGCCGACGCCGCCGGCTTCCTGTGCCCGGCGCAGTTCCGCCTGACCCTGCGACACCTTCTGTTCGGCGCGTGCCCGTTCGATATGCGCCCAGGACCGCTCGGTGACTTCGCGGATGACTGTCAGGTCGTTCGTGGACCAACGGCGCGGCGCGCGATCGTGGATAGCCATCAGCGCCGTCAGGCGGCCGGCCTTGATCAACGGCATGCAGACGAGCGCCGCAACGCCCAGCCGCTGAAACGTCGCAGCGTCGGCAGGCGGCAATTCGTCCGCAACATCATTGACGATCAAGGGCCGCCCGGCGTGCAGTTCCGCCACCGTCAGCGCGCCAAAATCGGCGAGCCGATAATGGCCGACCAGAGAAGTTGATTCCGGCCCGTGCCAGTCGCCCCGGATGGTCAAGCCGTCCTGATCTTCGTCCATGTCGGCATAGGCGCAGTTGGACAGGCGAAGATGCCCAGCGGTCAGCCGAGTGGTGATCGCCAGCACGTCGTCGGCATCGTGGCAGTCGGTAATGGCGCGACCCAGATCGTCCAGAAAGCGCAACCGCGCCTCGCTTTCTTCCAGCGCCGCGCGGTTATCATGATCCTGGGTGATCTCCATGACCAGCGCGATGACGCCGGCCGGTGCGCCATCCTCGCCCGGCACCGGCGAATATTCCAGGTTCATCCACACCTGTTCGGGCCGGCCATGGCGATGCAGGGTCAGCAGTTGATCCTGAAAGCTGAGCGTACCGCCCGCCAGGCAGGTCTTCATCACATGATCGTTGAAATCGGCGACCTCTTCCCAGCCGTCGCGGACACATGATCCCAGCAGCCGTGAATCGCGACCGCCGGCGAAAACCGAATAGGCGTCGTTATAGATCATCACGCCTTCGGCGCCCCACAACAGCACCATCGGCATCCGGCTGCGAAGCATCAGGCCAATGGTGTTGCGAAGGCTGGAGCACCAGTCATGGATCGGACCGATCGGGGTCGTTGACCAGTCGAACGCGGAGATGCGCGCAGCCATGTCTCCCCCGCCCGCCAGGAAGGGATAGGCCGGGGCAGGGCGGGCGGCGGACACGTTCATGGACAATCATTTCCCCGTTTTGGCCGCGATCGTCCAGCCTGAAAGTCGCATGCGCTGCGCCGTCCGGCGACAGTCGATGCTGAACCCGGCAGGCCGCACGGAGTTCCCCGCTGGCCGCCCGGCAATTTACAGTCGTGCTGCAGTGCGGCATAAGCTGCTTGACGCCGCCTTCCGGGGAGCCTGTTGTTGGTCATGACGTTTGATTCACCACCATCCCGCGATAACGGCCCGCGCCTGTGGGGCGAATCCCGCCCCGCACGGCTGCGGCCCTTTATGCTTGACATGGCCGGCTGCCGGGTCGAACCGGTCAGCATGATCGAACAGCATCTGGTGGCCGCCCAAGCCCGAACTAAGCCTGCGTCCATTCGATCGGGCGATCGTTCCGCCCAGGCAGGGGGAAACTGACATGGCGCAGCGCGACAAGCCTGCGGCGCAGGTGAAGCCCAAGTCCGAATTGATGACGGTCGACCCGGCTCAGCCGGCCATGCCCGAAACGGTCAGCTACAGCCTGTATGGCAACGGCCATACCGGCCTTGAATATATCACCCGGCCGACCCCATCGGCCAAGCTGGCCGTGACTTTCGCCAATTATGACAGTCTCGATATCCATGCGCCCGGCTATGCCGAAGCGTTCTTGCTGCAGCGCGGTTACGATGTTCTGGCGCTCAAATGCAACATCAACAACTGGTATCAGGATCTGTCGCGTGAAACGCTGAAGGATATCGTCTCGAAACGGCTTCCGGCCTATGAAACGATCCTGACATATGGGTCGGACATGGGCGGTTATGCCGCCATGTATTTTGCCGACGCCATCGGCGCGCAGACCGTGATAGCCTTGTCGCCGCAACTGTCGAACGACCCGGAGATCGTCCCGTTCGACGTGCGGTGGGCGGCGGATGCGGCCCGGATGACCTTCCATCACGAGCCGCTGACCGACATATTGCGCCACAGCGGTGCGACCCATTATGTCGTTTATGATCCGTATAGTCCCGATGCCGGACATGCGCATATGATGCTGGAAGCCAGCAATTATGTGATGCTGGTGCCGGCACCCTATACGGGGCATCCGGCCGGCGTGGTTCTAGAACAGATGAACCTGTTGCCTGCCCTCTTCGATTCGCTGGCAAGGGGCGACGTTCCCAATCTGCGCGCGCAGATGCGCAAGCGGCGGGATCGGTCGTCGGGCTATCTGTTCAATCTGGCCAAGGCGTGCGCGGCGCGAGGGCACAACGGCGCCGCCGACACATTGTTCAAACAGGTTTATGAGCGGCGGGACTTCGCTCAGGCGCAGGTCGAATATAGCCGCTTCCTGCTGCGGCAGGGCAAGGCCGACGAGGCGCTGGCCCTTTTGAACAAGACCTGGCCGGTTATCGCCCATGACGTGACGATGATCGCCTTTCGCGCGCATCTCCAGTATCTGACGGGGCAGTTTGACGACGCGCTGGCGTCATTCGACACCGCGATCGCGCGAGAGCCGGACATCCTGGCATTCTACAAGGACGAACGGACGCTGCTGCGCGACCTCATCCAGCAACAGAAGCACGAGCTTCGTCTGACAACCAGCGCCCTTGATCGCACCCGAGCCGAACTGACGCTCAAGCGCGGCGCCGATCCCGACAAGCTTGACGCCAGGGCGCTGGTCATGCTGATCGGCCTGCCGCTGCTGGTCCTGACCTTGCTGATCGTAATCGTGATCAGCTTCCGCCTGACCTGATCGGGACCGGCCGGGCGCGAGGCTGCCCCGGCGGCGCAGATCAGCTGCCGTTGGGGCCGGAACCGCCGCCCGGACCACCGGCGCCACCCATGCCGCCGGCGCCAACCGCTCCGATATTGCCGAAAATCTCGTCGAACAGGCTACGATTGCGGCCGAGCGTCGGTGTTTTTCCGCCCATGGGCGAGATGTCCGCGACCTGTTCCAGGCCCATCCGGTCGACCGCGGCGACATTGCCGGCCGCATCGAAACGGACGCGCAGCACGGTCTGCGCCGTCGGCTTGGGATTGGAAAATGCCAGTTGGCGCATGTCGCGCGAGACATAATACCAGTCCTGCTCACCGAACTGCGCGGTAAAGGTCGGGCGTCCCAACGTCCCTTCGACCGACGCCCGATTGTCGATGCCCGGCTGCACCGAATCGACCAGCAGCTTGTCGATCTGGTAGCCCTGGTGCGTTCGAATGCGTGCGCAGCCCGATGCCGCCAGCAGGGTCAGGCAGAGGCCGGTCGCGAGCATGATCCGCCCATGGAGACTGTGACGGCTGAACTGGCGCATGAAATTCTCCTGGGGTGGGCGCTTTACCGCCCTGGCGACTGGCACTTCACTTCTGCATTTTCCAGGTCATCAGGTGATTTCACCCGACCCGAAAATGCTCTAAGGCCGCAGCCATTGCATTGCCGGGCACAGCAATCAATATGGAATTGCGCGGGCAGGGGCAAGAGCCGCCGCGCCCGACCATGTCCGGTAGTCCGCCTTAGTTGATAGAATTGGGCCATGTCCGTCAAAGCTTCCTCGCTCTTCACCCGTCTTTTCCGCCGCGACGATCCGCGCCAGGCCCTCGCGCCGCTCTATGACGCGATCGTGGCTGAGGGGCGGCGCGAGCATTGGTATGCGCAAGGGGCGGTGCCGGATACGATCGACGGCCGGTTCGACATGATCGTCGCAATCCTGGCACAGGTGCTGCTGCGGCTGGAGCAGGCGGCTGCGGCACAGGACAGCGTCTGGCTGACCGAATTGTTCGTCGATGACATGGATGGGCAGTTGCGCCAGCAGGGCATAGGCGATGTGGTCGTGGGCAAGCATGTCGGGCGGATGATGAGCGCGCTGGGCGGACGGCTGGCGGCCTATCGCGCCGCGCTGACGGGGGAAGCGGACCTGGCGGAGGCGTTGTCGCGCAACCTGTATCGGAGCGTGGCGCCCGATCCGGCGGCGCTGGCCCATGTCGAGGCGGAGATTCGTGCCGGATGGGCACGGCGGCGTGACGTGACGGTCGACAGGTTACGGGCGGGAGACATTGGATGACGGATCCGCAGCCCGAATTTTCACGGCTCGTCCGGCTCGACCAGATCGGCCGGCATGTCGACCCCGTCACGATCACGGCCGATGCCGCCGAGCGTGCCGGGCTGGTCCGTCGTTTCGGGCTGATCGCGCTCGATCGGCTGGAGGCCGATTATGCCCTGTCACAGGATGAAGGCGCTATCATCGCGCGGGGCCGGGTGCGCGCCCAACTGGTCCAGCCCTGCGTCGCGACCGGTGGCCCGGTGCCCGAGACGATCGATTCGCCCTTCACGCTGCGTTTCGCGGAGGAGAGCGATACAGTCGAGGAGATCGAACTGGACGCCGAGGATTGCGATACGATCGGCTACGAAGGCGGCATCATCGACATGGGCGAGGCTGTAGCCGAAACGATGGCGCTGATGATGGAACCTTATCCCCGCACGCCCGACGCCGACGCGGTTCTCAAGGACGCGGGCGTATTGAGCGAGGAACAGGCCAGTCCCTTTGCCGCTCTGCTGGCGCTCAAGACCAGGGCGCACGGCGGCAAGGGCTGATATTCCCCTTTCGTTCTCCATCTGGCATAGGGGAGCGATGGATCAACAGACGCCGCCGCCGCGCAAGATCATCCATGTCGACATGGATGCTTTCTTCGCGTCGGTGGAACAGCGCGATGATCCCGCGTTGCGGGGCAGGCCGGTGGCGGTCGGCGGCGGCGGGCCGCGCGGCGTGGTCGCGGCGGCAAGCTATGAAGCGCGGGCGTTCGGCGTGCGGTCGGCCATGCCCGGCGCGCGGGCGCGGCGGCTGTGCCCCGACCTGCTCTTCGCGCCGCCGCGATTCGAGGTGTATCGCGCGGTGTCGGCACAGATCAGGGCTATCTTCGAACGCTTCACCGACATCATCCAGCCGCTTTCGCTCGACGAGGCCTATCTCGACGTCACCGTAAACAAGCCCGGCCTGTCGTCTGCAACGGTGGTGGCGCAGGAAATCCGTCGCCTGATCCACGCCGAAACCGGGCTGACCGCGTCGGCTGGCGTTTCCTACAACAAGTTGATCGCCAAGTTGGCATCCGACCAGAACAAGCCCGACGGGATCTGCGTGGTATGGCCGAGCGAAGGCGCGGCGTTCATCGCCGCCATGCCGGTGCGCCGCATCCATGGTGTGGGGCCGGTCACGGCGCAGCGTATGGCAGCGCTCGGGATCGAGACCGGCGCGGACCTGTGCGCGTGCGATCTGCCGTTCCTCGAACGGCATTTCGGCAGCGCCGCGCACTTCTACTTTCGCGCCGCGCGGGGGCAGGACGATCGCCCGGTCCAGGATCGGCAGGCGCGCAAGTCCATCAGCGTCGAGGACACCTTCTTCGACGATCTGGTCGATCGCGATCGGCTGGTGGAGGAGATGGACCGGATCGCGCAGAGCCTGTGGCGGCGGATCGAAAAGAGCGGCGCCCATGGCCGCACGGTGGTGCTCAAGATCAAGTTCGCCGATTTCCGCATCATCACCCGGTCGCGCAGCTTTGCGAGCCCGGTGCGATCGCCCGATGTGCTGGCGCTTGCGGCGCGCGACCTGCTGGTCGCGCAATTGCCGCTGCGGATGGGCGCGCGGCTGCTAGGCCTTGGCGTCCACAATCTCGAGGACGACGATGGCCAGGCCGCCGAGCAACTGGCGCTCGCCATCTAGCCCCTGGTCAAAACGGCAGCCAGTTCCGCTTCTCGCTGAACTTCATATAGCCGGCATTGACGCCGAGCCGGTAGCCGACGCCCAGCCGGATGGGGATGAGCACGACATTGCCCCAACGCAGATAGCTGGCCGTGAAGCCGCCCACCAGATAGGCGGTGCCCTCCGCCGCGGGGAAGCGGTGATAGAGATCCTGGGTGTCGTAGAGATTATAGACCAGGACAAAAGTGTTGGCCGCATTGCCGCCAAAATCGAAGCCGACCGACGGGCCGGTCCAATAGACTTCGCGCTTGCCCTCCACCTTGTGATTGAGCGTGCCCGATCCATAGCGCAGACCGACCACGAACGCTCCGGCGGCTTCGCGCCCGGCGATATAGGCATTGGGGCGGCCCTGATCCTTCAGGATCTTTTCGATCATGCCGGCCAACCCCTCGGCTCCCTTGCCGAACACGCCTTCGGCCGCGCCGATCAGGTCGTCTTCCTGAAAGGATTCAGCCGGCACCGGCGCGGCCGGAGGCGATGCCGCCGTGACCGGCGCGCCGGTCGCGGTAGTGCCGCCGACGACGCCGGCATCGGCCTGATTGTCATAGACGCTGCTGTCGGTGCTGACGCCGGGGCCTGGCGTGGCATTTACACCCGGATCGCTGGGCGCATTGTTGGCGGGCGGAGGCGGGGCAAGGTCCGCGTCGATGGCGCTGTTGGGATCGACGGTGCGGACCTGCGCCTGCGCCACCGGGGTCAGCGCCAGGCCCGCTATCGTGGCGATGAGCGTGCCGGCACGCGCCATGCGCCCGGCAAACTGCGCGGTTATCCCCATCATGTCCGTCATTCCCCGACCCGCCCGATATGGTAAAGAGCGTATCTATCCGACCGCGAAGCTGAAACGGCAATGAACGAACGGCGACATGAGTCGATTCCGCGCCAGACCGAATGAGCAGCCGCGCGATAACCGCTTATTTCCGCCGCATATCCCCCGTTGCCATGTCGCAAAGCCCTCGCTATAGCCCCTTTCGCCTAGCCGCCGCCCCTCGCGGGTGATCAGGCCATGTGGAGACGTGGGTGAGTGGCTGAAACCAACGGTTTGCTAAACCGTCGTGCTGAGAATTCGGCACCGAGGGTTCGAATCCCTCCGTCTCCGCCAATTCTTTGTTTTCCTACATCCCTAGCAAACCGAAAAAGCCCAGTGTTTCCGGGCCTTTCTGGCTGATTCGCGTCCCACCTCATCCCCTCGCATCCGTCGGTGATCGATCTGGCGTGTGGTAATAAGCGTGGGAGAATATCGGCATGGGAAAGCTCTCCGTAACAGGTGTGAAGGCAGCAAAGCGACCGGGCAGGTTCGGTGATGGCGATGGCCTGTTTCTCGTGGTCGGCGCGACCGGCTCCAAAAGCTGGGTGTGCCGCGTCCAGAAGCATGGCCGCAGGCGCGACATCGGATTGGGCAGCGCAGCGAAGGTGACGTTGTCTGTTGCCCGCGACAGGGCGCGCGAGGTGCGGACCTGGGTCGAGCTTGGCCTCGACCCTGTGTTCGAGAAGCGCAAGGCGCGCGGCATACCGACACTCAGGGAAGCGACGGCCAAGGTCTATGCGGCGAACCGCAAGACCTGGCGCAACGAGAAGCATGAAGGGCAATGGCTGCGAACGCTGGAAGCCTGCGCCTTTCCTATCATCGGCGATATCCGGGTGTCCGAGATTACCGGCCCGATGATCCGCAACGTCTTAGCCGAAATCTGGCTGACCAAGCCGGAAACGGCACGCCGGGTGCGCCAGCGGATCGGCGCTGTCCTCGATTGGGCCTTTGCGTCGGGCTACCGCGAAACCGAAGCGCCCATGCGCTCGATTACCAAGGGGCTTCTGCGCCAGCCCAAGAAGGACGGGCATTTCGCCGCCATGTCCTATGCCGATGTGGCGGCCTTCGTGGTCAGGCTACGCGAACGGGAATCGTTCAGCCGCCTTGCCTTGCAGTTTACCATCCTGACCGCCGCACGCTCCGGCGAAGTGCGCGGCGCGGCATGGAGTGAGATCGACATCGAGAATACCCTGTGGACCATCTCCAAGGAGCGCATGAAGGCGCAGCGGGAGCATGTCGTCCCGCTGTCGAGACCGGCACTAGCCGAGACGATCAAGGCTGCGGTATGCAAGGGGTGGCCAGAGCAAACGCCGGATGTCCGCCCCCTGACAAGACCTGCCATTAGCAAGTCGCTTTGGGAACGGCAGGCATGTCCCAGCTGTCGCCTACCGCTGTCGACCCATTCAAGACGCTCGATCGCCTGTGGCTCATTCCAGGAAACGGACTGTCGGCTACGCCACGATTGGGCGTAAAGCGGCGAACTTGCTGTCGCGCCTATGGATTTTCTTAATGGGAAGGGGTGCCGACCGCGATTGAGGGCACCCCTTGGTTGGGAACGGCTGCCAGCAGATTATTGGGTGACCTTTTCCCTTTCGGCAAGCTGGCGCGCGGCGGTCGCTGCGGCATCGGTGGCGGTCACGATGCCGTCCTTGTCATTGTCCTGTTCGGCAAAGGCGCGCGCGCCCGAAAAGTCATATTCGGCCTGGGACATCTTGCCGTCCTTGTCCTTGTCCAGCACACCGAATCGGACATGAGTCTGCCGGATCTGGCGCTGCCGCTCCTCCGTCTTCTTCTCTTCGTTGCGATCGGACGCGGCGAGTTGCTGTTCCAGTCGCGCGCTATATTCCTGCACATATTCGTTCTCCGACACCCAGCCGTCACCATTGGCGTCGGTCGCCTTGAAGCGGGCAACGCGACCTTTGTCGAATTCGGCGCGGCTGACCTGGCCGTCAGAATCGGCGTCATAGTCGTGGATGAAGGCCGATCCTTCATGCGGCGCGGCCATGGCGGTGCCGGCGAGCGTCAACAGGGCGGCGGCCAAGGTAAGCTGGAATATCATATAGTCTCCGTTGGATATGGGGAACGCGGCGCTCAGGCCGCGTCGAAGGTCAGGGTGTAGGTGTAGCTGCGATAGGGGGTTTCCGACCCGGCCGGGGCTGCGCCGCGATGGCGCACCAGGATCAGATAGGTACCCGCATCGCCGGGCTGCAGGGTGAAGCGCCCATCGGCGCCGCTCTTCACCTGGGCCGCCACCTTGCGCCCATCATAGAGGCCGGCGCCGCGAAACATAGTGATGTCGGTATGAGCGAGCGGCTTGCCGTCAAACAGCAGAGCGAAGCGGACGTCCGATCCCGCGACGATCCCGTTGGGATGGGTGATCGGCTGGATCTCCAATGCCTTGCCCATCGGCTTGAGCGCCGTTTCGGTCGGCTGGCCGCGCGTCACATAGGCGTCGGCCAGAGTCATGCTCTGCACCTCGACCTGCTCGGCATCGGCAGGCGCTTCGGCACCTTCGCCGCGCACGGCCCATGTGTCGCCTCGCTTGAACATCTTGCCCTTGCGCCCGGCACGCTGGCCGCTGGTCACGCGATAGGTGCCGTCGGCAGGGATGGCCGCCTCAAAGACGCTGAGGTCGCGCAAATGGGTAACCGGTCCGGTCGGCAGATCCTTCCCGTCCGGACCGACCAGGTGGAAGGGGGCGTCGCGCATTGCGACTTCGGGCAGAAAGGCATCTTCGGCGAAAGCCGACTGAACGGTGACATGGTCGCTCTTGCCCACATCGAACAGGGTCGGCAGCACATAGGGCATATGCGCCTGCGCGGTGGAAGCGCCGACGAGGGTCAGCAGCAGGGCGATGGAATGTATGGGTGGTGTCTTCATGATTTCCCCTTTCTGCGACGGCTGTTAAATCTAATGCGACTCACTTGCAATATCATATTAAGCTGATAGGTGCATCGTCGTTCGGGCGATCAAGGCCCGATGCAGTTTACGAAAATGGGGGCCGCACATATGATGAAGACCAGACTGACGTTGCTGTTGGGAACCGCGCTGATCGTTGCGCCGGCCCAGGCATGGGCCCAGGATGACGCCGATGCACCGGAAACGACGCGCATGGCGCTCGACCGCATGATCATTTCCGCCGGCACCGAAAAAGTCGCGATCGATACGCCGCAGGCGGTCAGCACACTTGATCAGGATGATATCGATCAGGTCCAGGCGACGACGATCGGCGACCTGCTGGAAGGGATGCCGGGCGTCAACGTCCAGGGCGGCGTCGGCCAGCTTGGCCAGGGCTTCAACATTCGCGGCATGGGCACGGCGATCGGCGACAGCGACAATCGCATCCTGCTTACGGTCGATGGCGTCACCAAATTCTACGAACAATATCGCATGGGCGCGCTGTTCACCGAGCCTGAACTCTACAAGCGGATCGAAGTGCTGCGCGGCCCTGCCTCCTCGACCCTCTATGGCGCGGGCGCGCTGGCGGGCGTGGTCAACTTCACCACCAAGGACGCGTCCGATTTTCTGGACGACGGCGATCCGCTGGCGGTTCGCCTGAAGGCGGCGACCGAAACCAATGCGCAGGCGCACACCCTGTCGGGCATCGTCGCAGTCCAGCCGACCGAGGGCGTCGAACTGCTGGGCAGCTACAACTATAGGCGCACCGACGATTATAAGAGCGGCAATGGCGACACCGTCGCGGCCTCCGCCACCCTGTCGGACAGCTGGCTGGTGAAGGGCCGGATCGCCATCGGCGGCAACAAGAAGCACGCCATCTGGGCCAGTTATCAGGACTGGATCAGCGACGCGCCGCAAGTCTACGATCAGATCTCCGCCGCGACCGGCGCTGCGCTGATGCGCCGCCGCGTCCACGACAAGACCGCCGTGCTGGGCTACGTCAACGATTTCGACGGCAGCAAGATCTTCAATGTCGAGGCGCAGGTCGCCTATTCGCTGTCGAAGGTGCACCAGACCGAAACGACCTTCCTCGGCCCGCTCGCCTATTCCGATTTTTCCTATGAGAGCTGGCAGGCGAAGGTCCAGAACACCAGCGAGTTCGCCATGGGTGGCGACTGGACGACCTTCCTGATCCTGGGCGGCCAGTGGAGCAAGCAGGAGCGGCGCAATCCGCGCGTCGCGCTCAACGGCACGGTAACGCCGGGTGCGGGCACCCATCCCGAAGGCGATATGAACCGCTATGGCCTGTTCGGCCAGCTGGAAATCGTCTGGTCCGACAAGCTGACGATCATGCCGGGCGTCCGCGTCGACTGGACCAAGCTGAAGCCCGGCGATACGGTGGTCAGCGGCACGACGCTGACGGAAAGGGTCAAGGATAGCGGTGTATCGCCCAAGCTGGCCGCGCTTTACAATGTTACGCCTTGGTTCGGCCTGTTCGGTTCGGTCGCGCGCACCGTGCGGATGCCCAATATCGATGAGATTTTCACCCGTTCCACGACCCGGCCCGACAATCCCGACCTGAAACCCGAAAAGTCCGATAATGTCGAAGTCGGCTTCACCTTTTCCTTCGACGACACGCTGGGCAGGGGCGATCGCTTCCGCGCCAAGACCACTCTGTTTCAGAACGATGTCAAGGACCTGATCGTCAATGTCACAGCGGCGGCGGGCACACCCTATTTCCAGAATATCAACCGCTCGCGCTTCAAGGGGCTGGAGGTCGAGGCGGAATATGGCATTGGGGGTTTCTTCGCGCGCGGCAACGCCTCCTTCATCGATGGCAAGAACCGACTGACGGGCGATTATCTCAAT
The DNA here is from genome assembly GCF_037725245.1 of Sphingobium anseongense. Lineage (NCBI taxonomy): Bacteria > Pseudomonadati > Pseudomonadota > Alphaproteobacteria > Sphingomonadales > Sphingobiaceae > Sphingobium > Sphingobium anseongense. The sequence continues at coordinate 111,168 of NZ_JBBJUL010000002.1, read as the reverse complement.
ACCATTCCGGCCAACGACTATCGCCTGACGTTGGGCTATGCCGATCCGGCGAGCGGCTTATCGGGCGGCTGGACGGGCGAGTTTGCGGAGCGGCAGGACAAGGTGACGACCGGCGCCTTCGCCTCGGCCGGATCAGGCCTGCCGACACCGGGCTATACCGTCCACAACCTCTTCTTCGCCTTCAAGCCGCAGAGCGGCGCGGCCAGGGGATTCGAATTCCGCATCGCGATAGATAACGTCTTCGACAAGCAATATCGCCGCCATCTGTCCTCGCTTGCGGCGGAAGGGCAGAGCTTCAAGTTCACCGTGGCAAACACATTCTGACGCCATGGCACAGGCAGCCCATCCTTTCCGCATCGGCGGGCCGGTGGTGGCCTCGCTATTGGTCAACGGGTTATTGATCGGGGCGCTGCTTAATCTTGGCATGGGGCATGTCAGCCGCCGGAGCGAATCCTCGGCGCTGACAGTCCTATCCTTAGCCCTGCTCAAAGGCGTGGAGCAGGGCAAGGAAGAGGCGGAGACCCCCAGCACGCCTGCCGCCGTTCAGCACCCAACCACCAAACAACCGCCCGCACGGCAGCCGACCGCGATGACCATTGTCACGCCACCGGTCGTGGTGGCGCCGTCGCGTCTTTCTCTCTCCATGCCGATATCGGCGGCCGCGCCGACAGCTAGTCCCCACGCAGCGCCATCGCCGCCCGCTTTGCAAGCCACCGCCTCGGCCGCACCCCCGCCTCGGCGCGGCGCCGCGGATGGCCTGGACGTGAAAGCGCCACCCGGCACCAGCCGCAGCTATGCCGCCAAGGTCCGATCCTGGCTCTACGGCCATAAAATCTATCCCCGCCGGGCCCGGATGCGGCGGGAGGAGGGGCGGGTGCAGGTCCGCTTCGTCCTCGACCGCGCCGGCATGTTGCTGGAGGGTGCGATCGTCCAGGGATCGGGCAATACCGTGCTGGACGATGAGGCCGAAGCGATGCTGCGTCGCGCCTCCCCCTATCCTAGCGCACCGACCGAGCTACCGGGCGAGCGCATCGAGTTTACTGCGCCGATCATATTCACCCTGCCAGCATAGCGACGACTTTGACCTTGCCCTGTACGATCGGCGTAGATTTCATACCCACTCCATCTTTGGGCTTGCGGGCTGCCTTAACAGCCCCAAACCTCCAACGATTGACAAAATATGGGCGGGCAAGACTGACCCATCGTGGACGCTCAGAGCTAGATTTTCGACCCCAGCAGCAGACGTTCCGCTCTTCCGGCAGCTGTCGATCCTTAGTTGCGGACAGTCCGCCAAACGGCGCTCGGCGACCGGGTACGGACATCCATCCGCCAGCTCGTGTATGGCTTATATTGACAGGAGCTGCCATTTCTGGATCGCCAGACAAAGCGCAAACAGCCATCGCTCGGCCTGTCGATCAGCAGCCGGTATATTGCGCCAAAATCAAGCACATGCGGGGGATATGATGTAATGTCCCGCAGTGGACGGGCGCTATGCAGCAGTCGTGCGTACCGGAAAGGCACGGTTCTCGCTTTCGGGTCAATAGAGATTGTCCTTATAATCCTTCTCCAACCCCCTCTTGAGCAGCCCCGTCATACCGGGCACCGAGAGGCTTGCGCGTGCGAGCATCGCGCCAACGCCTCCGCCCTTGTTGAGCTTGATATGGCCCATGAACAATTTGGTCGGGTCAATGTCGCTGGTCTGGCGCACGGGCCATGGGGATGCCCGTTCCAGCGCGCGGCTGGCGTGGAGCGCCATCGTTTCGACGGATAGCTCGATGGCCAATAGCGGCGTTTTACCCTGCGTGGCGAAGCGGTCGCGGATCGCCAAATCGGTCGCCAGACGCGCCGAACCCCTTGCCGTCAGCATATGGGTCGCGCCGGGTACAAGCAGGACGATCCCCGTCTGCGACTGCTCCACGATGTTGCGAAAACTGTCGACACGGCGGTTGCCGGGCCGATCTGCAAACCATATCCTGTCGCCGTCGAGCATCGCCATGCAGCCGGCTGGATCGCCTTTTGGGCTGAGATCCGCCTGGCCGCCGGCACCAACCGTGGCCAGCGCCAGAAAGCGGCTCGCCGTGACAAAGCTGGCGAGGTCCGCCGGTGCGTCGCAGGGCTGCGCCGCCCACAGGTCGGATCGGATGATAGCCTTCGCGCAATGGCCGTAGCACTCCTCCACAACGACATGCAGATGCTCGGCATCCATCGCTTCCAACCGGCCATTGATGCGCAATGCCTCCCGGATACCGGGGATCAGGAACAGCGATCCGAACGATGCTCTGACCGCCAGCGGCTCGGCATTGTCCAGCGACGCGAGCGGTATACGCAACCGCCGGGTGTCGCCCCACGCAAAGCCCGGCACACCACCGCAGATGGTCGCGATGACGCTGGCCTTGGCGGTGTCCAGACCGGAACCCAGACAGACGAACGCCAGCGGCGATTGGGCGAGCCATCGCAACGCGCCCTCGTCCAGATGGTCGATGACCTTGAGATGTATGGCGGGCGGCGTACGGCCGGTGACCGCCTCCAGCTTCGCTATGCTGTCGATGATACCGTCGCCGAGCCTGTCCTCGGTCATGCTGCCTGGGCCTGCACAGGATGCGCGATGCCGCCCCGCGCCAGCCACAACAGCACAGAGCCGCATGCCAGCAGCCCGATATCGACCGACCAGACGACCGAGTCGGCGGAAAGGAAACGCAGCGAATGGACCAGCCCGGCAGCGATCAGCAGCACGCCTGAAGCACGCTTCAGCCACAGCGATAATGCGCCCGCTTCGATCCGCAGGGCAGAGAAGAGTATGGCCAGCGTCACGGCGGCCCATATCACGATCAGCACCTGCTTGCTGACCACTCCGCCCAGCGCCGCCGTTACAAGCGCCGTGGTGGCAAGAGCGATCGGCTGGCTCCAGATCGTCGCGGCCCACAGTCGTTCGAGGCCGGGCGCCGGATTGCGCTTGTCACGTCGCCGGGCAAGCCAGATCGTCACGCCGCCAGCGGCCAGATAGGTGAGGCCAAGGCCAAGAAGCGCATAGGCGATCTTCACCATGCCCCCGCCGAACCAGCCAAAATGCAGCTTGCCGATCGCCCCCAATATCCGCTCGCCCAGGTTATTCTCAGACGACTGGGCGCGGTGATACAGCTTGCCCGAGCGATCGAAGGCATAGGCGTCGTAATTGGCAAGGCGCGTGTCTTCGCGTCGCACGTTGAACATCGCTGCCCCGCCCATTTCGGCGGGATGCTCCAGCAGGATGAGGTCGATGCGCCCGCCCGGTGCCGCGCGATCGACGATAGGAAACATCGGGCGCAGGTCGATGATAGGCGCGGGCCGCGGATCGTCCTTTGGCGCCTGCGGAATGAACAGGGCATAGACCTTGGCCGTATCCCCTTGAAACAACGCCATGCCCAGCACGCCAACGATGATGGTGGTGAGGCCGAGCAGCGCCCCCGTCAGCGACACGAGGACATGAAAGGGCAGCGCCCATATGCCGATGCGGTTGTGCAGGTCCGCCTCCTGCAAGCGGCGCGAACCGCCCAGGCGCAGGTGAAAGGCGTCGCGGAAGATGCGCGGATGGGCGAGCAGTCCGGATATGAGCGAGGACAGCAGGGCCACGCCGGTCAGGCCGACGATGAAGACGCCCAAACTGCCCGGAATGTGCAGGTTGATGTGCAACCGCGTCACGAATTCGCTGAACGGCGCATCTCCGGGCGCCGCCAGATTGCCGGCCGCATCGAATATCCACGCATGATGCACATGGTCCTTCTCGACGCTGATGCTGGCCTGAGGCAGATCGGGCGTGGGCAGATTGATATAGCCATGTTCCACACCGCCGCCGACCCGCGCGATTGCGGCCTCCAGCGCGTGCTGGACGGCGGCGGGCGATACGGCGGTCAGGTGTGGTGCGCCCGCCGTTTCCCAGCGCTGAAATTCATGGGCGAACACGGCGATGCTACCCGTCAGGCACACCAGATAGATGATGGCGGCGAAGGCGAGGCCAAGCGAACTATGCCCCTTCAACACCGCGCGCACAAAGTCGGCGGGTACGCGGGGCAGCCGCGGCTTGCGTTTGGCCTTCGCAGTCATGCGAATCCCTTCAATATGGCCAGGCCAAAGCCTGTGAGCGCAGTGCCGACCAGAACCGCCGTCGCGCGGATGATGCGATTGTCCGCCAGGGTCCAGGCCATGGCGCCGCCCCACACGACCGGGACAATCAAGCCGCCGATCAGCAGGCGGGTCTGCGCCTCGCCCGGCACCCAGACGGCATAGCATATGCCGACCGCCATGGCGGCGATCATGCCGATCGGGCCGGCGAGCAGCCAGCGCAATATGCTGCGCCAGCGGGTTGTCGGCCGGTCGAGGGGCTCGGGCGCAAGACTGTCCGATGCGCGTCCGGCGCGGCCAGTCTTGCCCGCCCTCCCGGTTCGAACGGTCGCGCCCGTCGCCACCACCGCCAGCGCGGCCACCGACAGCATGGCGACCGCGATGAACGGCCCGCGCGTGTCGCCCAGCAGGAAGGCGGGCCAGACCAGTGTCGCCACGATCACCGCCCAGCCCAATGTCCGATAGCCTGCGCCTTTTGCCGCAGGAGACCGCCACGCGCGGCGCAGGGCGACGGCACCCAGTGCCCCGCCTGCCAACATTGGGAGACAGGCAAGCAGCGTCATCATTACCAGCGCGTTTCCAGCGATACGCCCAGCACACGGGGATTGCCCAGCACGCCGCGGCCCAGTCCTTCGACGGTATATTGGAAATAATGTTCGTCGAAGATGTTGGAGGCGAAGGCCGAAACCGTCCAATGCTCCGCTTCATAGGCGATGCGTGCATTCACCAGCGTGCGGGCACCCAGCCGCGTTTCCGACTGCGGAATGCTAATTTCGGAGAAGACGGCACTGCGATGGCTGGCGTTGACGTTGAGGCTTACATGCTCGACCGGGCGCGCATTGATCCCCGCCGACAGGGTCCAGTGCGGCGCATGGGCAAATTCCAGCCCGGCATAGTCGCTCACGCTGCCCACCGTCGTCGAAAACTCATCAAATTTGGTCTTGGTATAGCCGACGGAGGCATACCAGTCGAACGCCGGGCTGATGCGATGCGCCGTCTCTACCTCGAATCCGTAGAGATGCGACTTGCCGGCGTTGACGACATTGGTGTCATAGACGTTGAGGCCGAAATTGGCCGACACCTGCTGATCCTTCCAGTCGACATAAAAGGCGTTGGCATTGAGCGTCAGCGCGCCGTCCAGCCAGGCCGAGCGGAAGGACAGTTCGTAATTCCAGGTGAATTCCGGATCATAGGCGAAGGTCGCCGACCGGGCGAGGTTGCTGCTAGATCCGCCCGACCGATAGCCCCGCTGGGCGGTGAAGGCGGTCTTGATGTCCGGGGTCCAGGCCATTTCGATCCCGGCCTTGGGCAGGAAAGCCTTAAACGTGCGGTTGATCGCGATCGCGCCTCCCGTTGCCTGGGACACGATGTCGTCCACCCCCGCATTGATGCCCAACACGGCGAACCAGAGGGGCGATCCTGCCGGACCGAAGGCCAGCGGATCGGGATAGGTGCCGGCAAAAGCCGTCTGCTGCGCGACGGCGAGATTGTTGGTTTCGCGGTCGTAGCGGAAACCTCCGAGCAGCGAGAGCCGTTCGGTCAGCTTGAACCGCGCATCGCCGAACAGGGCATAGGTGCGGACCCGCCCTGCGCCCTGCGACGCGAAATCGACCGGAATCTGGGGCAGGGCCGCACCATAGAGGCCCGCGACATATTGCGCCGTGGCGGCATCTATGCCGTTCGACTGAAGCAGAGCGGCGATCGTGCCGAGCGGAGTGGGTACTCCGGTCTCGCTGGTCGTGTTGATGCTGTTCTTGCGGTTATAGTAGAAGGCGCCGAGCAGGCCGCTCAGCCGGTCGCCTTCATAGTTTAGCCGCAATTCCTGCGAGAAGGTCTTGTAACGGTTGCGCTGGACATATTGGCCGCTGTCGGCTGCGGTCAGGTCATTATCGTAATTGTTGATCTCGCCCACGTCATTATAGGCGGTGATCGCGGTCAGGCTGAGGTCGCCGCCGAAATCATAGCGCAAGTCCAGTGTGCTGATGTCGGTGTTGGAATCGCTGTCGTTCCGGACATCGGAAAAATTGCGCCGATGGTCGAAGAAGTCCGGCGTGGTCGTGTCGACATAGCTGAAGCTGTACCCGCCATAACGGTCATAATGGGTGTAGCCGACCCGCGCCTCAAACCCCGGCAGGGCGGTGGGCGTCCAGAGCAGCTTGGCGCGGACATTGGTCGAATCCAGCGGATTTTCTGGAGCGCGCCGTGTAGCGTTCCAGGTGAAGCCATCCGCGTCCCGCTTTTCGGCCGAAACCCGGAAGGCCAATTCTCCAGGCACGATGGGACCACCTGCAGCGATGGCGAATTGTCGGTCGTCGCCGCTGCTATATTGAGCGCGGGCGCGCGCCGACCAGGTCATCGTCGGCTCGGTCGTACGCAGGATGACCGCGCCTGCCAGCGCATTCAGCCCCTGCAGCGTGGATTGTGGACCGCGCAAAATCTCGATCTGCTCGACATCCCACATGTCGGTGGGGGCGGCCTGGACGATAGCCGAAGGAAGCGCGGCGCCATCGACGAAGATGGTCGCAAGAGCCGCGCCTTCCCCGCCCATGACGCCCCGGTTCGCAATGCCACGGATCGTGAAGCCGGCCACACCATAGGTCTCGGTGACGTTGGCGGTCCGCTGAAATACATCCTGAATACTGACGAGGTTTTCCTGCTGGATGCGTTTCGGCGTCGTCACCGCGACGCTCGTCAGCGTATCCTGAAGCGAGCGATTTGCCTTTTCACCGGTTACGATGATCGTATCGGCATTATCCTCCGGCGCGCTGGCCGGAGCCTGAGCGAAGGCCGGACTTAAGACATTAATTGCGAACAAGCTGCAGGCAGCCAGATATGAAGCGCGCACTATGTTTCCCCCGAATTGGAAAAGCGCTAGAAGAGATAATATTGCGAGTCAATATCATTTATCACATTGCCCCGCTGGCCCTGTCCGCTAGGTTGGCAGCTCCATCTCGGGAGATTTCCATGCGCCACTTTGCCGTCCTATTCCCGATCCTATTGCCATACCCCGCGATTGCGCAGCCCGGCGAGGAGCAGCGTCCCCGGATCGTCGTAAATGGTGCCGCGACGATCCCCAGTCCGCCCGACCGTGCCGTCGTCAGCTTCTCCGTTCATGGCGAGGGCGCGACCAGCGATGAGGCCGTGCGCGCCATGGAAACGAAACGGGACGCGATCGAAAAGGGGCTGGCAAGCGTCGCCGTCCGGCCCGACATACGCGCGGCGCCGGTCGCCTGGATTGCGTGGCGCAGCGGATGAACCCGGCCACGTTCGGCTCGTTGCCCGGGGCCTGCACAACGACCACCGCTGGCTCCAATGGCCCCGACCGGATCGCCCATTATATCTACGAATATGCAGGCGAGATTGAACGCGTCGAGGAAGGTTATGGGACCCCTTTGGTTCGCAATTCGGTGCTTTACGCCCGCAGCCCGAACGGACAGGTCACACGCATTTATGACGGCAAGAACAATGTGACACGCTACGCTTATGACGGCCATGATCGGCTGATCAGAACCTGCTACAACAGCACAGCGACGGCCTGTAACAATGGGACAGCGGCGGACAAGGTGCAGTTGACCTACGACAGCGTGGGCCGCCTGACCAATCGCGGCCTGCGCGGTCATTCCGTCGCGATCACCATCGCATATAGCTATGACGATCTGGGCCATCTCAAGACGATCGATTATCCAGGACCAAGCATCTTCGATTCCGACGTGACCATGAACTACGACAATCTGGGACGGCTGTTGAGCGCGAACGACGCCAACACCCACAGCTCGACCTTTACCTATGATGTGCTGGGCAACGTGACCGGGCAGGGCGACTCGATCTCGACGCGGGTGATGGAATATGACGCGGCGGGCCGGCGGACGCGGATGTACTGGTCGCCAACCGATTATCTGACCTACCACTATAACGGCGTGGGTGAGATGACCGCGATCAAGGAAAAGGGCGTCGATACGCTCGTCACCTTCGAATATGACGATCTGGGGCGGCGCAAGAAGTTGACGCGCGGCAATGGCGTGGTGACCGACTATAGCTATGACGGGGGGTCGCGTCTCACCGGCCTGGTCAACAACCTGACCGGTACGGCGCATGACCAGACGCTGGGGTTCACCTATAATCCTGCAGGGCAGATCGCGACGAAGTCCTGGTCGAACAGCGCCTACGCCTGGGCCGGCCATGTCGACGTGAACCGCACATATGCGACCAATACGCTCAACCAATATACCGCGTCCGGCTCGGTGACGCCCACCTATGACGTCAAGGGCAACCTCGCCAGCGCCGGCGGCTCGACCTACACCTACAGCACCAAGAACGAGCTGGTGCAGACAAGCGACACGGGCAAGCAATTCTATTATGATCCGCTGGGCCGTATGGACACGCTGCTGGTAGGCGGCGCGACCTCGCAGATATACCAATATGACGGCAGCCAGATTTCGTTGGAGCTGGCATCCAACTTTGCTATCCAGCGTCGCTATGTATGGGGTCCCAATCCCGACGAGCCGCTGGTGTGGTACGAAGGCTCTGCGCTCACCGCCGCCAATCGCCGCTACCTGGTCGCCGACGAGCGCGGATCGGTGGTCGCGGTGACCAACAACAGCGGCACGGTGCTGGGCGTCAACACCTATGACGATCACGGTATCCCGGGCTCTGGCAATATCGGGCGGTTCCAATATACAGGACAAGCCTGGATCCCGGAGCTTGGCATGTACAACTACAAGGCCCGCATCTACTCGCCCACGCTCGGGCGGTTCATGCAGACCGATCCCATCGGTTACGCGGACGGCATGAACTGGTATGACTATGTCGGCGGGGATCCGGTCAATAGGACGGATCCGAGTGGCACATCCGCAATTATCGGCGATTTAGTAGGAGTAGACATAGTGGTAACGGCTCCTCTAAATTTCGGGACATATAATTATTACGGCGGTCCAGCTATACAACAGTATTTTGTTCTCCCAACAATCGATTTTAGTGCCTTTACTACGCCGGCTCACGCTGTCGATGGCGATGAAGAATCGGAGCCGGAAAATGATGAGGCCGACATCGTGGTCACTGGGGAGTGCCGTGGAACGTGCCCCGACAGGAAATATTTCGGGGCAGATGGCAAACCCTACAACTACAACCCTTACTATGTTGATCCAGCGCCATGGTTGAACTTGGAAATTGCTATCGCCATCCCGCCACTAATTGGTGCATCAGCCGCAATTCTTCCCGGACTTGGTCCTACTGGAGCGATACTAGGCAGGGCACGCTTGCGGGCTGGTCAGGGGCCCGGCGTGCTCAACTCACGCGTTGGCGAAGAAACCGCGTTCGGATGGAGTTGGCTGGACGGTTGGGCGGGAACTCGGAACTATCTTGGTTTTCACGGCGGTAGGCCGGGCACAACAACGCACTGGCATTTCAGCCCCATTCCTGGCCCGAAGTAATAATGACGGTGTTCTCTATGCATCACCTCGATGACGCTTTACGCAAACTGTCAAATGTGTTGGACAAGGAAAAGTGCACCGTTGATGTGCGCTCTATTGAAGATGGATATTCAATTGACGTTCAGACCTTTTCAAATATGCATTGTCCATTTCACATAGAAGTAACACCTTATATTTTTGATGTAGTTGTCGCTGATCGCTTTGCGATAGGCGATGTAGATCATGATGATTTTGATTTTAATGATATAGCAATATCCATTGCTTCTGGCCACGTCTCGGTGAGAGGAAATCGAGGATTTCTATTCCGTAGGTCTTTTTTAGAGGTGAAGTTGACGGGTGAGCGCATTTTTTACATTGCTGGCCGGGTAAGCTTGTCGCTACAAACCAAGCCACCTTCATATTCGAGCTATATCTTACGACAGGATCAAGGTGAGGCTCCCAGTATCCTACCGAATTGACACCGTTTTGTTGTGTGATGCTGCTGGCACGCTGGCAGGCCTGACCCGCACGCTTCCACACCGAAGTAGCAGAGATTTTTGATATGTATGTGGCGGTTCGCTGCCTCACACGCCCCTGCTGATCTGATCCCGGCCCCTATTGCGCAGGGGTGTGTCATTGAACTGGCGGCGCGGTGAGTGAGGCAGTGCCTCGCAGGTTCTGGGTTCATGTGAGGCGCAGCGGGCGGACTTTTATTGTCAATAACCCAGCAAAATCCGTAACTTACGGGTGATCCGATGGCATCCTTCCTGTTGTAGAAAGGCAGGAATATCAGATGCTTATCGGCTATGCGCGCACCTCGACGGTGGACCAGGTTGCGGGTCTGGAAGCGCAGGAAGCGGCGCTCGCTGCAACCGGGTGCACCAAGATCGTGAAGGAACAGGCGTCGTCGGTCGGGGCAGCGCGACGGCTTGGGCACGGTGCTGGACCCTTCGACAAGCTCAGGAGCGCCTTCGTGCGGGAGGGCGACACGCTGGTCGTGTCCCGGCTTGATCGCTTGGCGAGGTCCACGGCGGACCAGCCGGGCTCGATTTTGGGACATCAACACCCCCAGCTACACTGAAGCGCACTGCCGCCTGGCGTGGTGACCGACTATAGCTATGACGGGGGGTCGCGTCTCACCGGCCTGGTCAACAACCTGACCGGTACGGCGCATGACCAGACGCTGGGGTTCACCTATAATCCTGCAGGGCAGATCGCGACGAAGTCCTGGTCGAACAGCGCCTACGCCTGGGCCGGCCATGTCGACGTGAACCGCACATATGCGACCAATACGCTCAACCAATATACCGCGTCCGGCTCGGTGACGCCCACCTATGACGTCAAGGGCAACCTCGCCAGCGCCGGCGGCTCGACCTACACCTACAGCACCAAGAACGAGCTGGTGCAGACAAGCGACACGGGCAAGCAATTCTATTATGATCCGCTGGGCCGTCTGGATGGTGTGCTGACGGGAGATTCAAGCGCACACGGGTTCCAATATGACGGCAATCATATTTCGGTAGAGCTGGCCTCATCGAACTTTGCTATCCAGCGTCGCTATGTATGGGGTCCAGGAGCGGACGAGCCGCTGGTGTGGTATGAAGAGCCCATGTCATCCAGATGGATCAACTGCGCAACGCGGTCGCGGCCTTTACATCGACATGGTGTCCGAGCGAACCCTCTTGTTCTACAGAGACCGCTCTCAAGAGAGACCGCTCTCACGAATGACGTAAGTGCATCGGCGCCCGCCTTCGATGATATGCTCTGCGCGATGGATCGACACGGTGGGCCCCAGCGCGGTTCCGAACATTTCCAGTTCCGCGCTGCAGAAACCACCGCACACTGTTGCAACCGGGCTGATGGGGCAGTGGTTCTCGATGAGCAGAAATGACCCGTCGCCCTCCTCCCGCCAATCAGCCATATAGCCTTCTTTCGAGCGCAATGCGGCCAGCGCAGCTACCCGGTCGCGAAGCAGGTGTTTGCCCCCCAGCTCCTCCAGATAGCGGCGCTGCGTCTCGCTTTCGCGAACGTTGATGATCATGTCGAGGGCTGACTCACCCAGGCGCGTGCGTATGATATCGAGCAACTGCTCCGTCAGGCTCGCGCATGTATCGGGAAACCGCGATTGAGCAGCTGCGGTCAAGTCCCACAACTGTTGCGGTCGGCCAACGCCTCTGGCTTCGCTCGTCGCGACGACGAGGTCCTGTTCAGCCAAGCGCATGAGTTGCTGACGAGCCGCTTCACCGGTGATTCCAAGCTTCTTGCCGATCGCAGCAGATGAGAGGCGACCCTGCAATTTCAGGGCCATCAATACACGGTCGCCGGGCGTACGCGTCGACCAACCTGAATATTCCAATGTTGAGCTTGACATATCTGACGGTTTGGTTTTCAAAGTCATAGCTTGGAAAATAACAAAACTTATGCGCCTGCGCAAGCGCGGCCCGGAAGTCTAAAAGGGGATCTTGAACATGGATCTGAACTGCCCCGCAACATCGCAATTCGTCTTCAGAGCGCTTGCCGATGAGGCGAGAGCATGACGGACTCGCTTCACGATATTCCTCCTCAGCTTCCCTCCTCGCGTCCGCAAGGCCGGACCATCGTCCTCACGGCGATCGTTCTAGCGGCGATACTTGGTGGCCTGTTTCTTTGGCACACGCTGAAAAGCGGCCAAGGCCAAAGTTGGCAACAACAAGCCGTCCCGGTCGCTGCTGTGGTTGTTGCGCCTCGCGATGTGCCCTCCTCATTGAACGCGGTTGGCACGCTCACGGCGGTTCGCGAAGTAACGCTCTCGAGTGAGGTTGCGGGCCGGGTGTCGGCCATCACCTTCACGGCCGGCTCCAACGTGCGGGCCGGGGCGCTTCTCGTCCAGCTGTTCGACGGCCCCGAACGCGCCGACCGGGAGGCCGCGAAAGCCAGGGCGGCGTTCAGTGGCATACAGCTCGCCCGTTCCGAGCAGCTTGCCCCGACAGGGGCCGAACCGCGCGAACTGCTGCAACAGCGCCGCGCCGAGCGTGACCAGGCCACGGCCGCGGTGCGGCAGATAGATGCGCGCCTGATCCAGAAGCAGGTCCGCGCGCCCTTCTCTGGCGAGGTCGGCATCCGCCGCGTCAATCTGGGACAGTTCATCAACCCCGGTGATCCCGTCGCGACGCTGACGGCGCTTGATTCGCTCTATGTCGAATTCGCTCTTCCGCAACAGGAACTCGCGCGCTTGAAACCCGGATCGACGGTTTCCGTGACCAGCGATGCTTTTCCGGCTCGCACCTTTACCGCGCGCGTCAACGCCATCGAGCCTCAGATCGGCAGGGACACGCGCAATGTCACCGTGCAGGCGCTCCTGCCCAATGCTGATCGCGCGCTGCGCCCCGGCATGTATGTGACGGCCGGATTGGCGCTGCCACCGCAGCAAGGCGCGCTCGTCGTACCGGCGACCGCCATCCAGACATCGGCACAGGGCGACAGCGTGATCGTCATCCGGGGCAAAAGCGCTCGTACGGGCGGCAAGGCGGAGATCGTGCCGGTCCAGGCCGGCCGCCGCATCGGCAACGAGGTCGTGGTCGACAAGGGCCTGCGCCCCGGCGACGTCGTCGTGTCGGAAGGCCAGTTGCGCGTGCAGCCCGGCGCCGAGGTCAAGGTCGCGCGCATCGTCCAGGCCGGGGGCCGCTGACATGGCGTTCACCGACCTCTTCATACGCCGGCCGATCCTGGCGATCGTCGTCAGCCTGCTGATCCTGCTCGCCGGCCTCAGCGCGACGTTCAGCCTGCCGATCCGCCAGTATCCCGGCATGGAAAATGCGACGATCACGATTGACACGTCGCTCCCCGGCGCCTCGCAGGAAGTAATGCACGGCTTTGTCACCACGCCGATCTCTCAGGCGATCGCCACCGCAAACGGCATCGAATATCTCGCCTCGACCTCCAGCCAGGGCAAGAGCCAGATTCGGGCTAAGCTGGTCCTCAACGCCAATGCCGACCGCTCGATGACCGAAGTCCTCGCGCGGGTCCAGCAGGTCAAATATCGCCTGCCCGCCGGGGCTACCGACCCGGTCATCTCGAAGATCACCGACGGCGCGTCCGCCATCCAATATGTTGCCTTCGCCAGTGATACGCTCTCACCATCACAGATGGCCGACTTTGCGACGCGCGTGGCCCAGCCTCTGATCACCTCGGTTCCCGGTGTCGGTTCGGCGCGGATCACCGGCGGCGCGCCACTGGCGATGCGTATCTGGGTCGATCCGGTGAAGCTCGCCGCGCGCGGCCTCACCGCGAGCGACCTGGCCAATGCCCTCCGGGCGAACAACGTCCAGGCGGCGCCGGGGCAGATCAAGGGCGAAAGCACCGCGATCAACATTACCGCGGGCACCGACCTGCGCACCGTCGACGCCTTCCGCCAGATGGTGCTCAAGACGGGCCGCGATAGCGTGGTGCGGGTAGGTGACGTCGCGACGATCGAGCTTGGCGGCCAGAATTATGATGGCATCGGCCTCGCATCGGGCCGCCCCGGCGTCACGATCGCCATCTCGCCCACGCCGGACGGCAACCCGCTGGAGATTGTGCGCGCGGTCAAGGCCATGCTGCCCGACATCCAGCGCGCCGCGCCCCCAGCTCTCAAGGTTTCGAGCGTGTTCGACGCCGCGCAGTTCGTCGACGCCTCCATCGAGCAGGTCCAGCATACGCTGATCGAGGCGATCCTTATTGTGATCTTCGTGATCTTCCTGTTTCTGGGCACGTTCAGGGCCGTCATCATCCCGGTTGTCACGATACCCCTGTCGCTGCTCGGCACGGCGGCGCTGATGCTGGCCTTTGGTTTTTCGCTTAACCTGCTCACGCTGCTCGCCATGGTGCTGGCGATCGGCCTCGTCGTCGACGACGCCATCGTCGTGGTGGAAAATATCCACCGTCACATCGAAGACGGCCTCGCACCGCTGGACGCCGCGCTGGTCGGTGCGCGCGAGATCATCGGCCCGGTGGTCGCGATGACCATCACGCTGGCCGCCGTCTACGCGCCGATCGGTCTGATGGGTGGCCTTACGGGCGCGTTGTTCCGTGAATTCGCCTTCACGCTCGCGGGGTCGGTGATCGTGTCGGGCGTGATTGCGCTCACCCTGTCACCGATGATGAGCGGCCTGCTTCTCAAACCCAAGGCGGGTGAGGGGCGACTTACCCAGGCCGTCGAGCGCGCCATGCACCGGGCCACCGAAGCCTATGTCCGCCTGCTCGACAAGACCCTGGCGGCGCGCACGGCCGTGCTGATCGTCGGCGTCACCGTCCTTGTCGCGATCGGGGTGCTGTTTGCCGGCTCCAAGAGCGAGTTGGCGCCCCAGGAGGACATGGGATATGTGTTCGTCCAGACCAAGGCGCCGCAATATGCCAATGCCAGCTACACGGCGCGATTCAGCGCCGAGGTCGATAAGATCTTTCACCAGTTCCCCGAATATCGCGCCAGCTTCTTCGACATTGGCGGCGACAACAATGCCAATGGCGGCTTTGGCGGCATCGTGATGAAGGACTGGGCCGACCGCAGCCGCAATGGCGACCATGTCCAGGCGGAACTGGCGGGCCGTACCAGCGCCATCACCGGCGTTTACGCGACCGCCTTCCAGGACAGCCCGCTTCCCGCCGGTAGTGGTGGCCTGCCGGTCCAGATGGTCATCCGGTCGGCGGACGATTTCCCCGCAATCTATCAAACCCTCGAAGGGATCAAGGGCGCGGCATGGGGCAGCGGCCTGTTCGCCTTTGTCGATAGCGACCTCGCATTCGACAGTCCGGAGGCGCATATCAGCATCGATCAGGCCAAGGCTGGCGAGATAGGCGTGACCATGGCCGAGATCGCCGATACGCTGGCCGTGCTGGTCGGCGAGAATTACGTCAACCGCTTCAACTGGCATGATCGCTCCTACGACGTCATCGCCCAGGTGCCGCAAGACAAGCGTGTCACCCCGGATAATCTCGGCGAATTCTACGTGAAGGCCGCGTCGGGCAAGCTGGTCCCGCTGTCCACGGTGGCTAGGGTTGAAATCCGGCCGCAGCCCAACCGGCTGCCCCAGTTCAACCAGATGAACTCGGCCACGCTCTCGGCGGTGCTGCTGCCCGGCGTGACCATGGGCCAGGCCGTCGACTTCCTCAAAAGTCAGCCGCTACCGCCGGGGACCAGGGTCGACTGGCTGTCAAACAGCCGACAATATGTGCACGAAGGCAGCCAGCTTACGGTATCTTTCGCCTTCGCGCTGGTCGTGATCTTCCTGGTGCTTGCCGCACAGTTCGAGAGCTTCCGCGATCCGCTCGTGATCCTCGTGACGGTGCCGCTGGCGGTTTGCGGCGCGCTGATACCGCTCTATCTGGGCTTCACTACCCTCAACATCTATACGCAAATCGGCCTCGTCACACTCATCGGCCTCATCTCAAAGCACGGCATCCTTATGGTGGCATTCGCCAACGAGATGCAGCGCACGGAAGGCTGGGGCCGGGCGCAGGCGATCCGCCACGCCGCTGCGGTGCGCATGCGTCCCGTGCTCATGACGACCGCTGCCATGGTCGCGGGTCTCGTGCCGCTCTTGTTCGCTACCGGCGCAGGCGCGAACAGCCGCTTTGCGATCGGCATCGTTGTCGTGATGGGGATGCTGGTCGGCACCCTGTTCACGTTATTCGTGCTGCCGACCGTCTACACGCTGCTCGCCGGCGATCATCGTCCCAAACCGGGAACCGACCCGGGCAGCCAGTCCTCGCCCAAAGGCCAGCCCGCAGCCGAAGGAGGGCTGGCTCATGCGTAATTTCAAAGTCCTCGGCTTGATCGCGTCGCTGCTCGCCTCTGCCTGCGCCGTCGGACCGAATTATGAACGGCCAAAGATCCCTGCGGCCACCGCCGAGCCGTTCGTGACGAAGGGAGCCGGCTTCGATCCAGTGGCGGCGCTGCCCGCCGATTGGTGGCGCCTTTACCGCGATCCCGCGTTGGACGCTCTGGTCGAGCGGGCCTTCGTCGCCAATACTGATCTGCGCGTCGCGGCCGCGAACCTCGCGCGCGCCCGGGCGGTGCTCGGCGAGGCGCGGACCGCGCGGCTGCCGTCCACCACCCTCAATGGCGGGCTTGCCTATGGCGATGCCGTCCAGGGGGCGGGACAGAATGGCATTGCGGGCGGTTCAGGCGACGCGCAATGGTCTCAGTCCGGCGGTCTATCGATCGCGTGGGAGGTCGATCTGTTCGGCCGCGTCAGCCGCGCCATCACAGCCGCCCGGGCGGATGCCGAAGCGGTCGAAGCGGCGCGCGACGCGGTTCGGGTTACGGTCGCGGCCGAGACCACGCGCGCCTATGTCAATGCGTGCGCCTATGCCTTTGCGATCGAGGTCGCGCGGCAGTCCTCGAAGACGAGCAGCGACAGTCTCAGGCTCGTTGCCGATCAGGAGCGGGCCGGATCGGTCGGCAAACTCGATGTGGAACGGGCCGGAGCCGCCGCGGCGACTGCGCGATCGGCAATCCCGGCCCTCGAGGGGCAGCGTCAGGTCGCGCTGTTTGAGCTGGCTGCACTGATCGGCACGACACCAGGTGATGTTCCCGAAGCTGCGCAGTCCTGTTCGCAGGCTCCTGAACCCGCGAACAACCTCCCGGTCGGGGACGGTGCCGCTCTCCTCCGTCGCCGCCCGGATCTCCGCCAGGCGGAACGCCAGCTCGCAGCAGATACGGCGCGAATTGGCGTTGCGACGGCTGACCTATACCCGAAGGTCAGTCTGGGCGGGTCGGGCAACTTTTTCCGCAACGATATGGTGAGGGACGGAGACTCCTTCTCCTTCTCACTGGGACCCCTCATTTCCTGGAGCTTTCCCAATATCGCTGTTGCGCGCGCGCGGGTCCGCCAGGCCCAAGCGCAGGGTGACGCTGCGCTGGCAACGTTCGACGGGCGCGTGCTCAATGCTCTCAAGGAAGTCGAGCAGGCGCTGACGGTTGTCGCTGCCGAGCAGGATCGGCTTCAGTCGCTCCGGGAGGCGCAGCTACGCGCCGGCGAAGCGCACAGGCTCGCCGATCTTCGATACCGCGGGGGATCCATCGGCTATCTCGACGTCCTCCTTGCCCAAGCCGACATGCTTTCGGCCCGCAGTGCCTATGCCGGTTCCGCACAGCGGCTCGCGTCCGCACGGGTGGACCTGTTCAAGGCGTTGGGCGGTGGATGGCAGCACAGTCAGGAAACCGAGCAGGCACCGATGCGAACCCACTGACGCTACATAGGCTTTCGCGATTGGAAGAGATCAATGACGGCACGTACGTGACCCCGGCGCTCGAGTTCAGCACCGCAGTACACTTGCCGCCCTCGCAGCGGACGCAGCGGTGCTTTCCATCCGGGGTGGTCCAGACCATGATGTTGCCCGTGCTTCTTGCGGGGTCACGCCGCGATCCGCGCGCAGGCAGTGAAGAACTGCATGGACGTGCTGCGCGAGGGTGGCAGCGGGGAACGGGATCGCGCAGACGTGCTGGGCATGCTGAGCCATCTAGGAGTGCTGCAATGAAAGCTGATGAACCCGGTTCCGTCCGCCATTTCGGCGGGGTGGACGAGGAAGCCGCGCTCGCTGGCGCACAGATCGCCCACGACATCAAGGTCAGCAGCGCGTTGCGTATGGCATCTGATCGGCGGCGGCAATTAAACGCGCCACCGCCCACACCGCCCGCGCAACCCTTGGCCGAGGCGCTGCCGGAGGCGCAGGATTGGCGCGCGAAGCTCGGCCTGACTTGACCACATGAGCCTCCGGGCACTCCAGCGCCGCATGAAGCGCAGCGAGGAGGATCGGAAGCCGAGGCCATCGCCGTTCACCCGCTGGTATGGTTCGTTCGATGCTTGGGTTGAGAGCCAAATCCTTCCCGGCATTGAGAGCGGGGCACTGGACGGCGCTGACATTATCGTCGTTGTCTCTGCCCTCCGGCGTTGGGAGGAGGAAGGGCTATGGGCAGCATAATGCTCGCTGACGGTGCGCCAGCGTGGCTAGTGGCGTGACGGCATCAGCAGGGTCAGCCACACCCGATCATTCCACGTTGGCAAAACGATCAGTTGCGAACATCAAAAATGCGCGAGAGAATAATGTCGGTATAGTTGAAGAGGTGATTGATGACCCGACGCGGATGCGCTCTGGGTGGCGCAGTTGCTTTGGCCCTATTGTTTGCGGGGGGTGTATGGCTCAACTTCGTGTTGGATTACGAACGGGAGCGCGCCGTCTCGCCTGATGGCGAATGGATAGCGATCGCTTACATCAATGGGGCACCTTTGACCGCTGAGAACGAGCGGGCGTATATCTGGCGCTGGTGGCAACCGCGTTTTGGGTGGCTGGGATGCCAAATTTTTGAGGCAAAGAATGAGTCTCCCATTCGCCTATTATGGGATGGTGAGGAGCATCTCCAGGTTCAGCACGGCTTCCGTCCAAGCGATCTGGTAGCCGCTCGAGACCGCTGCGGACCTGTTACCGTGTCAATCGTTAGAAAGTTTGCGGCCTACTCCTAACTGACACTACCCTTTGGACGGGCCGCACTGGCGCTGCTTACGGCCTGCTGAGGAGCCAAATTCACTGCGCAATTAGGCTGGCCCAACCCCCTTGAGGGCGGGTCGCATAAGCGGGATTCGAACCCACGATACAATCCGGTTCCATATCTGCCCGCGGCGGTCCGCAGATGTACGCCGAACCAAAGTCAGCGCCACGTTTTCTACCACGTCAAAATCGTTACGGCGTGGAACCAGAAATATGGCTTGCATGCGCACCGCCTTCCGGCGGCTCCCGACCGACTCCAGCGGTAAGTATTCCGAACATGAGATTTTACGGAAGATACATTCTACAATGGTAGGACATTTCCGACTCAGATCGGCGCATGGAGCCAGAATGCCCTGCGCAATCACACCTTTCGCGCGCCGCTCCCGAGGCGCGATAGGATTTTCGGCATTCTTCGGTTTCCGCAGCTACAATGGCTTTGCCGAGTGGTCGCTTTCATGACCTGTCTTAAGCCGGCTCCGCCAAGTGTGGATCGTAAGGATCAATCCGCGATCGCCCAGTCTCAGCGGGGGGCAATCACCCCTCATATTCGAAAATATTATTCCACATGGTTTATTGACAGAACTATCATTCCATAATAGGCTAATCGAAAGAGCGAGACATATGTCCTTAGGAGGGGAATGATGAGGCTACGGTACGGTTTGTGGTGCGCAACGGCCGCTTGGGTATTTGTCCCCGGGCTTGCTCTCGCTCAATCCCGCTCAGAAAGTGGCACGTCGCGAGAAGCGGTCCCCGTACCCGCCGCCAAGTCCAACGCTGATGCTACCCTCGCAGATATTATCGTAACTGCGAACCGTCGGCCGGAGCGGCTGCAGGACGTGCCGATCACCCTCACCGCGATCGAAGGTGAAACCCTACGTGAACAGGGCGTCCAAAATCCGGAAGATCTGGGCCGGCTCTCGCCGAGCCTTGTCACGCAGAACAACGCCTCCAACGCGCAGGGAACCAATTTTGCGATTCGCGGCGTGGGGACGGCGAGCTTCCAGCGTTCGGTGGAGCCGAGCGTCGCGGTCGTGCTCGACGATGTGACCCTGATCAGATCCGAGCTGGGCGTCATCAATTTCACGGATTTGGCTCAGGTGGAGGTGCTGAACGGACCGCAAGGATTCCTCTTCGGCAAGAACGCTTCCGCGGGGTTGATCAATATCCGCACCAATGATCCGCAGCTTGGAAGCAACTCGGGTCGCCTGTTTTCGGAATATGGACAGCTCGACAACGCGAACGATACATCCCTGTTCCGCGTGCAGGGGATCGCAAACCTTGCGGTCTCCAGCGACGCGGCCATACGTATCAATGGGTTCTACGTAAAAAACTCGGCGCTTCAGAAGAATGTTGTGCCAAATCCTGATTTTGAAGGCGGCCTGCGTCAGATCGGAGGGTCTGCGAAGATCCTTTGGGAGCCGACCGATCGCCTCTCCATCCTGTTGTCTGGCGATTATATGGATTCGCGCGGGGCCGGCGGCGGCGTTGCGAGCTTCCGCGTCGTGACGCCCGCAAGCCCCCTCGCTTCGATACTTCCGGCGCTTGGCATCACTCCCAGCGTGAGTAATTCGAAGAGCGCGTATGATGGGCCAACCTTTTATGATCTGCGCGTCGGTGGCGGCCAGGCGAAGATTTCCTACGAATTCGATGGCGGCATGAGGCTTACGAACATCGCCGCTTACCGGGATTTCAAAACATCCCAGGCGTTCGATCCTGACTATAGCCCGCTGCCACTCGTCCAGTTCTTCGGCGGGGGGATCACGGCGAGGCAGTTTTCCGACGAGCTGCGGCTTACCTCGCCCACCGGCGGCAGGTTCGACTATCAGGTGGGGCTCTACCTGTTGAAGGCCCGTGTTCAGGAAAGCTCTCTGCTGGCGGCTACGCTCGGGATGCCAGTGCCTCCTGGCTTCACGACAATTCTCGGGTCCGATAGCTTTTGGCGCCAGCAACTCGGCAGCTATGCTGTCTACGGGCAGGGCACCTATCGGCTTACCGACAGCTTGAAGCTGACCGCGGGGGCCCGTCTCACGCACGAAACCATAAACATGCGCTTTGAAAACACGGCGGGGGGAGGCGTTCTGTCACTTCTGCCGGTTGCGGCTGAGGACGAGCAAAGCCGCAAAGAAACCAACTTCTCCTGGCGCACAACGCTGCAATATGATTTCGACGACGACTGGATGGTCTACGGCACCGCCGCGCGCGGCTATAAGGGGCCGGGATATGCGCAATATTCCTTCTCATATGTACGTCCAGAGATATCGACCCATTTCGAGATCGGATCGAAGGCTCAGTTTTTTGGCCGCAAGCTGACCGTCAACGTCTCTGCGTTCAACACGGAGTTCAAGGATTTCCAGGCGGAGAGCATCGATTTCACCAATCTGTCGTTTCTGCTTCAGAACGCCGGCAAGCTCCGCACTCGTGGCGCGGAACTTCAGATCATTGCTCGCCCCTTGCCGCGCCTGACGCTAAGCGGAGGACTTGCATACACGGATGCCCGCTTCATCTCGTTCACGGGGGATACCTGCTATGTTGGGCAGCCGGACTGCGTGAACGGAGTCACGGACTCTTCCGGCAGGAGACTGCCGAACGCGCCAGAATGGAAGGGACTGGTGGACGTAAGTTACGAACAGCCATTGGGCGACGATTTCGCCGCCACACTGAACGTCGGCATTAGCTCACAATCCTCCTACAACTTCCTGTCGAACGGGAACCCCAGCGCCGAGCAGAAGGGCTACACTACAGTCGATCTTGGGCTTGCCCTGACCCAGAAACCGATGGGCTGGACCCTCCGTGCGTTCTGCCGCAACTGCACGAACGAACATTTTGTCGCCACAGTGCAGGGGCATCCGTTCTTCCCCGGCGACCATATCCAGAATCTCAGCTACAATGGCTTCCGCCAGCTCGGTCTTGCCCTGGACCTCAAGTTCTAGGTCGCCTTTATCTGTCGAAAACAATGTGGGTAGCAGGGCCGGAGATTGAGCAAGCGCATTTGTCCATGGGCATGCTTAAGGCTCTTATTGACCGGTTATATCAAAGTGCGAAGAGTCTGACTCGTCGCACTTTGTTCAGTTCGTACGGCGCTTGAGAACATCCGTTTCCGGCAAGGTCCAGAAATATCTGCTGCGCGAGGCGATGATCCCCGATCTCGGGGGGATAAAAACATCATCCTCAAGCTTTATCATCGCCGTCGACGCGCAGGCACCCGCCTGGCGCTAGATCTACGACCAGACAAGCATTTTTTGGGCGTCACTTGCCGGCTCAAGCCATTCCATGTTTCCGTCCGTTGGCGACTCCTTCTCCCTCGCGTCGGGTAGGACCACTTCGGGCAGCGATGATGAACGTTTGGCCGTTCACGACATGGTCGGGATCACGAACGAACCCATGTTTCGGCTTGGACCGCCATCTTCCGCGCCCCTTTCGGCAAGCATATGATCGGGCCAGCGCTGGGTGATGGTCTTGACCTTGGTCCAGAAGTGCACGCCTTCCATACCGTGTTGATTGTGATCGCCAAATGCCGAGCGCTTCCAGCCGCCAAAGCTGTGATAGGCGACAGGTACGGGGATCGGAACATTGATACCGACCATGCCGACATTGACACGCTGCGCAAATTCACGCGCGGCATCGCCGTTGCGAGTAAAGATCGCCACGCCGTTGCCGTACTGGTGTCGGGATGGCAGCGCGAGCGCCTCCTCGAAACTCGACGCGCGGACGATTTGCAGCACCGGTCCGAAAATCTCCTCGCGATAGGACGACATGTCCGGTGTGACGTGGTCGAACAGGCTGGGACCAACGAAGAAGCCATTTTCATGCCCCTGTAGGGTGAAGCCGCGGCCGTCGACGACCAGTTCCGCGCCCTCCTCCACCCCGGTCTGGATCCAACGTTCGATCCGGGCTTTGTGCTCGGCGGTGACGACCGGGCCGTAATGGGCATCGGCATCGGTGGAGACGCCGAGGCGCAGCGCCCCGATCGCAGGGATCAGCTTCGCCTTCAGCCGCTCGGCGGTCTCCGCGCCAACCGGAACCACGACCGGAAGCGCCATGCAGCGCTCGCCCGCCGAGCCAAAAGCCGCGCCGCACAGGTCTGCGACGGTCTGGTCGAGATCTGCGTCGGGCATAACGATGCCGTGGTTCTTCGCCCCGCCCATCGCCTGCACACGCTTGCCCGCAGCGACGCCGCGCGAATAGACATATTGCGCAATGTCGGATGAGCCGACGAAGCTGACCGCGCCGATCGCGGGATGATCGAGGATGGCGTCCACCATCTCCTTGTCGCCGTGGACGACCTGGAAGATGCCGTCGGGCAGGCCTGCCGCCTGAAACAGTTCGCCAAGGCGCACCGGCACGGAGGGGTCACGCTCCGACGGCTTGAGAATGAAGGCGTTGCCAGTCGCGATCGCGACCGCGCTCATCCACAGCGGGATCATCGCCGGAAAGTTGAACGGCGTGATGCCCGCGCCGATGCCGATCGGCTGACGCATCGAATAGACGTCGATCCCCGGCCCGGCACCCTCTGTGTACTCTCCCTTCAGCAGGTGAGGGATGCCGCAGGCGAATTCCACCACATCGAGGCCGCGCTGGATGTCGCCCCTGGCATCACTGACCACCTTGCCATGTTCAGAGGCGAGCAGCCGCGCCAGCGAATCCATTTCCGCTTCCACCAGTTGCTTGAACGCGAACATCACCCGCGCGCGCCGCTGCGGGTTGATAGCCGCCCAGGCCGGCTGAGCCGCCGCCGCAACCTCAACAGCGCGGTTCAACTCGTCAGCAGTACCAAGCCCGACGCGCGCTTGCACGCGGCCGACGTTCGGATCGAACACGTCGCCGAACCGACCCGAGGCTGACGCGACCGCCTGGCCGCCGATAAAATGCTGAACGTCACGAAGGCTCGTACTTGCCACAACTATACTCCTTGGGATTTTTTTCGCGGCGGCCTGGTCCGCACGGGACTGCGATTGGCGCCCGCAGTCATTCGAGATTCCAGCTATGCGTCGCTTCCCGGCCTGGCGAGCAGTGAGTTCAGGCGATCGACCACCATGTCAGTGGCATCAGCCGCCGCCGGCACCAGAGCCGACAGGTTAGCGAAGCCATGTGTCAGGTTGTCAAACTCGATGATGTCGACCGCCACGCCCGCCTGTCGCAGCCGATCGGCATAGGCGACAGCCTCGTCGTGCAACGGATCGACGGTCAGCACCACGACCACGGCCGGAGGCAAATTGTCGAGGCGCTCCGCGGCGAGGGGTGAAATCCGCGGGTCGGCGGGATCGTGCCCGCCGCAATAGCCTCCCATGATCTGCGGGAAAGTCTCTGTGCGCAGGCTCGGATCGGCGTTGGCGCGGCGGGACGGATAGTTATCCGCCTCATTGCGAAGATCGACGGCAGGGAAGAAGAGCAACTGCGCGTCGAAATTCTTGCCGGCGGTCTCGCGCAATTCCAGGGCGATGGCGGCGGCCAGATTGCCGCCGGCGCTCTCGCCTCCGATGACGACCGGGTGAACCGCGCCGCCGAGCTCGCCGACATGATCAAGGACCCAGCGCGCTGCGGCGAGCGAGTCCTCGAAGCCGGCCGGGAATGGATGCTCGGGCGCCAGCCGATAGGCGCTGGTGACGACGACCATCGAGAGATCGCGCGTCAGGCGCCGGGCCAGCGGCTCGACAAAATCGATGCCCCCAACAGCCCAGCCACCCCCGTGGAGTAAGTGCAGAGTGCCGAGGGGCGCGCCGGCCGGACGGAAGATGCGGATCGCTACACTGTTGCCAGCGGGGCCTGAAAGTGCCTTGTCCTCGACCGCGCCGACCACGATCGGTCCCTCCGGACCATGGAACAGGGGCGCCATTGGCGCTGTTTCCATTCTCATCGCTGCAAAGTCGATCTCGCCGGAAGGGATCGGAAGCTGGCCTAGAATCTGCTGAAGGACCGGATCGAGGGCCATGGGTTCACTCTCCTGGGGTTTGGGTTGGCTGTGACGGCGAGCGCACGATCCATTCGTGCGCGGGGTCGTTTGCGAAGACCCAATTGCGACGCGGTCCTGCCATGACGTTCAAATAGTAGAGATTATAGCCGTGCGGCGCCCCGACCGGATGATAGCCGCGCGGCACCATGACGACGTCACCGTCCTCCACCGCAATTGTCTCATCAATTGAGCGATCGTCGGTGTAGACGCGCTGGAATGCGAAGCCCTGCTGCGGCGACAGCCGGTGGTAATAAGTCTCCTCGAGGAAGGTTTCCTCTGGATAGACGTCACGATCATGCTTGTGCGGCGGATAGCTCGACCAATGACCGCCGGGGGTGATTACCTCGACCACGAGCAGGCTCTCGGCTTCGGCCTTGTCATCGAGAATATTGCGTACGAAGCGCGTGTTCGTGCCCTGTCCCCGCGTCTCAAGGCCGACATCCTCTGGACATATGACGCGTGGGCGACCTTTCCCCGTGCCGGGTGCAGTGCAAATAGCGATCTCGGCGACGCCATCCGCCTCGATCCTGTAGGGCGTTCCAGCCGGCACATAGACCGAGGTGGCCGGACCGTCGAAAACGTCCGCCCGCTCACCGACATTGTTGAAGCGCTCATTGCCGCAGATGACGTCGATCGTGCCCGAGAGAATGACGAGGCAAGCCTCCCGGCCATGCTCGATCCCGTCATAGGCCTGGCCGGCCATAAGCCTTACGACCCGAAAGCCGACATAGCGCCAACCCGCGCTCTGCGGCGTGATGTCAAGCACGACGCCGCTGGCGTCGGGCGTCTTGCTGCGGACGCGCAAGCTCATATGACCAGCTCGGCATCGCGGGCGAGACGCTTGAGCGTATCGAGGCCCAGCTGCTGGTAGGTGCGAGGATTCGCGATCGCAGGATCCTGCTCCGCCTCGATGACGATCCAGCCCGTGTAATCCACCCCCGCAAGTGCGCGCATGAACGGCGCAAAATCATAATCGCCATCGCCCGGCGTCGTGAACATGCCGCCGATCACGCCGTCGAGAAAGCTGCTGCCGTTCGCGAGGAACGCCTTGTGCCGGGCGGCCCGCACGTCCTTGCAGTGGATGTGGTTCACGCGTTCCAGTCGCTCGTGCACGATTGTGACCGGATCGATTCCACCGCAGAATGCGTGGCCGGTGTCGAGTACCAGCCCGACATGGTCGCCGGTCACCTCGAAGAAGCGGCGGAGTTCGGCGGCGCTCTCGACGACGGTGCCGCAATGATGGTGATAGGCGAAGCACAAGCCCTGTCCGTTGACATAGGCCGCTACCGCGTCCAGCCGCTGGCCGAAACGCACCCACGCATCGTCGGCAAGCTGCGGGTGCGTGTCGAGCCGGCTCGATCGGTCGCCGTGCACCGCGTTCGAAGTTTCGGCGAGGATGAACACGTTCGATCCCATCGCTTCGAGGAGCGCCAGATGATCCGTCATCGCTTCGATCTCGGCGTCGGCGTCGCGAACGAGAAGGTTGGACGAGTACCATCCGCCGACGATGTCCAGACCGTAACCGGCCATGATCGGCTTCAGCGTGGCAGGGTCGCGGGGAAATTTGTTGCCGAGCTCGACGCCATCGAAGCCGATCTCCTTCACATCGGTCAGTAGCGCGTCGAGCGTCGTGTCGCCCCCCAGCTCGGGCAAGTCGTCATTGGCCCAGGCGATCGGGCTGGCGCCCCAGCGGATCGTCATCACGATTGTTCCTTCTTCATTATTTCGTAGCGGGCCCGGGCGATGGCGACCTCATCGCGGATGGAGACCTCGGGCACCGCGACGTCCCACCAATGGCCGCCGGCCTGGGTCGTGATCCTCGGATCGGTGTCGATCACGATGACATAGCTCTTCGGCGAAGCGGCGGCGCGCGCGAGCGCCTTCTCCAGATCAAAAATGCCGGCGACCTTCTCCGCCGTCGCGCCCAGACTGCGGGCATGGGCGGCAAAGTCGATCGCAGGCAGCGTTTCGTGCCGCGTATCGGCGAGCAGATTGTTGAAGGGCCGCCCGCCGGTCGCCTGCTGCAACCGGTTGATGCAGCCATAGCCACGGTTGTCGAGCAGCACGACGGTGATCTTCAACCCCAGCATGACCGAGGTCGCCAGTTCCGAATTGAGCATCAGATAGCTGCCGTCGCCGACCATCACGACCACGTCGCGCGCCGGATCGGCCATCTTCACGCCCAGCCCGCCAGCGATCTCGTAACCCATGCATGAAAAGCCGTATTCGACATGATAGCCGCCTGGCCGGTGCGTGCGCCACAATTTGTGCAGTTCGCCAGGCAGTCCGCCCGCCGCGCAGACGACGACGGTGTCGGTGCTGGCCTGCCGCCAAACCGCGGCGATGACCTGCGCGTCGGACGTCAGCGCGTGGGAGGGAGTCGTCGCCGCCTCGGCCGCAACGTTCCACTCCAACACTGCAATGGCATTGGCTTCCCGCCATGCCACCGGCACCTGCCAGTCGCCGAGTTTCTCCGTTAACGTCTCGATCACCGCACGCGCGTCGCCCACGACGCCTTGCCCATGATGCTTCGCCGCGTCGTGCGAGGTGACGTTGACCTGAAACAGCGCGCCGCCGAACAGAGTGCGCGATCCGGTGGTGAAGTCCTGCAACCGCGTGCCGATGCCGATCACCAGGTCCGCCGCCGCTGCGGCGCGGTTGGCCGCACTGGTGCCAGTGACACCGATCGCGCCGAGTGCCTCGGGCTGGTCCCACACCAGCGCACCCTTGCCGGCCTGGGTTTCTGCGACGGGTATGCCAGTCGCGTGCGCGAAAGCTGCCAGCGCCTCTTCGCCGCGTGAATAGAGCACGCCGCCGCCGGCGATGATCAGCGGACGTTCTGCCGCGCGGATCGCGTCGACCAGCGCAGCGAGTTCCCCCTCGTCCGGGCGGGGTCGCCGCCGCCGCCATACCTTCCGCGCGAAAAAGCTCTCTGGCCAATCATAAGCCTCTGCCTGCACGTCCTGACAGAGTGCCAGCGTCACCGGACCCGTGCTGGCGGGATCGGTCAGCACGGTCATTGCGCGTGGCGCGGCGTCCAGGATTTGCTCGGGCCGGCTGATCCGGTCGAAGTAGCGGCTGACCGGGCGAAAGCAGTCGTTGGCGCTGACCGTGCCGTCGCCGAAATCTTCGATCTGTTGCAATACCGGATCGGGGCGGCGGCTGGCGTAGACGTCGCCGGGCAGGAACAGCACCGGCAGCCGGTTGACGTGCGCCAGGGCGGCTGCGGTCACCATGTTGGTGGCGCCCGGCCCGATCGAGGTGGTGCAGGCCATCGCGCGTTCGCGCCGGTTGGCCTTGGCGAACGCGATGGCGGCATGCGCCATCCCCTGCTCGTTGTGCGCGCGAAAGGTTGGCAACGCGTCGCCCACGCCGGCAAGGGCTTCGCCCATACCCGCCACGTTGCCATGACCGAAAATCGCCCAAACGCCACCGAAGAATGGCACCTCGCCCCCGTCCGTGGCGACATGTTGCGCCGCCATCCAGCGCACCAGCGCCTGCGCGGTTGTCAGTCGGATCGTCGCCGCGCTCATGCCGCCTGCCTTTCGCGTACCGCGCGCCAACCATCGACCAGGATGGAGAAGTTCGCCGCCATCGCCTCCACCGCGCCTTCGTCGTCGATCGTACCCTCCAGCCAGTTCGCCGCCGGCTCGGCCCAGATCGTGCGGCCTACCGCGAACCCCTTCACCATCGGGCTGGTCGCCGCGGCGGCGAAGCTGGTCAGCAGTTCGTCCTGCGTGGCGGCCAGCCCCAACAGCACGATGCCACGGCAATAGGGATCGTGCTCGTGGATCACCGCCTCCACCGCGGTCCAGGCCGCCGGTTCGACGGCGGGCTCCAGTTTCCACCAGTCGGGATACACGCCCAGCCCATAGAAATGCCCAACCAGCCTCGCCATCGTGTCGGTGGCGACCGGGCCGTGCTTGGACGCGATCACCTCCAACAGCAATTCGTGCCGGGTCTGGCGGCATGCTTCGAACAAGTGCAGGATCTGGCGATCCTGGGCCTCGCGCAGAGCGGCGTCGTCGTCAGGGTGGTAGAAGACCAGGCATTTGACGACATGGTCGAGCGGCCAGTCGGCGAGGATTGTCGCCGCTTCGCGTCCGCCCTCGAACTGCAGCGGGCGCGAGCCAGGCAGTTCGATCGGACGGCCAACCCAATAGGGCGTGTCCGCTGCCGCTTCCAGCGCGCGCGCGCCATAGCGCCCGTCCACCAGCAGGCCGTAGCCGTGGTGGTCGCGCGCCACCCGCTCCAGCGCGCGCAGCGCCAGTTCCTTGAAGCGGGGTATGTGGTCGAGATTGCCAGTGCCCAGCGTCGCGACCAATTCGTCGAACTGGCTGCGATGGTCGATCGCGAGCACGGTCAGGTCGACATATTCGGGATGGCGGTTAGTAGACCAGTGCGCCTGTTCCAGCGCGGCGCTGTCACGCAGGCGGAGCGGCCAGTTGTCGTGCGCGAGGAACATCTGCAATTCCTGCCAGCTTGGTTCCGCCGGCGCGCAGCCGTGACGCGACACGACGATCGCCCCACAGGCATTGGCATAGGTACAGCAGGTTTCGATCGGCTCGCCGCGCAGCCAGCCGCGCAGGAACCCGGCCATGAAGGCGTCGCCCGCGCCCAGCACGTTGAACACTTCGATTGCGAAGCCGCGCCCGACGACGCCGTCGCCCAGCCGGCCGGGGATCGCATCCGGGAAAGCGACGCAGCCGTCGGCACCGCGCTTGCACACCAGCAGCGCCGCGCTTTTTGCGCGGATCGCGCCCAGTGCGGCCATTGTGTCGGTCGTCCCGCCGAGGATGTGCACCTCCTCTTCGGTTCCCACGATCAGATCGCACAGCGGCAGCACGCGCTGGAGCGCGGCAGTGACATCCGCGTCGGCGACGAAGCGGTCCTCGCCATTGTCCTTGCCGGCCAGGCCCCACAGCACCGGGCGATAGTCGATATCGAACACGACGCGACCGCCCGCTGCCTTCACCGCCTTCGCCGCCTTCACGCTCGCGGCGAATACATCGGGACGCGACAGGTGCGTGCCATTGATGAGCAGCGCGCCTGCCGAGCCAACGAAAGCCTCGTCGATGTCCGCCTCGCACAGCGCCATGTCGGCGCAATTCTCGCGATAGAAGATGAGCGGAAAGGTGTCGGGATCGCGGATGCCGAGGATGACGAGCGCTGTCAGGCGGTCGGGGTCGCTGACCACGCCAGTGACGTCCACACCTTCGCGTTCCAGCTCCTCGCGGATGAAGCGTCCCATGTGATCGGCACCGACGCGGGTGATGAGTCCGGTCCTGAGGCCCAGCCGCGCGGCGCCGACCGCGGTGTTCGTGGGACTGCCGCCGACATATTTGGCGAACGAGCCCATGTCCTCCAGCCGTCCGCCAACCTGTTCCCCGTAGAGATCGACGCTGGACCGCCCCAGCGTGATGATATCCAGAGATTTGATCGCGGCCGCCCTGTCGCTCAATTGTCGTCTCCCCCGTGTCGCGCCCCGCCCGCGACGATATCGGCCACCAGCCCGCGGCTACGGAATTGCAGCGACAGGCGCTCGGCGTCGGCCAGCAACTGGACGAGGCAGACGAATGCAACATCGTTGGTCGGATCTGCCCAGAACCAGCACCCCGCCGCGCCATCCCAGAAATAGGTGTCGCGTCCCAGCCGCACGTCGGCCGCAACAGGATCGGTAACGGCCACCCCATTATAGGCAAATTCATAGCCCGGCCGCAGGACGTGCGGCGCGGTGCCATAGGCGCCGGTCAGCAGCGCCGGCGGCGTGTGGCTGCGCGTCATCTCCGTCACCGCCTCCGGGCTCAAAATCCGCGCGCCGTCCAGTTCGCCGCAGTTCAGCAGCATTCGGGCGAGGCGCAGATAGTCGCCTGCCGTCGAGACCAGCCCCCCGCCCCCCGATGCGAAGGCAGGGATGCGGTCATAGGGAAGGATGAGCGCGTTTGCCGGAATATGTGCCATATTGTCGTAAGGCATCGGACCTTCGGCGCTCGCCTCCAGCAAGGTGTCGCCTGGCAGCACGTACAGGCTGGCGAAGCGGTCGCGCTTCGATGCCGGCACGACGAAATCGGTATCGACCATCCCGAGCGGCGTGAAGATTCGCTCGATCATGAAGTCGCGCAACGTCATGCCGCTCAACCGCTCGACAAGGGCGCCCTGCACGTCCATGGCGACGCCATAACACCACCCCGTGCCAGGATCGAAGGCAAGCGGCGCGCGGGCGAGCCGCGTGAGATAGTCGGCGAGCGGCAAGTCATGGGGGACGATCGGTACGCCCGCCGCACGAAAGGCACGGTCCACCGGCTCGTCGCTGAACCCGTAGGTGAAACCGGCGCGGTGGGTCATCACATGTTCGATCAGCACCGGCGTCGCGGGGGGCGAGAGTATCGGCATGCCGCCGGCGTCCACCCCGCGCAGTACCTCCAACCCGGCGAGTTCGGGGAGATGGTCGGAGAGCCGGTCTTCAGGCGCCCAGCGCCCTTCCTGACGCAGGATCATCATTGCGACCGCCATGACTGGCTTGGTCATCGAGAATAGCCGGAAAATCGTGTCCGTCCGCATTGGGGTGCCGGTGGCGACATCCTGCCACCCGATTACCGACGCGTGGGCCAGCCCGCCGCGATGCCACGCCATCGTTACCGCGCCACTGAGCAGCCCGCGATCGACCACGTCGCGGATCATCGCATCGATCGGCGCCCAGCCTCCTGCGCCGCCGTCCGACGACATGTCGGGATCCAATTGTTTCGTGGCTATTTGCATAACGGCGTCCATATCGGAATGTTATTTCTATTTCATAATTTATTGGAATTAATAATGCAACACATGGTTGGGCCGCGCCTTGCGTTTATCGGACGATCCGAATGAGGATAGCGCACACGCCCGCCAGCGCAGCGACTGCCGCCCCGAAAAAAAACAACGCCGGGTAGCCGCCGCCTTCGATGATCGACGCGGCGATCACAGGGGAGATGACTCCGGGTGCTGATCCAGCCGCCAGAAGGATGCCGAGGTCGCGGCCGGCGGTCTCTGGAGCGGGCAGGACCAATATGGCCAACTTCAGGTCAAGTACGAAATAGGCGCCGAAGGTCAGCCCGATGCCGAGAGCGAAAACGAGCATTACTGGCCAGTTCGGGCTGGCCGCTGGCAGCATGGTGACGATCGCGGCGCCGAACGAAGCGAGTGCGACGACAAGCGCAGTGCGACGAATCCGGTCAGCGAAATATCCCGATCCTAGCGTGACCACCAGCCAGGTGACCGTCATCACGCTCAGCAGGATGCTGACGCCCGTGGCGGCGTTGCCAAAGGGTGTCTTCGCCGCCCCAACATAGTCTTGTACAATGTAAAACATGTACCCGCTGACGGAGAAATAGCACAGAAACATCAGAAAGCGCGACGCCAGTGCCAAGGCGAAATTGCGGTCCCGCACGCTGGAGAATTGCGCCAGTAAGGTAATCAGTGACATGGGCTGCCGGGGCGGGACGGACATGTCGACCGACGGTCCCTCGGGCTCCAGCAACACCAGCGCCCAGGTCAGGATCGTGAAGGGGATCGCCAGAAGGATGTAACCGACCAGCACGTTCGACGCGAACGCCGCCAGGTTGACCCCGCAGAATATCCCGACCGGAGCGCCGAGGCCGACCGCGGCGGAGGCAAAACCGAGTTCGTTTTCCGGGATGCGATCGGGCAGCGCGGCCAGAAGGACCGACTGGTAATAATTCAGCGCGAACCACAGCAGCGGCATCGCCACCGCGAGAAGCGTGACCGAACCGGCGATGCCCATGACCGGCATCAGGATCACGCCCGCGAGCCACGAGAGCACCAGCGACGGTGTCCGCCGTCCCCAGCGCGACCGCGTGCGATCCGACACGGCACCCCCTGCGAAGAGCGCGATGACCGTGGTGACCGAGGCAAGCGTAGCCAGAAGGGCCATCGTTGACACCTTCGCATCGGGCGCCAGCCGCTGCACAACGGGCGGCAACAGAATGTTCTGCACGCCCTGGAACAGGGTGATGAGTGATGAATAGGCGAGGAAGAGCAAAATCGCCAACCGCCGCGTCTTCGAGGGCAGCACCTTCGGCTGCCGCGTCGGAGCGGCGAATCCGATCTTTTCGGTCATCGCATTTTTCCTCTCTACCCCCGGATACGAGAATTGAAACTTCTGTCAATGGATGATATAGAATATCAATTCCATAAGGAAGGAGGCCTGAAGGCATATTTTAAGAAGGAACCCTCTTCACAATGAATCGCTTCGTGGCTACGATTGCGGAATATTCATTCTATTTTAGGAGCGGGCATGAATGGTATTGCAGTCATCGGTGCCGGCCGGATCGGGCACATCCACGCCGGTAACGCTGCGCGCAACGCACGGCTGTCGCTGAAATATGTCGTCGACCCGTATAGCGATGCTGCTGGGCTGGCGAAGTTGCACGCGGCGGGGGTCGCCGACGTGGAGCAGGTCTGGGCCGATCCCGAAATCGTCGGCGTCGTAATCGCAAGCTCGACCGACACGCACCTCGACTATACGCTCGCCGCAGTCCGGGCGGGAAAGCATGTATTCTGCGAAAAGCCGCTCGATCAGGACGTTGGTCGCGCATTGGGAGCATTGAAGGAACTAGAGGCCGTCGGGACGAAAGTGCTGCTCGGCTTCAATCGCCGCTTTGACCCGAACTTCTCCAGCCTGCGCGCGCAGCTGTCACAAGGCGCGGTCGGCGCGCTGGAGACGCTCCATATCATCAGCCATGATCCCGCGCCGCCGCCGCCGGCCTACATCAAGACGTCAGGTGGCATCTTCAAGGATATGTCGATCCACGATTTCGACATGGCGCGCTGGCTGCTGGACGACGAGATCGAGAGCGTCTTTGCCTCCGCCTCTGTACTGGTGGACCCGGAGATCGGCGCGGCTGGCGACTTTGACAGCGCCAAGATCATACTGCGTACCATTACTGGCAAGCTGTGCGTTATCTCTAACAGCCGACGCAGCGGCTATGGCTATGACCAGCGAATCGAAGCCTTCGGGTCGAAGGGGCTGATCCGCGCCGACAATGTGCTCGAGACGACCGTACAAAGCTGGACCGAGCCAGGCGCCAAGAGCGCGCCATTCGAGAACTTTTTCCTCGACCGCTACGCCGACGCCTATCGGATCGAGATGGAGCACTTCGCCGATGTGGTGGAAGGCAAGGCGGCGCCGCTGGCGGACCAGAACGACGGCGTCGGCGCGCTGGTTTTGGCGCAGGCAGCAGAACGGTCCGCGCGCACCGGCGGCGTGGTCACACTTGTAACCGGGGGCGATCAATGAGCGCCGCCAAAGGGCATTTCCCGGGCGTCCCCTTTCCGCTGGCGGCGTCGAGCGAGATGCTGTTTGTCGATCTGCCACCGCTGGAGCGTGTGCGCCGGATCGACGTGGCCGGATTCCTGGGGGAAATCTGGGACTGGACGCGCCACGATATCGACGCGCTGGCGACGAGTGGCGCTACCTTCTCATCGATGACCGACTATGTCCGTGGCCGATTTGCCGATCGCGAGGGCGCCGACGAGCTTCTGGCAACGGCGGGTGAATCCGTCGCGGTCGTGAAACGGCTTGGCGTGCCGCGGCTCAACCTGCACGGCACCGGACTGGGTGGGACGGTCTGTCGTTGCGACCGGCGACCGAATTGACGGGCGCTATGTGGCTGCCGGCGGGCGACACGCTGCGCCGCCTCGCCGATCTTGGCGAAGAAGAGTGGCTCACCTTCGTGCTGGAGAATCTGAACGCCCCCCTAGATCATCCCGGGGTTCCGTTCGACAAGGCATCCGAATGCCTGAATCTGATCGCTTCGATCGAACGCCCCTCGCTTCGCCTGATGCCGGCCCTTTATCACGCGCAGATTGGCGAGGGGAATTTTATCGAGCTTTGCCGCCAGGTGCTGTCCTATATCGGCGAGATCAACTATTCCAACACCGCGCGCGCACTAGCCACGATGGGGTATGATGGTCCTGTGGGCTTGGAGGCCTGGGCATCGGGCGATCTCGCCGCCACGCTCGACTGCTTTCCTGCGGCGTTCACCGTTGTCTAGGGGCCACGCACCGCCGCCCTTGCCATGGTCGCCCGCGCGGCCGAGCGGTCATCCGGCACGTCTGAAGCATATAAAGCGATGATGAAATGCTTGTTCTGGGATCTCTTTCATGGTCATTAGGAATGTAATGCAAATGACGCCCAAGCCGCCCGAGGATCTGGAAAGCTTCCTCCTGACCATACGCGAGCGCTATGACGCACTCAGCGACCGCTTGCAGCGCATCGCCCGGCATATCTTGGACGAGCCCAACGATCTCGCGTTCGAGACGCTGGCGGTCGTGGCCGAACGTAGCAATGTCCAGCCTTCCGCGATCGTGCGGTTCGCACAGGCGTTCGGCTTTGCCGGCGCCAGCCCCATGCAACGGCTGATCCGCGACGGACTGCTACAGCAGGATCATTCGCTGGGCTATGCCGAGCGGATCCGGCAGCATCGTTATGCCGCGCCGGGCGAGGAGGAGGGGCCGCGGGAGTTGCTGTCCGAATTCGTCAGGGGCAACATTCTCGCACTGGAGAATCTGAACCATTCGGTGGGAATGCGCGAACTGACCGAGGCGATCGACCTGATCGAAAAAGCCGACACGGTTTATGTGACCGGCTTTCGACGCTCCTTCCCCGTCGCCAGCTATCTCACCTACATGCTGGCGCAAGCCGACAAGCGGACCGTTCTTGTCGATGGCGTCGGCGGCCTTCACCTGCAGCAGACCCGCGGATTGCGGGACGGAGACGTCCTGGTGGCAATTAGCTATGCCCCGTACAGTGCGGAAACGATCGCTCTCGTCGAGGCGTTCGCGGGTCAAGGTGCGGTGATCGCCATCACCGACAGCGTCATCGGCGCCATCGCGAAGGAGGGTGCGCTGGTATTACAGGTTCGCGAGTCCGAGGTCCGCGGCTTCCGTTCGTTGGCGGCATCAATGTGCCTCGCGCAGTCCCTTGCGATCGGGCTTGCCAGCC
The DNA here is from genome assembly GCF_037725245.1 of Sphingobium anseongense. Classification (NCBI taxonomy): domain Bacteria; kingdom Pseudomonadati; phylum Pseudomonadota; class Alphaproteobacteria; order Sphingomonadales; family Sphingobiaceae; genus Sphingobium; species Sphingobium anseongense. Next base: position 75,209 of record NZ_JBBJUL010000002.1, on the reverse strand, counting down.
GCAAGATTTCACGCGCCACCTCCTAGCCGCGCCACGGCGGTTGCGGCAGGGCTCGCGAATCTAGGCCGGTGCGGCGACGTCGATGCAGAGCTGGGCGCGCATCTCGCCGGTCACGATGTGGCGACCGGGTCGTAGGCGGAACGGTCTCATCGGGTTCGACTATCGCTAGACCACCAGCTTGAAAGGCTTCGCCGCCATCGATGCAAAGGCTCGCTAGCTGCGGCGAGGCCCGCGACGAATTCAATCTCGCGCGGATAGGCGTGGATCGCCAGGCGAGGCTTGGGGCACGACCTCCGCCGCAGCGGGGAGGCAGAGCAGGAAAAGCACAAGTGGCGCAGTCCAGCGGATCATGGTTGGGGCACCATGGCCGGCTCGAGCAAGGCTTCCTGGTCACGTCGATAACGCAGGACCTGAAAGCCCAACGGGTTGATCAGCCGGTCCTCCATCGACATGGGCGCATCGATAAAGCGATAGCGGACGATCGAGACCCATGCATCGCGCGGTCCTTCCATCTGGCCCTGGTCTTTGCGCTCGGTTTCGAACCGGACCTGGGCCGTGCCGGGCCCAAGCGGCGAGACGCTCTTGATATGCACGGCCAACACACTGGTACGCGGGTAGCGCTGGAACGGGCTTGCCGGGTTGGAGGCGGGCATCATGGCAAGATAGTCGCTGCGCGCGCGCTCTGAAGACCACAAGCCTACCTTGCGATAGTCTGCTTCGATGCTGGTGATGTCGAACCCTTCGCGCGCGACCACATATTGCGCGAGCAGTGATTTGGTGAGCGCCTCGTCCGGCGCCAGGGTCTGACGGCCGTCGCCCTTGAGCAATTGGACATAGCCAGTCGTCCGATCGACCAGCAGCGTATAGGGGACGATGGTCTTGAGCGGCATCATCAGCGCGATGGCAACCACCGCGAAAAAGGCGACTGCACAGGCCAGGCCAGCGACCAGCCAGGCCATGCGCCGCGACCGACGCAGCCCTTCCTGGCTATCATCGGCCCAGCTGACGGCGCGGGCGGCGTTCCACCGCTCTTCGAAGCTGACGCCCGATGCGGTGCCGCGCGTCATTCTCGATTGCGCTGTGGCCACGCAGGATCCTGTCGGCACGAAGCTTTGGTCACGTCGGTCAGCCGCCCTGCTTTCGCCAACGGCGCGGCCCCGCATGATAATCGCCCGCAACAGCGACCAACTGCCCGTTCGCGCGTTTGGGGTGGATCGGTCATTCCCGCGCGCCTGGGAATGCGCCTTCACATGAGACCGGAGACATCATTCCATGGCCAAGACACCGACACGCGCGCCAAAGCCCAATGGCGGCGAGACTCACCAGACCGCGGAAGCAGGCGCGGAGGTGACGGCGGTCCTGACGACCAATCACGGCGTGCCGGTCAGCGACAATCAGAACAGCCTCAAGTCCGGCGCGCGGGGTCCGACGCTGCTCGAAGATTTCGTGCTACGCGAAAAGATATTCCACTTCGACCATGAACGTATCCCCGAGCGGATCGTCCATGCCCGCGGCTCCGGCGCGCATGGCGTGTTCGAAGCGACCGCCGACATTTCGGACCTGTCACGCGCGGCGGTGTTCGCCAAGGGCGAGAAAACCGAGGTTTTCGTTCGCTTTTCAACCGTTGCGGGCGGTGCGGGATCGGTCGACACACCGCGCGACGTGCGCGGCTTCGCGGTCAAATTCTATACGCGAGAAGGCAATTGGGATCTTGTCGGCAACAATATTCCTGTCTTCTTCATCCAGGACGCTTTGAAGTTCCCCGACCTCGTCCATGCCGTGAAGATGGAGGCCGACCGTGGCTATCCGCAGGCCGGGTCGGCGCACGACACCTTCTGGGACTGGGCGTCGCTGATGCCAGAGACGACCCATATGCTGATGTGGGCGATGTCCGACCGCACTTTGCCGCGCTCATTGCGCATGATGGAAGGCTTTGGCGTCCACACCTTCAAGCTGGTCAACGCTCAGGGCAAGGCGAGTTTCGTCAAGTTCCACTGGAAGCCAAGGCTGGGCTTGCAGTCGACCATCTGGGACGAGGCGCTGAAGCTTCAGGCCGCCGACAATGACTATCACCGCCGCGACCTGTTCGAAGCCATCGACAGCGGCGACTTCCCGCAGTGGGACCTTGGCATTCAGCTGTTCGATCAGGCTTTCGCCGAAGCGCAACCCTATGACGTGCTCGACGCAACCAAGCTCATCCCCGAAGACGACGTGCCGGTGCGCCTGATCGGAACGCTGACGCTCAACCGCAATGTCGGCAATTTCTTCGCCGAGACCGAACAGGTCGCGTTTTTGCCGTCGAATGTCCCGCCGGGCATCGATTTTTCGAACGATCCGCTGCTGCAGGGGCGGCTATTCTCCTATCTCGACACGCAAAATTCCCGCCTGGGCACGACCAACTTCCATCAAATTCCCGTGAACGCACCCCGCTGCCCGTTTGGCAATTTCCAGCGCGACGGCAAGATGCAGACAATGGTCCCCAAGGGTCGCGCCAATTACGAGCCTAACAGCCTTGCCGCCCATGGTGAGGAAGGCGGGCCACGCGAAAGCCATGATGCCGGCTTTGTAACGGCAAACGCCGCGACCGGTGCCGACGAAGCGGGCGACAAGCTGCGCATTCGGTCGGAGACGTTCGCCGATCACTACAGCCAGGCGCGGCTGTTCTACCGCTCCCAGACCGAAAATGAACAGGCGCACATCGCCTCGTCATTCGTATTCGAACTCTCCAAGGTCGGATTGCTGGACCAGGTGCCCGGTCGCATGGTCGCCAACCTGCGCAACGTCGACGAAGAACTGGCCAAGCGCGTTGCCGCCGGCCTGAATATCCCCCTGCCCGAAAAGGCGCCGGCCGCGAAGGAGCCTGTCGACATGGCGCCGTCCGATGCGCTGTCGATCCATAAAAATATGAAGTCGACGCTCGAAGGGCGTGCTGTCGGCATATTGATCGCCGATGGCACCGACGCCGCCGCGCTCAATTCAGTGGTTGCGGCCGTGAAAAAGGCCAAGGGCAAGCCCGTGATCGTCGCGCCGAAGGTCGGCGGAGCGACACTGTCGGACGGGTCGCTGCAAAAGGCCGACGGCCAACTGGCTGGATCGCCGAGCCAGCTATTCGACGCTGTCGCCATTATCCTGTCCGAGAACGGCTGCGCGGCGCTGATCAACGAGGGGGCTGCGGTCGAGTTCGTCATGAATGCGTTCGGGCATCTTAAAGCCATCGGCGCCAGCGACGCGGGTAAGCCGCTGCTCGACAAGGCCGGGGTCGTACCCGACGAGGGCGTGACTGGCCTCGATGGCAAGTTCGTGAAGGCGGCGAGCCAGCGCTTCTACGCCCGCGAACCGGCAGTGCGCATGCTTGCATGACGATGAACATCGGTTGAAGCCCTTGGACGACGAACCGCGTCACTAATTGGAAACGGGCGCGCGATCCAAAAAATGGCGCGCCCAGTCCTTGCCGGTGTCCGGGGCGACATGGCCTGCTTCCATGAATGTCGGGCAGCCTACCTGCATGAATGCTGGTAATCAGCTTGCGATAAGTTGCAAGGTTTGACAGACTAGTTAGGTTGATTCGAAGATAAGTATGCCGCGATAAATCGCGGTCGAATTTAGACGGTAAATGTTGAAAGTAAGCGGGTCGTGTCGCTCACGTTCTGGTCACCCCGGTCTAAACCAGCCGGTGTGACAGGAACTGTCGTCCGCGTTGCCGGTTCCGCTGTTCGACGGGCTCACCGGTCCAACGGAGGGTATGTTCCACCCTCTTGTCCCAAAGCAGGGCAACAGACGATCATTCCAGTCTGGATGCCGTTTGGGGGGGACTATGGAGCACGACCTAAAGGCGCTTCGCATTTTAGGCGATATGCTGGCCTGCGGGCGGCGCTCGTTGGACCGACTGCCCGAAAATTGGCGTATGCGCCGCCGGTCGGCGCTGCGAAATTCTTCCAGTCTGGCAAACCGGCTCCATTTTGAACCGGTAGAGCCGCGCCTGCTGCTGGCGGCCGACGTGCCGCCGATCACCGGCACTATCGAAGTGCCGGGTGAAACCGATCGCTTCGCATTCACCCTGACCGAACCCAAGAAGGTGGTGTTCGATTCCCTCACCGCCACCAACAATATGGTCTGGGCGCTGGCGGACCAGAAAGGCAGCATTGTTTCGAACCGCAATCTGGCCCAGTCGGATTCCTATGACTTTTCGGGTGGCAACATCCTCGATCTGCAAGCGGGCGAATATACGCTGAGCATTGATGGCCGGGCAGACGCGACCGGCAATTATGCATTCCGCCTGCTCGATATAGCCAATGCCGATGTCTTTACGCCTGGCGATGTCGTCAACGGGCTGCACAAGGCGAACGAAACCGCGCTCTACACGTTCGACGCGCTGGCCGGGGACAGTTTCTTCTTTGATGCGCACAGCTATCCGGCTGAATCGACAGCGTGGCGGCTGATCGGCCCGGACGGCGAATATGTCACCGGGCCAAATGGGTTCGACGATTCCGGTGCCTATCTGCTGAACCGCAGCGGTACGTACATGATGGAGATTGAAGGCCGGGTGTATAGTTCGGCCACGGCCGACATCAGCTACTCCTTCACCTTCGGCAAGATTACGCAGGCCAGCGCGGCCCTGACGATCAATGAACGGGTACAGGGGCGCCTCGCGACCGCAGGCAGCAGCGCGGTGTTCGATTTCGACCTCGCCAGCGACAGCAAGCTGCTGTTCGACAATCTGATTCGCCGCGACAGCCTCAAATGGTCGCTCAGCGGACCGCGCGGTCAGGTCATCAACAACCGGAATTTCAACAGTTCGGATTCCTTCAACGGCGACCCGCTGCTCAATCTTGTCGCTGGACAATATAAGCTGACGGTGTTCGCCGATGGCGATGCAACTGGTGATTTTGCCTTCCGCCTGCTCGATTTTTCGACGACGGCCACTGCGATCAGTGCAGGGGACAGTTTCGGCGCGACGATCGAGGATGGCGGCGCTCTGGCCAATATTGCGCACGCCGCGGGCGCGCCGATCGACTATTCGGCGCAGGGCGGAACGATCAACCGCAGTTGGGATGTCGCCACGCTTGGCGAGCTTGCGGTCGCGAACGACGCCGCACTCAATCCGGCAGCGATCACGCTCGAGGCATGGGTCAACGCACGCAGCGGGGGCGGCTTCTATCAGGGCATCGTCAGCAAGCTGAACGATACCGGATGGAGCAATGGCTACGGGCTGGTGCGTGTCGGGGGAAATGTCCGCTTCTTCGTCAACAACTGGAGCGATGGCTTTGTCGAGGCGCCGCTCGCGACGGATCAATGGAAACATGTCGCCGGAGCCTATGACGGCACGACCTTGCGGCTTTATGTCGATGGCGCGCTGGTTGCCGAAAAGGCCTATGACGCAGCCATCAATCACAGCGCCAATGCGCTCAACATCGGTGCGGCGCCGACCGGCAATTATCCGTTCGACGGGCAGGTGGACGATGTGCGCCTATGGGGCATGGCGCGCAGCGCGGCCGACATCGCCAGCGGATATCAGCGCCCGCTGACGGGCAGCGAGAGCGGCCTTGCGGGCTATTGGCGCTTTGACGAGGCGACCGGTCAGACCGCTGCGGGACTCGCGCCGGGCGCTCTGGTCGCCAGCGGTGTCCTGCGGCGCGGGACCGAGACAAAGCTGTTTCGGTTCGACGGGGTGAAGGACGACCATTATTTCTTCAACCTGCTCAGCGCCAGCAACAGCCAGTATATACGCGTATATCGCCCCGATGGCGCCTTGCTGCTCAACGGTTCGGGACTGGGCGATATCGACCTGGGGAAGCTGCCCCAGACGGGCGAATATCTGATCGCGGTCGAAGGCTATCTCTACAATCAGGGCAGCGCGGCATTTACCGCGGAACTGCTCAAGGTTTCGGACGATGCTGCCGCGCTGACGCCGAACGCGCTGACCAGCGGGCGGATCGATGCCGGGGAAGCCGATCGCTTCACCTTCACGCTGAGCGAAGCGACGAAGCTGGCCTTCGATTCGCTGACGGCGAATTCCGCGTTGAGTTGGTCGCTGACGGGGCCGTTCGGCGCGGAGGTTGCGGATCGCAATTTCTACTATTCCGATTCAGCCGAAATCGACGCCAATGGCAGCCAGTTGCTCAACCTTGCGCCGGGCACATATACGCTCACCGTCGATGGTGCAGGGGACGTGGCCGCCGATTATCAGTTCCGCCTGCTCAACCTTGCGAGCGCAACCGCGCTGACGCTTGGCGCGGAAACGACCGGCAGGCTGGAGCCGGGCAACGAGACCGACATGTTCGCGTTCACGGGGCAAGAAGGCGATGCGATCACGGTCGAGCGAATTTCGAGCACCAATGTCAATGCGTTCTGGCGGCTATATGATCCGCTGGGCCGTCTCGTCACATCCGCGCGCCAGTTCAATGGCTCGGTGCCGCTCACGCTCGACTATGACGGAACCTATGTTCTGGTCCTCGAAGGGCGGGTGTGGGAAGGGGCGCCGGTCGACTATGCGCTCAAGGTCAGCCGCACCGGCAACACGGCGCCGCCCGACAGGGGGGCAGGCACCGCGTTTGCACTCGGTGCATCGGTCGGCGATACGCTGAGCGCCGCAAACGAAGCCGATCTCCACAGCTTTTCCATTACCGCACCCACAAGGGTCTATTTCGACAGCCTGACGCCCGACACGGGCAAGACATGGGCGCTGTTCGGTCCATCCGGGCGGATCACGCCGGATCGCCCCTTCTTTTACACTGACAGTTTCGAGAATTACGCGAACACATTTATCGACCTGACGCAGCCGGGCGACTATCAGATCCGCGTGCAGGGCAGCACCGGCGCCTACAGCTTTCGCCTGCTCGATTTTGCAAGCGCCACGCCCGTCGCGGCCGATGGCAGCGTCACATCCTCCACACTCACGCCCGTTCGCGAATCCGACATTTTCAGTTTTACCGCGAGCGCTGGCGAAAAGATCGTTCTCGACGTTCGCGACTATCCCAATAGCGCGAGCTGGCGCATCTTTTCGAGCAATGGGCGTCAATTGTTCGGTCCCGCCGGGTTCGATTATCACGAACTCGTCATGCCCGTTTCGGGCACCTATTATTTTGTCGTGGAAGGCCGTGTCTGGGATAGCGGCGCGTCGGACAATTATGCCTTCATCCTCAATCGTCCGGCCGATCCGGCGCCGATTGACCTGACGCTGAATGACATCACGCAAGGCACCATCGCCAAGGCCGGAGATGTTCAGCGCTATCGCTTTACGGTCGATACGCAGAAGCTTGTGATTTTCGACACTTACAGCGCCGAGGTCTATCTTGAATGGGCGCTGAGCGGGCCGCAGGCTTCCCTTGGCAATCGGTTCTATTATTCGGACAGCTACGAACAGCAGAACCGCACGCCGATGCTGCTGGAGGCAGGCGACTATGAACTGGTGGTCCGGGGGTCGCCGCAAGTAGAAACCGGCGGACGGACGCTGGGCGACTATAAGTTCCGCCTGCTCGATGCCGCCGCCGGGGCATTGCTCGCGGTCGATGGTTCCCCCACGTCCGGCACGCTCGATCCGGGCCGGGAAACCGATGTCTATCGCTTCACGGCGGCAGCGGGCGAGAAGGTCTTTTTCGACGGTATTCAGGGGGCGGGCAACGGATCTGTCAAAATCCTCGATGCCTTTGGTCAGATCGTATACGGCCCCACCGACTTTCGCGATGCCGCCATCACCATGCCGCGCGCCGGCACCTATACATTGCTGGTGGAAGGGCGGCCCTGGGACAACACAGCCACAATAAACTATCAGTTTGCGCTGTCGCGGATCGAAGCGGACCCGGCCCCCATCGCGCTCGATTTTGGCGAGCGGACCACCGCGACGATCGCCAAGCCGACCCAGAAACAGCGGTATACATTCACGCTGACCGCGCCCAAATCCTTCTATTTCGACAGTTTCACGCCAGACACTGAGATTTCCTGGGCCATCTCAAGCGCCGGACTGAACCTTGTCGGCAGCAATTTCTACAGCACCGATTCATACGAAAACAATGCTGACCGCATTTTCACGCTTCCCGCCGGCGATTATGATCTGGATATTTCCGCCAACGCCGGAAAGACGGGCAGCGCCGAATTCCGCCTGATCGACACGGCATCGGCCACCGCACTTGTCTTTGGCCGGCCGGTTCGGTCCGATCTCAGCCCTTTACGCGAAACGGATGTCTACAGTTTCGAAGGGGCGGCGGGCGAGACGATATTCTACCAGAATCTGCAAAGCCAGCCCAATGCCTCTTTGCGGATCATCGATCCCGATGGCCTTCAGTTCGTCGGCCCCACGAACATGGACAATCGCGAGATCGTGCTGCCCAAGACAGGGCGCTACCTCATCCTTCTGGAAGGGCGGGTGTGGGATGGCAGCGCCAGTCAGAGCTATGGCTTCACCCTGCAAAGGCCGACCAACCCCACCCAGACGATTGCCATCGACGGCACGACCAGCGGGGCGCTGACGCGACCGGGCAAGATCGGCAACGCCCTTTCATTTTCAGCGCATGAGCAGATCCAGATCGTCGATCCCGCGCTTGACCTGCGGCAGGATGTGACGATCGAATTCTGGATCAATCCCGACCGGCAGGCCGACACATGGTCGCCGATCGTTTACAAGGCCGACGACGCGGGGCAGCGCGGCTATTCGCTATGGTTCAACGCCAACGGCTACATACATTTTTCAACTATGCGCGGCACGTCGAACGACACGCTGGAGACGGCGGGCGGCGCTGTGCCCTATGGCGAATGGAGTCATGTCGCCGCGGTGCTGGAGCGCAGCACGGGTACGATGAAAATCTATATCAACGGTGTGCTGGCAGCCTCCCGATCGGTCAGCACGGCGGTGTCGAACGGTTCGGCTGCCACGCCTTTGATGATCGGCGGCACCAGCGAATATCATGAGGCCTATCGCAAGTTCGAGGGCGGGCTGGACGAGGTGCGCGTGTGGAACGGCGGGCGCACGGAGGCGCAGATCGCCGCGAACATGAACGCGGGTGCGCCCACGGACACCACCGGCCTGGCGTTGCGACTGAGCCTGGACGCGGTGACATCGGGCGCCGTGACCAATAATGTCACCGGCGCGAAAATCCCGGTCCTGCGCGACCTTGCAAACGTCAAGGGGGTGGTCGAGGGCCGCCTCGGCACGCCGGGCGACAAGCGGACCTACACCTTCACCGTCGCCGAACGCACGATGATGGTGTTCGACAGTCTGCATGACAATGATCAGATGGTCGTTTCCGTCACCGGACCGGGCGGTTTTTCTATATCGAACAATCTGCGCAACGGCGACAGTTACGAACTGGGCGGCAGCAACCCCGTTTTCACCGTCGAGCCGGGCACCTACACCATATTGGTCGATGGCACGGGTGCTGCCACCGGCGCCTTCGCTTTCCGCCTGCTCGACTTGTCCGCCGCGCCGCTGGTGCCGTTCGATACCGCGATTTCGCAAACGGCAAGCGGGTCTTCGGAAAGCTACGCTTATCGCCTGAGCGTCGATCCGGGCGACAATCTGCTGTTCGATGTCCAGCAGGTGACCAATTCGGGCAACAGGGTGTCGTATCGGCTGATCGATCCTTATGGCCGCCAGATTTTCGGTCCGGACGACTTTTCCTCGCGGGAAACCGGGGCGCTGGCAATCGGCGGCGTCTATACGCTGATCGTCGAACCACGCGTCTGGCGGGAATGGCCGGTCGATTTCCGCTTCGCTGCCTACAAGGTTGCGGCCACGCCGCCGGTGGCGATCACGCTCGACGGCCCCAATCCTCAAGCGCCACGGATACAGCCTGGCAAGAGCGGCAACGCACTTGGCCTCCGCGGGGTCGATTATGTCGAGGTGCCAGACAGCCCACAGATATCGCCAAGCCGCAATCTGACGGTCGAAGGCTGGTTCAAGCTCGACCGGTTCACCAACAGCTGGACGTCGCTGGTCGCCAAATCGACCCATGGCACTTCGCCCTACCGGATTGCGGTCAACGCCAACGGGTCCGTCTGGGCGGCGGTGCGCGATGCGTCCGGGGTGCAGTCGATCCAGACCGGCGGCGGACTGATCGCCGCGGGCGAATGGGCGCATATCGCGCTGGTGGCCGACCGTGACGGCGGCGCGATGAAAATCCTCGTGAACGGGGTGGAGCAGGCATCGGACGCGATCAGGATCGGCAATAATGCCGATGCGGGCGAACCGCTGCTGATCGGCCAGTATGAGGAGGTCGAGATCAGCTACGGCCAGTGGGAAGGCGCAGTCGACAGCTTCCGCATCTGGGACGTTGCGCGCAGCCAGGCTGATGTGGCCGCCGGAATGACGAGTCCGCCGACGCCGGGCACCGATGGCCTTCTCTATGCGCTCGATTTCGAAAGTGCGGCGTTGAGCGGCGGCGCCCTGCTGCGCACGACCAACGCCAATGGTGTTTCCGGCCGCATCGCAAAGCCTGGCGAAAGCGATATCTACAGCTTCAGCCTGACGGCCCAAACGCTGGTCATGCTCGACAGCCTGACAAACTCGGGCGACATCAACTGGACTCTGACCGGCCCGCAGGGCGAAATCGTCACTGCCCGGCGCTTTAGCGACACGGATTCCGCCGATTTCACGGCGTCGCCCGTCCTGCGACTGGGTGCGGGGGATTATCAGCTGAAGATCGACGCAGTCGGCAGCGTGACCGGCAATTATAACTTCCGCCTGCGCGACCTTTCCCTCGGGACGCCACTGACGCTCGGTTCGCCGGTTTCGGGAACGCTCACGCCCACGAGCGAGACGGACATCTACCGCTTTGCCGCCAATGCGGGGGAAGCATTCTTCTTCGACGGCGGCACCGTTCACAACGACATGCGGTGGCGGCTGATCGATCCGTTCGGCAATGAAGTATTCGGTCCCAATATAATCGGCAATATTGACGGGCTGGAGCTTGCCATAAGCGGCGTCTATTCGCTGCTGATCGAGGGGCCGGCCTATACGGCGACGGTCGCCGACTATCAGTTCGGCGTCTATCCCGTCACCACGCGGAATGCGGCGCTGACCATCGGGTCGCGCGTGGACGGATCGATCGGCACGGTGGGGGAAAGCGACGCCTACAGCTTCACGCTCGGCGCGGCCAGCAAGCTGGTGTTCGATACTCTGACGACGGCGACCAGTTTCAACTGGACGTTGCGAGGCCCCGATGGCGTCGAGGTCGCCAGCCGCAACGTGCATGACTCCGACGGCTATGATTTCGGCGGCAATCCGGTGCTCAGCCTTGGCGCGGGCAGCTATACGCTGACGATCGACGCGACGGCGGAAAATACCGGCGACTACAGTTTCCGCCTGCTCGACCTCGCATCCGCCGAGGAACTAGTGCCGGACGGGACGTTTAATCGCACCATCGGCCAGAATGGTCAGGAAACGGATATGTTCCGCTTCACCGCGACGACCGGTATGCGCTTCGGTTTCGACGTGGTCAGCAATTCGTCCGGCAACCATAGCTGGCGCCTGATCGACCCGTTGGGCCAGGTGATTTTCGGCCCCGTGGGCCTTGGCGATACGGATCTGATGACGGCGGCGATGGCCGGCACCTATACCTTGCTGGTGGAAGGGCGGCGTTCGGCCACCACGGATGGCAGCTACAGCTTCATTTACAACGAGCCGCCGATCCTGGCGGCAGGCGGCCGGACCAGCCAGAATTTCGATGTAGCGGGCCTGCCCTATATATTGGGCAATCATCGCGGGACGGCCGCACAAATATTGTCCGATGGCGGCAACAATGTCATCAGGCTGACCGATTCCCTGCAAGCGAACGGCCAGAATTCGATCGCCTTTTCCGCCACCGGCAGCGGGCGGCAGGATGTCGTCGATCTGGGTTTCGATTTCCGCCTGACCCGCCGCGCCGGCCAGACGGACGACGCCGACGGCTTTGGCCTGCTCTATCTGCCGGTCAGCCAATATGGCAATGGCGGGCCGGGGATGCTGGTGACGCCCGAAGCCAATCTCGCCGGTGCGCTGGGCATAGGTTTCGACACGCTCAGCAACGGCGAAGTCAACGCCAATCACATTTCGATTCATTATAATGGCGTCAAGCTGACCGACATCGCCAATCCCGGCCTGACGCTGGCCAGCGGTGATTGGGCGCGCGCGCGGATGGTCGTGGAGCGGACCGATGGCGGATCGCTGGTCACGATCGAACTCACGCCCGAAGGGGGCGCGACCATCGCCGCCGTCACCGATTTCTTCGTGGCGGGCATGGAACTGGAGGCAGGGCGCCTGGTGCTGGGCGCAAGCCAGGGCAGCGCGACAGCCGATCAGGATTTCGATAATTTCGCAATCGCCATGACCGCCGCGGCGCAACCGATGACGGCGCTGGCGCTCAACGATGCGGTCAGCGGTTCGATTGCTGCGGCCGGCGCGGTGCAGCGCTACGAATTTACCCTGACGGAAGAAACATCGGTCGTTTTCGATGCGCTGACCAATAACAGCGCGCTGCGCTGGGACATTAGCGGGCCGACCCAGACGCCCGCCGCGCGCAGTTTCAACAGCACGGATTCTGCCGAATTTTCCGGCAACCCGGTCATGACGCTCGCGCCCGGAACCTATCGTGTCGCCATTTCCGCCACCGGCGCCAATACTGGCAGCTATTCTTTCCGCCTGGCGTCGCTGGCGGACGGCACGGCGATTGACCTGAACGAAACGCAGGATCTCACCCTCACCCCCGGCAACCTGACGGAAATATACCGGTTCGATGCTGCCGCCGGCCAGGCGCTGTTTTTCGACCTTTTGAGCGGATCGAACGATCCCTTCTGGCGGCTGATCGACCCGGCCGGCAATCTGGTTTTCGACACGACGCGGGTCGGGGATGTCGAGCAGCCTGTGTTGCCGCTCGACGGCACCTACACGCTGCTGGTTGAAGGGCGCGTGGGCACGTCGGCGCCGCAGACTTTGAGTTTCCGTGTGGTAGACATGGTCGACAGCAGCACACCGCTGACGAGCGGCGACACGATCAGCGGCACCATCGCCGTGCCAGGCGCGAAGGCGCGATACACCTTCACCGTCAGCGACCCGCAATATCTGATATTCGACAGCCTGATCAACACGGCCCAGTTCGCATGGACGCTGACCGGACCATCCGGGACCATAATTTCGCGTAATTTCCAGAATGCCGATGCCCATTCCGGCGCATCGCCCGGCGCAATGTTCTTCGAGCCGGGCGACTATGCCATCACGGTCGATGCCAATGACGACCTGACCGGCGATTTTGCTTTCCGCCTGCTCGATACGGCGCTGGCGAGCGACCTTGTGCTGAATGCGCCGACCACCGGCCGGCTGGAGCCGGGCAACGGCACCAATCTCTACACATTCACCGGCGCTGTCGGTGACGAGATATATTTCGATTTCATCTCCAGCCCCGGATCGGGCCAATGGCGACTGTTCGATCCCGATGGCCGGGTGGCGATGAGCGCCAATTACCGCACCGATACCGGCTTCGTCACGCTCGCCAAGGCAGGCGTCTATACGCTGGCCTATGAGGGCCAGATCGGCGAATCCGGCCCTGTCGATTACCAGTTTCAGGTCGACAAGCTGGTCCACAAGAGCCGCACGATCGATCTGGGCGAAACGATCAGTTCGACGCTCGATCAACCCGGCCAGCGGGAAGATCTGCGTTTCACGCTGGCCGAGGAAACCCTTGTCTATGTCGATGCGCTGTCGCCGTTCGGCGATGTCAGCTGGCGGCTGACCGGCCCCGCCGGTGACTTTGCCGCGCTGCCCTTCACCCAGACCGACAGCTATGATCGGTCAAACGCCCAGGTGGTCTATCGTCTGCCCGCTGGCGACCATGTGCTGCGGATCGAAAGCGGCACGACGGCGGATCGGGACTATTCGATCCGTCTGCAAAAACTCGCCGATGCGCTGCCGATCACGCCGGGCGTACCGGTCAATGGCACGCTTAGCCCCGGCTCCGAAACCGATATGTACCGGTTCGACGGCGAGGCGGGCGACCGCTTCTTCTTCGACAGGCTCAGCTACGCCGGCGTGTCCACCCACTGGCGGTTGATTGCCCCCAATGGCCGGCAGCTGTTTGCCGGTGACATGAACGATGTCGATACGCTGGTCCTTCCCGATAGCGGTTCCTACACGCTGCTGATCGAAGGCTATGTGCAACAGGCCGCATCGGTCGGGACGTATAGCTTCAACATCATCGAAAACACGTTGATCGCGCCTATCCGCATCTCCTCGCTGGAGGTGCGGCCCTCGCCCGATCTCATTCCGATCGAGCTGGCGGTCAGCAGCAGCGGCACGATCAGTTCCGGCAGCGAGATCACCATAAGCTGGAAAACGCGCAATCAGGGTACGCGCCCGACTAGCGGGGCGTGGCAGGACCGGGCGTTGCTGCGCAATCTGGATACCAACGAGATTATCGGCAACATCCTGCTGGATGACAGCGGCACGGTGATCGCCGCGGAGGGTGAACGGCAGCGGCAAACCACGCTGACGCTGCCCACGGGCAATCGCGGTGTCGGCCGGATCGGCGTGACGGTGACGAACGACGTCGCCAACACCATCGGCGAAGAAAATATCCTGGGCACCGCCGAAACGAACAACGCCGCGACGCTGGAGTTCACGTCCCAACTGGCCCCGTTCCGCGATCTCGTCGTTTCCGCCGTCGCGGCGGACCCGGCTGGCGGTTGGAACCCTGGCGATACCGTCACGGTCAACTGGACCACCACCAACGCGGGCAACAGCGCGACGGCGGCGGATTTCAGCGAACGAGTGTTCGTCCGCAATGTCATGACCGGGCAGCAGGTCCGGGTCGCCACGGTGCGCTTCACCGGCGCATTGGGCGCGGACGAGTCCGTGCAGCGGTCCGCGCAGATCCTCTGGCCCGCCGGCATATCGGGGCAGGGCATTTTCGAATTTTCGGTGGTCACCGATATTTTCGATCAGGTTGCCGAAGCGAATATAACCGCCACTGGCGAGACCAACAACAGCACGGCCGCAATCATCACGTCTGCGCCCGATCTCCAGATACGCAATCTGGCGATCAGCAACAGCGCGCCCGCATCGGGCGATGCCATCACGCTGACATGGGATGAAAGCAATCTGGGCAATGTCGGCACCCTTGCAGGGTTCGACAATCGCCTGCTGGTACAGAATCTGACCACCGGTGAGACGCTGTTCGACAGCACGATCGTCACGACCGCCGCTTTGGCGGCGGGCGAAAGCCGCGCGCGCACCGCCAGCTTCACCCTGCCCGAAGGGCAGCGCGCGGTTGGCGACATCCGCGTCACCATAATCGCCGACAGCAATGCGAACGGGCAGTCCAGCGTGCGCGAGGCGGCGGCCGGCGTCGCCGCCGAGGGAAATAATAGCGCGCAAGCTGAGACCGCCGTCGCTGCCCGGCAATATGCGGATTTGCGCGTCAGCAATGTCAGGGCGCCCGCCAATGGCCTGGGCGGGGGCAACATCACGGTCCGCTGGACCGTGACGAACGCCGGTGTGGAGACGGCGGACGGCGCCACATGGTCGGACCGGGTGATATTGAGCAGCGATGCCATCCTCGGCAACGCAGACGATGTCATCCTGGGCAATGTGGCCCGAACCGGCGGACTGGCGGATGGGGGCCGCTACAATGGTTCGGCTACGCTGGCCCTGCCGAATGTGACGTCGGGCGACTATCGTATCTATGTCGTGACCGATGCGGCGCAGGACATTGTCGAACCGGATACGCGGGCGGACAATGCGGGTGGTCCTGCGGACATCGCCATTACCAGCCGCGCGCCCAACCTGGTGACAGAGGCCATATCCGGCCCGGCTGCCACCGTGCTGGGCGGCGATCCCTTCACGGTGTCCTGGCGCGTGCGCAACACCGGGGACGCGGCTGCTGCCGGCGGTCATGTCGACCGGCTGATACTGTCGGCCGATAGCGTCGCCGACGCGGACGACCTGGTGCTGGCCGAAGTTCCGCGCGATGCCGGTCTGGCAATAGGCGACAGCTATACCGTATCCGTTCAAGCCCGCGTGCAGGACGGACGCAGCGGCGATTATCGCCTGATACTGGTGACCGACGCCGGAAGCGCCGTGTTCGAAAATGGCCTTGAAGGCGACAATGCCGGGGTTTCGGCGCATGTCCGTTTCGCTGTCGCGCCCTCAGGCAATCTGGTCGTCGAAAGCGTCACCGTGCCTTCGGGTGCGCGACCGAGCGAAACGGTGGAGATCAGCTATATCATCCGCAACAGCGGCACGGTGAGCGCGAGCGCGCCCTGGACCGACCGTATCTATGTGGATAACGACACGACCGTTTCGGGCGCGACGACGCTGGCCAGCATCGTCCGCACGTTCGATCTTGCGCCGGGTGAGGCCTATGAGGTGCATCAGTCGGTCACATTGCCGGTGCACCTGGCCGATGGCGCATATTCCATTCTCGTCCGCGCCGATGTTGGCCAGCAAGTGTTCGAAGGCGGCATAGAGGCCGACAATGACGGCGCGTCGAACGCGCTGACCCTGACCCATCCCGATCTGGTGCCGATCAACCTCACCCTGCCGGGCGGCGTCGATCCGCAATCGAACAGCGACATCGCCGTGACATGGCAGGTCCGCAACGATGGGACAGGGGCCAGCATCGGCGGCTGGACGGACAGCCTCTGGCTCTCCCGCGATGGCATCGTGGATGCGGCAGACATCAAACTGGGCGAGGTCGTGCGCGGATCTAGCCTGGACGTCGGCGAGGTTTACGACGGTGCGCTCACCGTCCATCTGCCCATTGATGCTTCGGGTGAATATCGCATCATCGTGCAGAGCGATAGCGGCGCCACCGTGCCCGAAACCGGTGGAGGCGAAACCAACAACAGCGCCTCTGTCGCCCTTATGGTGGGCCTTGCGCCCTATGCCGACCTGGACGTCGGCAACGTCACCGCGCCAGCCCGTACGATCAACGATCCCGCGCGCGTCACGGTCGGCTGGACTGTCACCAATATCGGCACCGGCCTTGGGACCACCGGAAGCTGGACGGATCGCGTCTATATGTCGCGCAATCAGATATTCGGCGATGGCGACGACCTAATGTTGGGCGAGCTGGTCCATTCGGGCGGGTTGGCACTGGGCGACAGCTATGACGCCGACCTTGATCTGATCCTGCCTGCCGGATTCTACGGTCGCTACACGCTGTTCGTTCGTTCAGATGCGACAGAGGCGGTGTTCGAAAACGGCGCCGATGCGAACCGCACCGCACTGACGGGCTTTTTCGACGTGTCGCCGATCGCCTGGGCCGATCTGCAGATCGAAAGCGTGGTGGCGCCCACATTGGCGCAATCGGGCACGTCCATCGATGTGACTTGGCGGGAAAGCAATCAGGGCATCGGCCTGACCAATACCGGCGAATGGTTCGACAGCGTCTATCTGGAAAGGACCGATGGCAGTGGCCGGATCCTGCTTGGTTCGGTCAATCATCTCGGCTTCCTTGGGGTGGGGGACAGTTACGACCGCACGGCCAACTTCACTTTGCCCGATGGCATAGCGGGCGATTACCGTATCGTCGTAATCGCGCCGGGCGGCGATAATCCGGGCAGCCAGCCCTATGAATTTGCCTTTACCGGCAACAATAGCGGCACATCCGCCCCGATCAGCATCTCGCTCTCGCCGCCGCCCGATCTTCGCGTCACGGCCATCTCCGCGCCGGCCAATGGCGTCGAGGGCGGCGTGGTCGACATTGGCTGGACGGTCAAGAATGAAGGGCTGAGCGCGGCCGAGGGCAGCTGGGTGGACAAGGTCTATCTGCGCAAGGCGGGCGACAGCGGCGCAGGCACGCTGATCGGCACCTATAGCTATACCGGCCCGCTGGCGGCGGGGACCAGCTATAGCCGGCGCGAGGAAATGCGCTTGCCGGCCAAAACCAGCGAACGGTTCGAGGTGATCGTTGTCACCGATGCAGGCGACGCCGTTTATGAACATTCCGCCGAGGCGAACAATCGTTCGGTCGACGACGAATCTATCCTCGTATCGGTGCTGCCGCGCCCCGATTTGCAGATCAGCGAAATCATCGCGCCTGACAGGGTGGCAGCGGGGGCCACCGCGTCTGTCGATTTCACCGTCATCAATCAGGGGCTGGTCGAAGCCAATGGCAACTGGACCGATCAGGTCTGGCTGTCGCTGGATGACAAGATCAGCGGCGACGATATCCTCGTGTCGCAGCTGGCCAATCCGATCGCGCTCGATTCGCTGGACAGCTATGAGTCGAGTTCCGCGACCTTCACCGTGCCGTTGCGGTTCCGGGGCAATGTGTTCGTGCTGGTGGCCACGGATACCGGCAACGCCATCGACGAATGGCCGAACGACACGGCGGCCAGTAACGTGCGCGCGCACCAGATTTATGTCGAACCTGTGCCGTTCGCCGATCTTGTCGTCGACAATGTCGTCACCAACGCCCAGGCATTCGAGGGCAACAGCGTGCCGGTGCGCTATACCGTGACCAATCGTGGCGCTGGCACCAGCAATCTTGGTCAATGGACCGAGCAGATCTGGCTGACCAGGGACAAGAACCGTCCGCACCCCGGCCTTGGCGACATATTGCTCACCAGCCTTCCCTACACCGGAGGCCCGCTTGTGGAAGGGCAGGGTTATGACCGCGAACTGACTGTGACCCTGCCTGCCAACCTGGTGTCCGGCACATATTATATCATGCCCTGGGTCGATCCCTATGCGACGCTGCTGGAAGATTCGCTGGCGATCAATGTCAACCCCGACGATCCGGCCGAAATCCAGAGCAGCAATTATCGCGCCCGCGCGATCCAGATCGTCGGCACCCCGCCGGTTTCCAGCACGCGCGCCATCGCGGTGACGGATGTAACCGCTCCGGCGTCGGCCAAGGGCGGCGAGGATTTCACCGTCAGCTGGACGGTGCGGTCGACCGGCGATGCGCAGGCCAATGGCTGGACGGACCAGGTCTATCTGTCCGATGCGCCGTTGCTGGAAAATGCGCGCAACATATTCGATCTTGGCAGTTTCCAGAATCTCTCGTCGCTCGATCCGGGTGCAAGCTATACCAACAGCGCGACGTTCACGCTCAATCCTGCCGCTGCCGGGCTTTATGTCATCGTCAGGTCGACACTGGGCGGTGACCCTAACATGCTCGACAACGCAAAGTTCGCCGCCACCACCGTGACGAACGCCCCTGCCGACTTGCAGGTGGTCAGCGTGGTGCCCGCCGCGCCGGGCGTCGTCGCCTATTCCGGCGAACGGACAAGCGTTACCTATACCGTCGAAAATAAGGGCGCGCCGGTCTGGTCGGGCACGCAATATTGGACCGATCAGATCTGGGTGTCCAAGGACCCGACCTTCATTGCGAACCGCGCGACCTATGTGGGTTCGGTAACGCAGGCCAATGAAGGGCTGGCAACCGGGCAGAGCTACAGCAACACGCTGGAGTTCGACATGCCGCCCGGGGTGGACGGCGAATATTATGTCTATGTGTTCACCAACACGCCATCGCGGCCGGTGGTGCCCAGCGACATCGTCCGGTCGGGCAATAATGATGCGCTGAAGGACGATGCTTTCCGCAAGTTCGTATTCGAACTGCCCGCGGGGACGGTCGAACAGGCGCAGTTTCCGGTCGTCTATCGCGAGGCGGACCTCAAGGTTACCGAACTGACCCTGCCGGACACGCTGCCTGCGGGCGGCACGGTTGAAATCAGCTTCCGCGTCGAAAATGTCGGCACGCGGGCGACGCGCGAGGACTCCTGGGTGGACCGGGTCTATCTGTCGCTCGATGCCTCGCTCGATGAAGGCGACTGGCTGATGTCGCGGGAAGCGGCGCCCGGCGTGATCGTCCGCGCGGAAAATGCGCATGTCGGCATCCTCAATCCCGGCGAATCCTATATTGCCACGGTCACCGTCAGCCTGCCGTTCGAGCTGGAGGGTGATTTCAACGTCATCGCGGCGGCGGATTTGGGCCTTGAACAATCGGGCTATGCCAAAAGCACGCTTTCGTCCCGCCTGGCCGGGGTGCGCGGCGCGGTCAATGGCAAGGTTCGGGAATATGCAGGGGAAGGCAACAACCTGACCCTGCAGCCGGTCACGCTGACGCCCTATACCCCGCCGGACCTTCAGGTCGCCACGCTCGGGGTGCCTTTGCGCGCGACCCGTGGCCAGCCCTTCCGTGTGGAATATAGCGTCACCAATGTGGGCGGCGCTACCCCGGCCCTGCAACCGCAATGGGACGACCTTGTCTATCTCTCACGCGATCCGTTTCTCGACCTGACATCGGACCGTTTCCTGGGTTCGATCCGCCATGACGGCGGTCTGAACGCGGGCGGCACCTATTCCGTGGTCAAGGATTTCGTCGTTCCGGGAGACCTGGGCACCGAAGCCTATTATGTTTTCGTGGTGACCGATCCGGCGCGCTATGACGTTACCGGCAGTCTCTTTGAAGCGGACGAGCGCAACAATGTCCGTGGCAGCGATGTGCCGATGGTCATCGAGCTGCCGCCGCCAACCGACATTCAGGTCACGGATATCGTGGCGCCGGACAACAAGCAGGCGGGCGATCCCGTCACCGTCAGCTGGACGGTGACGAACAAGAGCATGGTGACCGCTTCGGGAAGCTGGAGCGATGCGGTCTATCTGTCGCGCGATGCGACCTGGGACGTGGGCGACAAGCTGCTGGGGCGCGCCAATTTTGCCGGATCGCTGCTGGCGGACCAGAGCTATACGCTCAGCCTGAATACCACGCTGCCCGGCGCGGCGGCGGGCGATTATCGCATTATCGTTCGCGCCGATGCGCGCAACCAGTTGTTCGAGGATGCGGGCGAGGCGAACAACATCACCGCCGCCGCCAACGCCACCAGCATCTCCATCGAGACGCTGACGCTCGGAATCCCGCTGTCGGCCAATCTCAAGCCGGGGCAGGAGCGGCTTTATCGTATCGTCGTGCCGGCGGAACAGACCCTGCGGCTGCGCGTGGCGTCCGATGATGAGCGTGCGATCAACGAAGTATTCCTGCGGCATGACGATGTGCCGACCTCCGCCCTGTTCGACGCGACCTATGCCGGGCCGCTGGCGCAGGAACTGACCGCGATCGTGCCGGATACGGAGCCGGGCGTCTATTATGTGATGGTGCGCGGCCATAGCGGCCCGGACGAAGGCAGCACGGTCCGCCTGATCGCCGATCTCATGCCGATGGTAATCACCAGCATAGAGACCGATACCGGCGGCGACAGCCGCTATGTCACCACCACGATCAAGGGCGCGCGCTTCCATGAGGATGCGATCCTGAAGCTGTCCCGGCCCGGCATCGCCGAGTTTGAGCCTGTCGCCTGGGAGGTGGTCGACAGCAGCACGATTATCGCGACATTCGATTTTACCGACGCGCCGCACGGCCTTTACGACCTGAAGGTCACCAATCCCGATGGCGCCGAAACGGTCGAACCCTATCGCTTCCTGATCGAGCGTGGGATCGAACCCGAAGTCACGATCGGCGTGGGTGGGCCGCGTGTCATACTGGCGGGCGACCAGGCGACCTATTCCATCGCGCTCCAGAATATTTCGAACCTCGATGCGCCCTACACCTATTTCCAGGTCGGCGTGCCGGAACTGAATTACAACCAATATGTCTATGGCCTCAAATTCCTCGAATTCTTCACCAATGTGCGCGGTATTCCAGAGGGCGCAGAGGGTGGCGACAATGCCGATATTCCCTTCATCAACCTGGAATCGATCACCAACACCAACGGGCAGTTGCTGACATCGGGCTTCCTGTTCGATCAGCCGGCCGACGGTTTTGGCGGCTTTAGCGTCAATGTTCGCACCTATCCTGGGCTCAAGGAAATGGCGGATCGTGCGTTCAGCGCGTTTCAGGATAGGATGAACAGCCTGTTCCCCGACCTCGCGCCGATCCTGGACAGTGACGAGGGTGGCCTTGGCGACTGGTGGGAAGCGGTCAAGGACAAGGTGAGCGAGATCATGCCTGCCGCGCGCAGCACGCTCGACCAACTCGATTTTGTCGGCCTTTACCAGCAGAATAGCGCTGTTCCCAGCAAGGATGAAATCCCGTTCATCCCGTTCCGCTTCCATATCGTCGCGGCGGCCACGACGATGACGCGGGCCGAATTTGTCGACTTCCAGTCGAAGCAGGCGCGCGACCTGCGCACCGCGATCCTTGAGGCGAATGATGCGCCCCCACCGTTGCTGGCGCTGGCCGCCGATAAAGGGCAGTGGACCGACCTCTATCTCGCCGCGCTGGAGCAGGCCGGACTGCTGCGCGACGAGCAGGACGTTCCGCCCATTCGGACGAAACAGCATATCGTCAGCCTGATGACGACGCTGGCATCGGGGATATTGTTCGGCCCCGGTGGGTCTGCGGTACGCTCCACCGGCGATCTGCTCGCCTTCTTCGATCAGGTCCGCGGCTATTATGGGCATGAAGACGGGCTGATGGCGGCCATTGAATATATGGACCCGCGCCACAGCGACCGATATGATGGCGAGATACCGGTTCCGGCGCTCCCGGTCCGGGCGGACTATGATCTGGGACTGTCCACGCCCACGCATTTCGAAGCGTTCCGCATTTTCGTGCCATGGGTGCCGTTCGACCAGCGCGGCGCGGGGTTGCCCGCCGATTTCCAGATCAACGGGCCGGAGCCGGTCGATGGGCAGGAATTTGCCCAGCTCGATTTCTCGCGCTTCTTCGCCAGCGAGGGTCAGGTCAACCGGCTGGCATCGATCACAGGTCCGCAAACGCTCGACACGCAGGGCTGGCTGCCGGGCGCGGCGGAACTACCTTACACCGTCAGCTTCGAAAATGCGGCAGGCTCGGCGCGCTATACCAACGAAATCCAGGTCGTGACCACGCTCGACCCCGATCTCGATCCGCGCAGCTTCCGCCTCGGCGATATCAAGATCGGCGATATCAACATCGACGTGCCCGATGGCCGCACC
Organism: Sphingobium anseongense; assembly: GCF_037725245.1. Lineage (NCBI taxonomy): Bacteria > Pseudomonadati > Pseudomonadota > Alphaproteobacteria > Sphingomonadales > Sphingobiaceae > Sphingobium > Sphingobium anseongense. Next base: position 52,321 of record NZ_JBBJUL010000002.1, on the reverse strand, counting down.
AGTTTCGATGCCGAGATCGACTTTACCGCCACGCGCGGGTTCATCCTGCGGATCAGCGCGGTGCTGGACCTGTTCCGGCAGCCGGCGAGCGCAAGTTGGCTTATCCAGGCGATCGACCCGTTGACGGGCGAAGTCCTGCAGGATGCGACCCGCGGCCTGCTGGCCCCCAATGATGCGAGCGGGACGGGCGCGGGCTTTGTCAGCTACACCATCGTCCCTGCGGACGATGTGGCGACTGGCGAGCGCATTTCCGCCTCCGCGCGAGTGCTGATGGATGGCTTCGCGCCCGAGGATACCATTGTCCTCAGTCAAATGGTGGACGCGGCCGCGCCGACGAGCACGCTCACCGCCAAAAGAGTGGGCACGACGGCGAATTTCGAAGTGAACTGGCGCGTTCAGGATGATGTCGGCGGTTCAGGCGTCAAGCATGTGACGCTTTATGCCGCTGAAAATGGGGGTGATTTTAAAATCTGGCGTCGGATGTTGCCCGACGTGGCCGGTATGCTTGTCTTTGAGGGCGATGCAGGCAAAACTTATGAATTCCTGGCACTGGCGACCGATATTGCGGGCAATCGCGAAGTGCCCAGGCCCGGCGTCAACGCCATTTCCGACGGGTCCAGCGTCAATCTGGGCGGTGTGCCCACCGTGCCCGACACGACGGCGCCCAATTTCGGTCAGCCGCCCGCTCCGACGCCGGAACCTTCGATCAACGCGCTGTTCACCCAAGCCGAAGCGCTGGTTCCTGCCGCGGCCCCGCTAAGCGCGCCGAGCGAATTCGATTCCGTCCTCAATCCCTTTGCCGCGCGCGCCTTCGCCACCGGCATCACGCGCAGCACGACCGAAATCGGGCCGATGGCGATCGTGGAGACGCCGGAGGGCGATTTCCTGGTTTCCGGCGGCGCCAATCGCGGCACGATCTGGAAATTCAGCGGACAGGGCGGCCAAGCGGCAACACCGTTTGCAGAACTGGACACCGCCATTTTCAACATGGCGTTCGATGGCGACGGCGGACTGTGGGCGACCACGGGCGGAGGGCCGCTGTTGCGGCTCGATCCACAGACAGGGGCTATTCTCGACCGGTTCGGCGATGGCGTCACCATTGCGCTGGCGGTGCATCCCGCCACCGGCAAAATCTATGTGTCGACCAACAGCGGCGTGTCGGTCTTCGATCCCGACGATGGCAGCTTCACCCAGTGGAGCAGGGACGAAAACCTGCGTGTCGGCAGTCTCGCATTCGACAATGATGGCGCATTGTGGGCCGTGGCATGGCCGGACCGCAAGCAGGTGGTGCGTTTCACCGATCGCGCGCGTGCGGAAACCATGCTGACGTTCGATGCGCCCGCGGATTCGCTTGCCTTTGGCAAGGCGGGAACGCGGCTCGACGGATTGCTGTTCGTCACGCACACCGCTGGAACAGTCGACGATGCGGGGCTGGCGGAACCGGGCGGCGCACTCACCATGGTGGATACCGCGACTTTGCGGCGGATCGACGTGGCCAAGGGAGGGTCGCGCGGAGATGTCGTCATCACGACCAGCGATGGCCGCGTGCTGGTCAGCCAGAGCAACCAGGTCGACCTCATCGCGCCTGCGACCGCGCCCATCGTGGTCGCCACGAATCCGTCCCCCGGCGCGCAGATCGCGCTGCCGCAGGCCTTCCTGTCGGTGACATTCGATCAGGACATGTTCGCCGGATCGGCCAGCCAGGCCGGATCGGTGACAAATGCCGAATATTACACGCTCAGTCACGCCACTTTGGGCGCGCAGCAGATCCGCGCCGTCACCTATGACGCCGCCAGCCGGACCGCTTATCTCAACGTCGGCAATATCCCGGCGGGCGATTACACGCTGACCATCGGCGCTCCGCTGACTTCGGCGAACGGCCAGCGCATGGGCGTCAATTACCAGACCGGGTTCGCGGCGTTCGAGGATATCTCGACCCTTGTCGACATCCTGTTCGAAGATACCCGACTGGACCGCGAGACGGGCACCATTTCCTACAAGGTCACGATTACCAACAAGACCGACGGGCCGATCACCCTGCCCGCCTTGCTGACGATCGACCCGCTTGGCGGCTTCCCCGGCGTTCCGGTGGGTGCGACCGGCCAGACCGACGACGGACGCTTCCTGATCGACCTGTCCGGTGCGCTGCCGACTGATGGCATATTGGAGGCAGGGGAAAGCACGTCCGGCCGGACGGTTTCAATCACGACATCGGCCAATCGCAGGCTTGATTTCGTGACCGGCATCGTTGCGAATGCCGTCCCCAACACCGCGCCGTCCTTCGTCAGTGTGCCGCCGCAATCGGCGACCGTGGGAACGCCGCTGCGCTATCAAGTCGTGGCGAACGATGCCGAAGGGCAGGCGGTATCCTTCGGATTGCTCACTGCGCCTGCGGGCATGACGATCGACGCGACGACCGGCCTGCTGCAATGGACGCCGCCTGCCGGTACGGCCTCGATCACCCCGGTGGTGATCGAGGCGTTCGACGCTCGCGGCGCCGTTTCGCTCCAGCGTTTCGTGCTGGCGATCGCCGGGGGCAATCGCGCGCCGGAATTCACATCGTCGCTCTCCGCCGTGTCGAGCGGTGAAGGGCAGTTGTTCGAATTCGAGCTGGTCGCGGTCGATCCTGAATCGCAGCCGCTGACCTATTGGGCGGACGGGCTGCCCGCCGGAGCCACCTTCGATCCGGCAACGCGGGCCTTCTCCTGGTTGCCTGGCTATGAATCGGCGGGGACATATGATGTCCGCTTCTTCGTCACCGATGGCCTGTCCCGTGACGAGGTGGTTGTCACCCTGTTCGTTGCCGAACGAAACGAGCCGCCACAGGTGGTGCCTGTCGCCGACAGGATCGCACGCGAAGGCGATCTCGTCAATTTTCGGATCAACGCCAGTTCGCGCAGCGACCGCGAACTGTCTTATGGCGCGGAAAACCTGCCCTTTGGCGCGGCGCTGAACCCCACGACCGGCGAATTTTCCTGGACGCCCAACTATATTCAGAACGGTGTCTATGACATCGCCTTCTTCGTTACCGACGGCGAAACGCTGGTGCGGTTCGTGACAAAGATTACGGTCGGCAACGCCAATGCCGCACCGATATTCGACCAGCTTGAAGGGTGGCAGATTCTCGAAGGCCAGCAGCTTGCCTTCAACGTTTTCGCCTTCGATCCCGACAATCCCTATTACACACCCGCTTTGCGCAACGGCGAAAACGGGGAGGCGGTCGAAACCAGCGAGACGTCGCGGACCGTAACCGTCCAGTTGATCGGCGACATCCCGCCCGGCGCGACATTCGATCCCGAAACCTATGATTTCACCTGGACGCCGACCAATGCGCAGGCTGGCGACCATGTCGTGCGTTTCCGCGCGACCGATACCGGCGATGGGACGGGCGTTCCGCTGACGACGGACATCATCGTTCCCATCAGCGTGTTCAACCAGAACCGTCGTCCGGTGGTCAGTCCCATCGAAAATGTGACTGTTGCCAAGGATGCGGTCCTCGAAATTCCCGTCAGCGCGAGCGACGCGGACGGCAATCCGCTGGTCCTGGCCCTGCGCAACGAAAGCCCGTTCCGTCCGCTGCCCGATTTCATCTCCTTCGTCGATAATGGCGACGGCACCGGCAAGATTCGCGTTGCGCCCGGTGCCAATGCGCGCGGGGACCATGTCGTCATCGTCACCGCGACTGATGATGGGGACGGATCGGGCAAGCCGCTTGGCGGCGGCTATGCCTTCACGATCAAGGTGACCAGCCCCAACGAAGCGCCTGAAATCGGCCATATTGGCGATGTCGTGGCGGTGATCGGCGAGACCATGAAGGTTACCGTCAATGTCGCCGACATGGACCAGGACGCGCTGACCTATGCGCTCGCCGGGCTGCCCGGAGCCACCATCACCCCCACCGGCGTTTACGGCAAGGCGACGATCGAATGGACGCCGACGCTGGCGCAGGCCGGCAGCCATGATGCCACAGTGACGGTGACGGATTCGGGCAGCGGCGTCGTTACGCCCGTGAGCGGCACGGCATCGTTCAAGGTGGTCGTGCGCGCAACGAATGCGGCCCCGCAACTGGCTCCGGTAGGCAACCAAAGTGTGACGGAGGGCGCCGCACTCGCGTTCACCCTGGTCGGGGCTGACGCGGACAATGACCGGCTGACCTTCACGATGAGCGGCGCGCCGGACACCGCCTCGCTCGATCCTCAATCCGGCGCATTCGTCTGGACCCCGCCGCTCAACTCCAGCGGCGAATATAGTGTCACCTTCTCCGTAAGCGACGGCCATTCCAGCAGCAGCGAAACGATCACACTGACGGTCGCCAATGCCAATCAGGCACCGGTGTTCGTGCCTATGGGCCTGCAACTGGCGCGGGAAGGCGCGCCGATGCTGTTCCGCATCATCGCGGGCGATCCCGATGCTGACCCGATCATCTACCAGGTCCCCAACGGCTTGCCCGAAGGCATGCTTTTCATCCCGGAGCGCGGTGAGATCCAATGGACGCCAGGCTATGGACAGGCCGGGGATCATGTTCTGCGCTTTACCGCGACCGACCCGCTGGGCGCGGTGGATAGCATCGACGTCATGGTCCGGGTGGCCAACGTCAATCGTCTGCCGGTGCTGGATGAGGGCTATCATGCCTTCCTGATCGGCGAGGAGAAGCGCTTCATCGTGCGGGCAAGCGACCCCGATAGCGAAGACGTCCTGACATTCTCTGCCGAGGATTTGCCCGAAGGAGCGAGTTTCGACGCCGCTACCGGCGAATTTGTCTGGACCCCTGGTCCTGGTCAGGCGGGCGATTATGCCGTCACCCTGATTGCCGACGACGGACGGGCCAAGGTGCGGCAAACCATATTGCTGCGCGCCACCATCGATCCCGTGCCGCCAGTCGTCCGCCTGGAACTGACGCCCAGCTTCCCGGCGGCGCCGGGCCAAAATGTGCTGATCCACGCCGTGGCGGACAGCCTGGCCGACATCACATCGCTGCGCGTTCTGCTCGATGGCCAGGACGTGCCGCTCGACGCAAATGGGCGGGCAACGGTGGTTGCCGGTTCGCCGGGCAAATATAGTTTCACCGTTACTGCGCGGGACGCAGATGGTGGTGAAAAAACCATCACGCAAATCCTCAAAGTGCGCGACCCGCTGGACAAGAATGCGCCCAGCGCCCTGTTCGACGGCGTCATTGACGACGCTATCGTTACATCGACCCTGGCCATCACCGGGACGATCGACGACAGCAATCTCGACGGCTGGACGCTGCAATTGATCGACGGACAGGGCGATGTCACCCTGCTCGGCGAAGGCGGCGCCAACCTTTCGGGTACGCTCGCGACGCTGGACGGGCGCAGCCTGGCTGACGGTTTCTATCGTCTGCGGTTGACCGCCACCGATATTTCCGGTCGCACCAGCGTCGACAGCGCCACGATCGAGTTGCGCACGGGCGCGAACAAGCTGTCCCGCTATACGACGCAGCATGTCGATATATCGACCGTGCTGGGCGGCGTGCCGTTCGATCTGGTCCGGGCCTATGACAGCATTACGGGCAAATGGACGTTCCTGGGGATCGACGCCGATATCGTCACCAGCGTAGGGATCCAGCCCAATGCAGGCGGCGCGCTGCCCGCGTTCGAAATCGGCACGCGACTGTTCCTGACCTTGCCCACCGGCGAACGGGCAGGCTTCACCTTCAGCCCCGTCGAGGAAGTCATCGGCGGCCAGACCTTCTACCGCCCCGCCTGGACGGCGGATGGCACACATGGCTGGCAACTCAGTTCTATCGATGTCCAGCTTCGCAAGATTGGCGGCAAATTCTACGATGTGGATAGCGGCGCGGCCTATAATCCCGGATCGCCTGTGTTCGGCGACCGGGACTATGCCCTGCGTGCGCCTGACGGCACGATTTCCATTCTCGACAGCCAGCGCGGCACCGTTGAAATTCAAAAGTCAGCGGGCAAGCTGCTGATCGGCGACAGCGGCGTCACCGCGCTGGGCGGCGATGCGCTGCGCTTCCTGCATGACGCGCGCGGCAATGTTACCCAGGTCACCGATGCATCGGGCAAGGCCAGCATCTATAGCTGGGACGAGGACAACCGGCTGACCGCATTGCGCGATCTCGTGACCGGGGCGGGCATCCGCTATGGCTATGTCGATGGTCGGCTGGCGCTTGAAGTGCCTTCATCGGGCGCGGGCAAACGGATCGTCCATAATGGCGACGGCACCGTGGTGACGGAAGCGATCGTCGCGGATCTGGCGACCCCGGCGACGTTCACCGGCCAGACCGTCTCGGGCAATCTGGGTGCGGGCGGCGCGGAAAGTTTTGCGTTCACGCTGCGCGAGAGCGAATTGGAGGGGCTGCCCAACCCGTTCGTCATCCTGAGGGTAGAGACCACAGGCACGGTAACGCCCCAGATCGCAGGGCTCACCCCTCTGGCGAGCGCCCGGGCGGGCGGCAAGCTTGTGACCCTGTTCGCGCTATCCACATCGGGCCTGCATGAATTGCGGATTTCGGGCAGCGGAGCCTATTCCTTCGAGATGCGCGTCGCGGGCGATATCAACGGCGATGCGAAGGTCGATGGCTTGGACAGCGCCGCCGTGGTCGCCGCCCTTGCCGGATCGGATGTCAGCGGCGATGGCGCGACGGACGCGATCGACAATCAGATCGTCGCTGCCAACTATGGTTTCCGTGCAAACCAGTCGCCGGCGATCGCCGCCACGATTTCGCTGGAAAAAACCCATGTCGACTTGCAGCGTTATGTTGATCTGACCAAGCTTGCGACCGACCCGGATGGCGACCGTCTCTATTTCCGTATCGTCGGGGCGACTGGCGGAGCGGCCGCCCTTGCCGCCGACGGGCTTGGCGTTCTGTTCACGCCGACAGCTGGATATTCGGGCGCGGCGTCGATCCGCTTTTCGGCCGATGACGGCTTTGGCAGTTCGGCCGAAGGCGTGATCGACATCAGCGTCTCCGACGCCGCCTTGTTGTCCTTGAATTTCGCACTGCGCCAGCCCGCTTTTGCCGCACCGGGCGAAAGCGGCGGCGTGGCGCTTGTCGGTCAGTTTGCCGATCAGGCCGATGTTGCGCTGCCCTATTCCTATGTGACGGCGAGCGTCGGCCATCCCGATATCGTCCGCTTGGGCGCGGACGGGACATTATTGGCTCTGGCTCAGGGGGCGACTTATCTCAAGGTGTCGCGCGGCAATATCGCTGCGGCTACGTCGCTGACGGTCGGCGATCCCGACAGCGTGCGCGAGTTGATGACGCAGATTTACGGGATCAACGCCTATCCCGACAGCGTGACCCTGCTGCCCAACGGCGGTTCGCGCGCCATTATCACCAGCCTTGATGTGACGGAGGAAACCTTCGCCAACGGCGCGGCGGCAGGGACCGTCTATGTGTCCGCCGACAGCGCGATCGTGACCGTGGATGAAACCGGCCTGATGCGCGGGGTCGGCGCCGGGTCGACCTTTGTCACTGTGATCAACGGGTTCAGTGAAGACCGGGTGATGGTAACCGTCGCCCCGCCGGTCATAGGCGATGATGTTGCGGTCAATGGCGCTGAGGGCGCGATCGTGCAGAATGCCGATGGCGTCCAGATCGCCTTTGGACCGGGCGCGCTGAGCGGCAATGCAACGGTCACGATCGATACGCTGACGGAGGCTGAACTGCCCATCGTCATGCCGGCGACCGATGCGTTCCACTTCCTCAGCGCATTCGACCTCCAGGTCGACGGCGCGGAATTCAACGATACGGTCCAGATCGCGGTGCCGGTAGCGGGCAATCCGGGCGATCAGGTCTGGTTCTTCGCCAGCGTTGATTTGCCGCTGGGACCCAATGGCGAAACCATTCCGGTCTGGACGGTCATCGATTCCGGGGTGATCGATGCGGACGGCATGGCACGGGCCAAGTCGCCGCCGTTCCCCGGCCTGAGCAGGCGCGGCGCGGTGCTGGTCGCGGGCGCGGCAAAGCCCCTGCCGATCCTGCGGCTGAATGTCGGCTTCACCGCGCTCAATGCGCTGGTGTTCGCGCCGGCGATCGGCATTGCCGCGGTGGGCGGCCTGGCAGGCGCAACGGTGGCGCTGGGCCTGGCTGGGGCCGCGCTTGGATCCATTGCGCTGCCGCTGTTCGCGCAGCTCAAGGAAATCCAGATTTACGCCGATCTGGCGAAAGATCAGGCGGCGGTCCGCCGGATCGACTTGTCACCTGAATTCACGCAGGCGGAACTCAATGACGGCAAGACGATCCTTGCCAGTTTCCCGCCGCAGGCCTTCCAGTCCGACAAGGGGCCTGTGGTGTCCAATGTCGCAACCCTGGTCGCCAATGACGGCAGCACCGCCGTCACGATAACGGGCCTTGACTTCATCGACGGCGAAGCCGGGTCGATCAGCGCCAAGAAAGAGAATGTCCGCGTCGTCCTGACCCACGGATCCAAGCGCGTGGTCATATCCGACGCGGTGATAACGGGAGAGGTTGGCGGGACACAGCGGCTCAGCTTCACCGCGCCCCCCACCGTTCTGCTGGGGGCCAGCGATATCACGATCGTGCGCCCGGCTGTCGGATCGTTCGGGTCGGCGAGTGGCGAACCCAATGACTTCACCGAGCTGGTCGAAAGCGCGGTCGTCAAGATCGACAACAAGGCGGGATATGCGTTTGTCGGCGATGCGAAGGGCGTGCAGATCATCGATCGCAAGCTGTCGTTCGAAACCGCACAGCCTACCGACCAGCTGATCGCCCGTATCGATCTGGGCGCGCCGGTCAGGGAAATCGTCGTGACCGGCGACCTGGGCGCTGCCTTTGTTGCGACCGAAAAGGGCATTGCCGTCATCGATACGCTGACGCTGCGCCAATATGACCTCAATCCCAACGGCGACAATGATTTCATCAAGGTCGAGGGCGGCGTGGTCACGGCGCTCGCGGTCGATACGGAAAACGGCTATCTCTACGCTGCCGGTCTGGGCAAGGTCTATGTCATCAACATCGATCCGGGCCGGGACAATTACCTGAAGGTCGTCGCCGACCCGCAGCATACGCTGAACATGGAAATTACCAGCAAGGGCGAACAGTTCGGCCATATCACCAGCATGGCATTGAACGCCGATGGCACCCGCCTCTATGTCGGCCTGCCGGTATCCGAAATGTTCGGCCAGCGCCCCTGGATCAACAATCAGAACAGCGATGCCGGCCTGATCATGGTCGTCAACGTCGATGAAGAGCAGCGTCCGGCCGAGGATCAGGCCAATATCCATGGATGGCGCACGGTCGTGGACAAGGTGGCGGCGGGCATCGAGGTGTTCGATATCCAGCCGACGGTCGATCCCAACAAGATGGTGTTCGTGGCCCGCGGGGACCGCAATCGTGGCGCAAAGCTGCTGGAGCGCACGCCTGCGGGAACGCACGTCGTTACCCAGATCGCGACCCTGACCATGGGTCAGGAAATCGGCGTGTTCGAACAACCGTTCACCATCGGCGGGCTGGTCATCAGCGTCGACAAGAAGCGCAGCACCGATGACGGCCGCTTTTCGATCGGCCGGGTGCCGGATCTCAACGTCCATAATGCGTCCGGCATCGCGGTCACGCCCGACCTGGAATATATGTTCGTCGCCGATTGGGGTCTGCCGACACTCTATTGGTATCGCGACATGGACTATTCGCAACTGGTCGATGAATTTTACCGGGTCGGCTCCAAGATTCTCGTGATCAAGGATCCCTTCGGGCCGAACCGTCGGCTCGTCGGGGCGACGACGCCGGTTCCGTTCGCGTTCCTGGAGGAATTGCGTGTCGATAGCTCCGGCACCAAGCTTTACGCGAATTACCGGGGCGCCGGTAACATCGTCGTCATGGACATCAACAAGGTTCGTGAAATCGCCAAGCGCAGCGATTTCGACAAGCTGCTTGTCGAGTTTCAGGACAAGGCGATCGATAATCCCAACTATCCGTTCGACATCTATAATGAATCCGCCGGTCAGGGCGCCGTCGACGTCACCCGACACGGGCGCGGACTGGCGCTCAATGCGGTCCAGGCGCTCAATCTGCTCACCCCTACCACCGAACTGGACCTTCACGGCGACAACCCGCCACCGCTGACCTTCAAATGGGAGTTCGATCCGACGCTGATGCCCGCCGGATCGGTGATGAAGACCAGCTTCTATCTCAGCACGCTGGCGCCCGGCGACGGGTTGTGGCCGGACGATCCGATCCGCGAAAGAGGTTTGCTGCAACAGCCCGACTGGCAGGGTTCCGACAAGCATCCCAGCCGCATCTTCACCAAGCTGAACTTGGAAGCGGGCAAATGGCGGGTTCTGGCGACGGGCGAAGTCGTGCCGGATGGGGAACTGCCGCCAGGCAAGTTCGAACTGACGTTCGATCCCGAATTCGCGCGGGTCCTGACCGGCGGCCAGACCTATTTCTGGGGGGTCCGCTCAACCGAATTCGGCATTCGCGATTTCCGGCAGTTCACCGTCCTGCCCGATCAGGTGCCGGCCGGCACATTCAACGGCGTGACCGTACTGACCCACGGATTCCAATTGGACGGCATCTGGACCGACAATGATTCCTTCCACCAGCCTGCGGCTTTCCAGGAAATGGGAGAGATGATCTCGCGTCTGGGCGGGGGCGGCATCGTCCTGCTCTATGACAAGAACGAGGGCACCTGGGTGGACATGAGCAACCCGACCAGGGTTGTCACTGGCGATATGCTGGCAGCCTATGCCGGCAAGCCTGTCGTGCTGATTTCGGACTGGGTTCGCGAATCCGCCCATGCCGAAGCGGGCTTCTCCGAAGCTGCCGCCGACGCCCTGTTTGCCGCGCTCATGGATCTGGACGCGGAATCGAGCAATACGCTGCTCAGCTCGCCACTGCATTTCATCGGCCATTCACGCGGCACGGTGGTCAACAGCGAGATTATCCAGCGCCTTGGCTATTATGGCCGGGTCACCAGCGGCATCCACATGACGACGCTGGACCCGCATGATTTCGTCCAGGATTCGCTGGATATTCCCGTCAACACGCTGCTGAACATCGCGAAGGCCTATAGCAGTTTCAAGTCGCTGGCGCTCGCCGTGCGTTCGGTCGCCACGGCTGTGGGCGCCGTCGGATCGGCCGTCGGTTCAGGCGGCCTTTCGCTGGTGGCGACGGGGGCGATCCTGGGCGGCGTCGGCAAGGGCATGGTCGAAGCGGCCGGTGCCGCCAAGATGGCGTTCCGCATTCAGAAATTCCAGGACCTGGCGCAGACGCTGGGCGTGCAGCTGGATCCGGTGAAGTTCGGCGATTTCCTCGATCCCGACGTCAAATTGTGGTCGAACGTCAGTTTCAGCGACAATTATTACCAGGATGCGGCGTCGCAGACCTTCACGACGGCCACGCCCAACGGGCGCGATATCGGCCCGACGGATATTTCGCGATATCTGGGCGGCGTGGTGCCGGGGGTATCCGGGTTCAATCTGGACGATTTCGCCGGATTGGGCGCAGGCGGCCCGCACAGCCGCGTGTGGCAATGGTATGCCGGCACGATCGACACCAACATGACCAAATTCCAGGGACTGGATATCTATCGGCGCATCACCGACGATGGCATCCGGCCCAAGGTGTTCGGCGTACCCTCGCTCGATCAATGGAATATGGAGCCATGGTATTTTGTCGATCCGGGCAAGGTGACCAGCCCCAGCATGTCGGTGCGCATCGGTGCGGCGAACCAGATGGTCACCGGCAACACGACGTCCACGACGCACTTCAACATCACCGACGGCGTCGGCACCGGCTGGTTCTATTCGGCCGTCGGCGGCGGGGCGGATTTCCGGCCGATCATCAGCGGCGGCGAGGTCGATGTCACCACCGACAATAGCGAAGCGCCCAATCCCGGCGGCTCCGCCGTCCAGAGCATCTTCAACGGCAATTTCGAACAGGGCACGCGCGAATCGCTCAACGTCCATCTGGAGCGCATTGCGACCGGCGAACTGGCTGACGATGCGGGCCGCTTCCCGATTTCATACGAAATTCCAGGCTTCGCATTTCATGGCGGGGAGGGGTTCAAGCTCGATCTGCTCGGCCTGCCCGATGCCGATGCCATCGGCAAGATCGATGTCGCCGCGCTGTTCATGGTCAACACCAATCCCCAGGCGCTGGTCAAGAAGGTGCTGGTCAAGATTTGGGAGGACTTTTTCGACAGCCAGGTCAGCCTGGCCAACCAGATCACGATCGGCAATTTCAAGCTGCCGACCCTGAACTTTATTGAGGCGAAGCTGGCAGCAAAGGTCGTGGGCTGGGCCGGTTTCGATCCCGGCAAGAAAATCGACATGGTCAACAAATATTTCAAAGCGACCAACAAGGTGTTCAAGGCCGCTGGCATGGCGACAGAAGCGCTCAACGACGGCCTCAACACGCTCGTCGAAAGCACCGGCGTCACCATGTCCCTGGGTGCCGATACCAAGGACGAAGCTGGCCTCAATCGCCTGAAGGCCTATGTTTCCAATGCGATCGAAAACGGCTTCGACAAGCTGTTCCCCAATCAGGACAATTATTCGCTGATCATGGGGGCCAGCGCCGCCCTCACCAAGATCATCGATTCCTTCCTGCCCGATGGCGACATCTGGGAAGCGATCAAGATGGAGACGCGACGGATCCTGCCGGGCCTCGATTCCATCACCCACAATTTCGTCTATGTGCCCAAGGATCAGCCCTATCTGACCTTCAAGGTGTACAAGCCCTATATGTTGCAGCCCGGCGCGAAAATTCGCGTCCGTTTCGAAGGTGCCGGACTGCCGACAATCGATGCGCTGGTCGCCAATCAGGAGGCAGGCGCGCGGCAGGTCGATCTGGGCACCGGGATGTTCACGTCCAGCGAATTCTCGGTCATCGTTCCCGATGAATATAAGGGCCGCTCGGCGACGATCACGATCACCCATGAAAATATGGCGCCGACGGCGGAGGACAAACAGGATCTGGAGGACGCGGCATTCATCGACGCGATCACCCACGCGGCCAAGGATCTGGGGACGGCGGTCAGCCAGATATATCTGCTCGACGACCTCCGCTTCACGACGGTCGCGGCGATGAATGGCGTCATGCCCGGATCGCCGCAGGTCGCGGCCGAAGGCGTCGCGATCACGCCCGCCGCGCCGGCCGTCACGCTGGAACAGCTTGTCGGCCTGGTCGATGACGCGCGGCTCGCCTGGATGGCGGCGGGGATCAGCGATGCCGACGCGCAGAAACTGGCCGATCTGGAATTTACCGTGACCGATCATCAGGATGCGGCGCTGGCGGTTCATTCAGGCCATGTCATCGCGATCGATGCGGACGGTGCCGGACGCGGCTGGTTCGTCGATAGCACGCCGAACGGGGCGAGCGAGTTCCTGACGTCGGGCAGCCGGATGATCGCCATAGACGGCAGCGCGGCGGCGGGGCGGTACGATCTGCTCACCGTGCTGATCCACGAAATGGGCCATGAACTTGGCCTGTCGGAACTGCCGACCACGACTGTCGGCCGAGTGATGAATGAATCGCTGGGCCTGGGCGAGCGGCGCTTGCCGGGCCTGGCCGATCTGCCGGTCGTACCGGTCGCAGCGCCGGTGGTGGGGGCGGTGCGCACTGTCACGCTCACCGGGACTGGCAATTCGACCCCCACCGCCGTTGCGCCGCTTGCCTTGCTGACGCCGGGAACAGCAGCGACCGCGCCGTTCCAGAACGGCGATTTCGGTGCGGCGGCGGGTTGGTTGCCAGTTGGAGGCGGCGTGGTTTCCGGCGGCCTGGGCGTGCTGGCCGAAGACAGCCGTTTCCTGTCCTCGCTCAGCCAGAAATTCGTCCTGCCCAATGGCGCGACGGAAATCAGTTTCCAGATCCGTTCGGCGGTGCTGGGTGCGAACAGCGCGCTGCCGCCCGATGCGTTCGAAGTGGCGCTGCTCGATCCGGTTACCGGCCAGTCGCTGCTGGGCGATCTGGACGGGCTGGACCTTTCCGACGCCCTGCTCAACCTTCAGGCCGATGGATCGCTCTACCTTGCCCCCGGCGTGACCGTGACCGGCGATCCTTTGGCCGGCACCGCCACGGTGACCGTCTCGCTTGCAGGCGTCGACCGCAGCAACGGCGCGTTGCTGTCCTTCGATCTCATAGCGATGGGCGATCTCGACAGCCGCGTGACCATCGACAATATCATGTTCGAGGCGGTGGCGAACAATGCGCCGGTTGCAACCAACGACAGCGGCAGCGGGAATGAAGATCAGGATATCGTCATCGACCTTCTGGCCAATGATGATGACGCCGATGGCGATCTGCTGAGTGTCGCGATCCTGAGCGGCCCGGCAAATGGTACGCTCATCCCGCCGACCGTGACGGGTGGCGCATGGACCTATCGCCCGGATGCGAACTTTGCGGGCGCAGACAGCTTCACCTACAGCGTCACCGACGGCCTGAGCGCGCCGGTGTCGGCCAGCGTCGCCATCGCCGTGAATGCCGTCAACGACCTGCCGGAACTTGCCATCGTGCAGGATCGCAGCGCGGTGCAGGGCAGTTTCGTCACGCTCAATCTGTTGGGCAGCGACGTCGAGGATACCGCATCGGCTCTGACCTACGAACTCATCTCCGGCCCCGCCGGCGCCAGCGTCAGTCCTTCGGGCCTGTTCAGCTGGACAGCCGGCCTGCCGGGTATCGAGAATGTCACGGTCCGCGTCACCGACAGCGATGGCGGAACGGCCGAGCGCAGCTTTGCCATCACCGTCGTGGTGCCGGGCAATGCCGCACCTGTCTTTGCCCCGCTGCCTGATCGTGACGTCGATGCAGGATCGCTGTTCACGCTCCAGCTGGCCGCAAGCGATGAGGATGATGTCGCGACTGACCTGACCTACAGGTTGATCGCGGGTCCCGCCGGCGCGACGCTCTCGCCGGCCGGCGAACTGCGTTGGATAGCGACAGGAAGCGGGGCCAGCCAGGTCACGGTTCGCGTCACCGATCCCGATGGTGCCTTCGACCAGCGGAGTTTCGCCCTGAATGTCGTGCCGGTCATCGGCAACACCGCGCCGACGCTGCCCGTGCTAGGCGATATCGCGATCGAAAGCGGCAAGCTGCTAATCCTGCCGATCGTGGCCAGCGACAATGAGGATGTCGCCGAAGCGCTGACCTATTCGCTGGTGAACGGTCCCGACGGTGCGACCATTTCGGCCAGCGGCCTGTTCAGCTGGCAGGCGGGCGATCCCGGCTCCCGGTCTGTGACCGTGCGCGTGACCGATAGCGGCGGACTGATTGCCGAACGCAGCTTTGCGATCACCGTGTCCAACCCCGCGCCCGTGTTCGCGGCGATAGCCGATCGTTCGGTACAGACGGGCGGCCATGTCGCGATCACGCTTTCCGCCAGCGACAGCAATCATGCCGCGCCGCAGTTGGCCTATTCGCTGGTCAGCGGCCCGGCGGGAGCAAATGTGACGAGCGATGGCCAGTTCAGCTGGACGGCCGCCGGGCTTGGCAGTCAGCCGGTGATCGTTCGCGTAACCGATCCGCTGGGGGCATTTGCAGAGGTCGGCTTCACTATCGAGGTGACGAATATCGCGCCGGTCCTGACGGCGCCTGGCCCGGTCAGCGTGAACGAAGGCAGCGCGCTGTCGTTGCAGCTTGTCGCAAGCGATGGCGACGATGCGCCTGGCGATTTGATATTCTCGCTGGTGTCAGGACTGGCGGGGGCAACGCTGACGGACGGCGGAGTGCTCAGCTGGCTGCCTGCCGATGGCGGCGCGGATGCGGTCTTTACCGTCCGCGTGACCGATCCCCATGGCGCGCAGGCCGAACAGAGCTTCAATGTCGCGGTGGCCGATGTTGCGCCGATCCTCAGCGTATCGGGCCTGACCACGACATTGACCGGCAAAACCTATATGATTGCGCTGGGATCGAGCGATCCGGGCGACGACAGGCCGATCGAATGGATCATCGACTGGGGCGATGGCACGGCGCCCGTTTCGGTGGCAGGCAGCGCCAGCGCGGCCAGCCACATATATGCCGATGATGGCAATTTCCTGGTCAGCGCGCGCTTGCGCAATGACGATGGCAGTTTCTTGGCATCGCCGATCAGCCTTGTCGTCAATGATCCGCCGCTGCTGCGGCTGACGCAGGCGGGCTTTGCCGATGGCGGTCTGGTCGTGCGCGTTTCCGAACCGCTAGATGCTCTGGCGGGCAGCCGGGCGGTGCAACTGACCGACGGTGCCGGCAATGCGGTCGCGCTCACGCTCGGCTTTGCGACCGATGGGCTGGGCTTCGCGCTCACCCGCGCCGATGGCAAGCCGCTGCAATATGGCAGCTATGATCTGGTCATCGCCCATGGCGCTTTCATCAGCGCTGATGGTTCGGTGCTGGACGGCAATAATGATGGCCTGACCGGCGGCGCCTATCGAACCAGCCTGACCTTCAGCCAGTCCATGGCGGGCAGCGCGAGCCTGCCCGACTTCATGCGCGGGCCGGGCGAGCATGTCGATGTCCCGCTTGCCGATGGTGCCGGGCTGCAAGTCAGCTTCGCCAGCCAGGGCGGCGTCAAGACCATGACATTCACGGTCATGTACGATCCCGCGCTGTTGCGCGTCGATGGCGTGTTGCCGGGGGCCGATCTCCCCGCGGGCGCGAGCCTTGGCTTCGTGACCGAGGCTGCCGAGGGCGGCAAGCGTCTCGCCCGGATCAGCGTCAGCAGCGATACACCGATCGCAGCGGGCGAACGCTGGATACTCAGCCTGGACGCGACCGTGCCCGAAACGGCTCCCTATGGGTCGAGCGAAGTGCTGGAAGTCAGGGTCGAAGCGATCAACGCGGCCGCACCGTCCGCCACCCAGGATGATCAGGCGCTGCAACTGGTCGGCTATTTTGGCGATGCCGATGCCGATCGTCGGCAAACCATTGCGGACCTGTGGCTCGCGACGCGCGTGGCGCTGGACATCGACAAGGGGTTTGCGGCGTGGGGCGATGCGCCGCCTTCGCTGATCGCCGACATCCGCGACCATCGCCCGTTCGCCAACCCCCACCTGCCGGACATCGAATTTACCCCGGCCAAGCCCGCGCCGCTGTGGCGATCGCAGGTCGTGCCTCCTGCTGATTTCGGTCCGCTCACTTATGGCTTTTACGATGCGGTGGATCGCTGGGCACGGGATATCCACGCGACGGATTCGGCCTGGTATGAAGAGGGCATGGACGGCAGTAAGCAGGCGCAGCCTGACGACGGCGCTCCGGTCCCGGCGGCTGAGTCCGGCACGCCGCCATCGCCCGCATCGGCTCCGCGCGCGACGCCCGCGCCCGTCACGCCGGCGCCAGCGGCTTCAGCACCGGGCGATGGATCCGGCACGGCAGCAGGTGTCGCGAAAGCCGCCGCCGTGCCGCCGAAAATCAACATGGGCGCGCGACCTGCCGTTCAAGGCATGATGGCCGCGATGACCGGCGGCGATGATCAATGCTCGACATGGCTGTCGCGCTTCCTGCTCGACAATGGCGATGACCGTGACTGCACGACTGGTGGTGATTTCATCCCCATTCTCATTCCCGGCCTCAATCGGCCGAGAGAAAAGTCGGGCGACAAGCGCCGCAAGGCCGCCGCGCCCGCCGGTGAAGGGCCTTCGGGCGAACTGGAGACAAGCACATGAATGAAAAGACCGCGACGCCCAAGGGACAGGCCGCGCCGCGCCAGCAGACGCTTCGGTTCAACAGTGCCAATCTCAAGAGCAGCTATTGCAATATGTGCAACGCCACCAGCACCCGTGAGGAGGTGGTGCTCAATTTCGGCGTGAACCAGAATTGGGACCAGCCCAGCGCTACGCCCGCTGAACTGGAAGTGGATTTGCAGCACCGGATCATCCTCAGCCCCTTTGCCGCGAAACGGCTGAGCGAGGCGTTGGCGCAACTCGTGCGCGACTATGAAACGCGATACGGCAAACTTGCCTGAGGACGACGTCGGCGGAAATGGCGACCGGACGCGCTTTTGCGTCCATGGTCGCGGTGCCCGCGTGGCGGGTTGACGGTTGGGGAAGCCCCGGATGAGGCGGGCAAGCGTTTGGGGGGTGATGATAATTTGAGAGCCATGCCTGCCACACCCGAACCGTCCGACGATGCCCGGCTGTGGGCATCGATGGCCAGCGCGCGCGATGCCGGGTCCTTTTGCCGAGCCTGGCTGGATTTGCAATGCGCGCGCACGCCTGGGGCCGTCGCCGGGCTCGTCGTGCTGGAAGGGGAGGAGAACAGCTTCGCGCCGGCGGCCTCCTGGCCCGCCGGGCCGCAGGATATCCCGCATCTGCGCAAAGTGGCTGAACAGACGCTGGCCAGTGGCCAGGCAGTCGTTGAAAACGACCCGGATCATCCCGCCCAGACCGGCATCGCCTATCCCATCGCGGCCGCCGGGCGGACCTATGGCGCGGTCGTGCTCGTCATTACAGGGGCAACGGCGGAGCGGTTGCAGCCGATATTGCGCGAACTCCATTGGGGCGTAGGCTGGATCCTGTCTATCGTATGGCAGCATCAGGCGAACGAACAGGCCGATAGAAACGCCGCATCCATTGCTGCGCTGGATGTGCTGGCGGCGATTGAGGAGCATGAAAGCTTCGATGAATCCGCGGTCGGCCTGTGCAATGCTCTGGCGGTCGCGCTCGAATGTTCGCGCGTGAGCTTTGGCAAGGTTTACAAGGATAAGGTGTCTCTCGCCGCGATGTCCCATGGTGCATGGTTTCGCAAGAAATCCGATACCGCCGAAGCGATCGAGGCGGCGATGGACGAGGCGCTGGATCAGGGCGTAACGCTCAGCGTCCCGCCGTCCGATGGCAACCGCCTCATCACGCTTCAACAGGCCCGTCTGGCTGCGGGCGGGGGGTTGACGGCGGTCGCGTCCGTGCCGGTGCTGGATCGCGGGCTGCCGGTGGGGGTCATTACGCTGGAGCGCGATGCGGAAGGCGTTACTTTCGCTGCGCGCGATCTGCTGTTCGCCCAGGGCGTGGCGAGCCTGACAGCGCAATTGCTGGCGTTCAAACTGCGTGAGGAACGCTGGTTCGGTGGTCGCGCGCGTCGGCACATGATGGACGGCGCGCGCGCATTGTTCGGCCCCCGCCGTCCGCTTGCCAAGGCGCTTGGCGTTGCCGCTCTCCTGTTGCTGCTGATCCTGCTCGTGCCGCTCGCGCAGTTCCGTGTCAGCGCCGATGCCGCGCTGGAGGGCCGGGTGCAACGCGCTGCGGCGGTGCCCTTCTCCGGTTTCATCGCTCAATCCCATGCCCGCGCGGGCGATGTCGTAAAGCAGGGCCAGTTGCTTGCCACGCTCGACGATCGCGACCTGCTGCTGGACCATGCCCGTTCGGTAAGCGAAGTGCAGCAGCTCGACCGGGAATATCGGCAATCGCTCGCCAAGCACGAGCGATCGAACATGAATCTGGACGGGGCCAAGCTGCGCCAGGCGCAAGCGCAGCTCCGCCTCATCGAATATAAGCTCGCACGGACCAATATTCTCGCGCCGCTATCAGGCGTTCTGGTTTCGGGTGATGTCAGTCAACTCGTCGGCACGCCGGTCAAGGAGGGCGAGATATTGTTCGAAGTAGCGCCGCTCGACGATTTTCGCGTCGTCCTTCATGTCGAGGAAGCGGATATCACCTATGTGCGGCCGGG
Source organism: Sphingobium anseongense (assembly GCF_037725245.1). NCBI lineage: Bacteria > Pseudomonadati > Pseudomonadota > Alphaproteobacteria > Sphingomonadales > Sphingobiaceae > Sphingobium > Sphingobium anseongense. The sequence continues at coordinate 32,736 of NZ_JBBJUL010000002.1, read as the reverse complement.
ACAGAAGGGACGCTTTGCTCCCACGGGTCTTGCCGGGGGGACCGTGCCATTCGTCGTCACCCGCATCTCATCCGTAACCGGGACGCAGGAAGGGAAGAACACGTTTCGGGTCGAGGCCGAACTGGACAGCGACGCGCCAAAGACGCTGCGTCCAGGCATGGAAGGCATTGCCAAGGTGACGATCGACCGCCGATCGAACCTGTGGATATGGACACGCGGACTGCGCAACTGGCTCCAGCTGTTCTTCTGGAAGTGGATCCCCTGAGCGCATCATGGCTAATCCGTTCCACAGTTCGTCATGGTTTCAGGTCGCGCGGCTCCGCCCCCGGCTCAAGGGGCATGTGCGGGTGCGCAGGCATCGTTATCGCGGGCAGGTCTGGTATGTGATAGACGACGGTGCATCTGGCAAGGCGCACCGCTTCCCCAAGGGCGCCTATGAACTGGCGGGCCGACTGGACGGATCGACGACGGTCGAGGCGCTGTGGGAATTGCTGGTGGAGCGCCTGGGCGAAGATGCGCCCAGTCAGGATGACGTCATTGCCGCGCTGGGACAGCTACATGCGGCGGACCTGCTCGCGAGCGATACATTGCCCGACACCGGCGAAGCCTATCAGCGGCTCAAGAAGGAGCGGCGCCAGCGCTGGCTGCAAAATCTCAAAAGCCCGATGTCCGTGCGGCTCAATCTTGTCGATCCGGACCGTTTCCTGACCCGCCATATGAATGTGGTCGCGCCCCTGTTCAGCGTCGCGGGCCTGTTTCTGTGGCTGAGTGTGGTTGTTCCCGCACTGCTCCTGGTCGGCGCCCACTGGAACGAGATGACGGGCAATCTGGCGGACCGGGTGCTGGCGGCGGACAATCTGCTGCTCATCGCCCTCATCTATCCGCTGGTCAAATGCATCCATGAACTGGGGCACGGGTTTGCGGCCAAGAATTTCGGCCGGGAAGTGCGGGAAATGGGCGTGATGCTGCTCATCCTCGTGCCTGTTCCCTATGTCGATGCTTCGCATGTCAGCATCCTTGCGAGCAAATGGCAGCGTGCGCTGGTCGGCGCGGCTGGCATGATTACGGAAGTGTTTGTCGCCGCGCTCGCAACCTTTGCGTGGGTGCTGATGGAGCCGGGACTGGCGCGGGCCATCGCCTTCAACGTCATGCTGATTGCCGGGGTGTCGACCGTGCTGGTCAACGGCAATCCGTTTCTGCGGTTCGACGGCTATTACATCTTGGCCGACCTCATAGAGATTCCCAATCTTGGCAGTCGCGCAAACAGGTTCTGGGCGCATCTGGTCGACAAATATATATTCCGCACCCCCGGCGGGCTGCCGTTCGACGCCACGCCGGGGGAGAAAAGATGGTTCCTCTTCTTTGCCCCCGCCGCGCTGATCGCCCGTATGACGATGCTGATCGCCATCGCGCTGTTCGTCGCCCAGAAATATTTTGTGGTCGGGGTGTTGATCGCGCTCTGGTCATTGTGGAGTGGGCTGGGCCTTCCGGTCTGGAAGATGTTTGCCCATGTGGTGTCCAGCCCGCAACTGCATGGCAACCGGAAACGGGCGATGCGGATCACGCTCGGCATGGTTGGCGCGCTCATGCTGGCGCTGTTTGCTGTTCCGCTGCCATTGCACGTCAATGCCCAGGGGATCGTCTGGCTGCCGGAGGAGGCGCATGTTCGCGCTGGCGCCGATGGCGTCATCACCCGGCTGGCGGCATCCGACGGCGCGCAGGTGAAAAGGGGGACGCTGCTGATGCAGGCGGAAAACCCGGTGCTGGAGGCCGAAGTCGAGCAGATTCGCTGGCGCTTGCGTGAGCTTGAGGTGGAAGCCGATGCCGAACTGGCGGGTGATCTGGTCAAGCGGCAGATCAGCCAGGATGCATGGCGGGAATATTCCCGCAGGCTGGCCGTTCAGGAACAGCGGCTGGGGGATCTGGGCCTGACAGCCGGCACCGATGGCACATTCATGCTCACCCAGGCACCGGCGCAGGATTTGCCCGGCCGCTACGTGCAAAAGGGTACGCTTCTGGGCTATGTGACGCCCGGCTATGCGGCGGTGGCGCGGGTGGTCGTGCCGCAGGACGACATCGAGCTTGTGCGGGCGCGGCTGCGGGGGTTGCGTTTCTGGCTGGCGTCCACACCGGGGCGCAGCTGGGACGGGCACATTGCCCGCGCGATACCGGGCGGCACCTTCGAACTGCCGAGCGAGGCGCTGTCCACCACCTATGGCGGAAGCATCCCCACCGATCCGGGGGATGAGAAAGGGCTGACCGCGCTCAGCCGCGTGTTCCTGTTCGATGTCTCCCTGCCGCGGCAACTGCGCGATGCGCGCTTTGGCACCCGCGTTCATGTCCGCTTGCAACTGGGCTGGGAACCGGTCGGCTGGCAGTTCATGCGCCGGCTGCGCCAGCTGTTCCTGACGCAATTCAATGGTTGAGGCGACGCTTTCGCGCTGGGCCGCGTTCAATGACAAGCTGCGCGAAAAGGCGCGCCATTTCTGGCATGAGGCGCGAAGCGATGCCCGCCCCGTCATCGCGCCCTATGCCGAGCGTGGGCCGGCGCCATCATGGAAGTGGGACCGGCCGCTCGACCTCCTGCTGGGACGCTTCATGCTGGCCGTTCAGCGGGACAGGGCAGGCCTGCTCGATCGCGCGCAGCGGATTGCCCTGCGGTCCGCGGCGTTTGCCGACCTGTCCGATCAGGCGCTCGATGCCGCCTGCATGGAGATGCGCGAACGGTTGATGTGCGATCGGCTGGGCGAAGCGGCCGTTGACGAAGCCTTTGCCCTCATTCGCGAAGTGAGCGGGCGGGAACTGGGCCTGCGCCATTTCCCCGTCCAACTGATGGCCGGGCTGGTGATGCTGGATGGCGGGCTGGCCGAAATGGCCACCGGCGAGGGCAAGACGATCACCGCTTTGCTGCCCGCGATCACCGCGGCGATGGCCGGTATGCCGGTCCATGTCTTTACCGTGAACGACTATCTGGCCGAACGGGACTGCAACGGCCTGCGCCCGGTGATCGAACGGTTCGGCCTGCGCTGCGGCCTGATCGTCAACGGCCAGGAAAATCCTGAGCGCCGCGCCGCCTATGGATGCGATATCGTCTATGGCACGAACAAGGAAATGACCTTCGACTATCTGCGCGACCAGACGGCGCTGGGAAAGAGGCGGGGGCAGGGGCGGCGCCTGATCGCAGAGCTGTTCGGTCACGGTACGCAGCCGCTGTTGATGCGCGGGCTGCATTTCGCAATCGTCGACGAGGCGGATTCGATTTTCATCGACGAGGCGCGCACGCCGCTGATCCTTTCGGCCGAATTGCCCGGCGACGCCGATGGCGTCTATCTCGCCGCACTGGAACTGGCCGCCATGCTGGAGGAAGGCCGCGACTATATTTTGACCGAAGCGACGCGCTCGGTCCACCTGACCGCGCATGGCAAGGACAGAGTTGCTGAACTGTCCCAGGGTCTGCCGCACACCCAATGGCGTATCCGGCTGGCGCGCGAGGAACTGGCGATGCGGGCGATTTCCGCCACACGCCTGTTCCTGCGCGATCGGGACTATATCGTAACGGATGGCAAGGTTCAGATCGTCGACGAATCCACCGGCCGTGTGATGGCGGACCGATCGTGGGAAGGCGGGCTGCATCAACTGGTGGAGACCAAGGAGGCGGTGGATATTTCCGGCGTCCGCAACACCATGGCGCGGATCACCTATCAGCGCTTTTTCCGCCGCTATCGCCGGCTGAGCGGCATGACCGGAACCGCCGGTGAAGTGGCGGATGAACTATGGGCCGATTATGCGCTGAAGGTCGTGGTGATCCCGCGCAACCGCCCCGATCTTCGCAGCGATCGCGGTCATGCGATGGTGCGGTCGGCGCAGGAAAAATGGGCAATGGTTGCCGCTGAAGTCGCCCGGATGCACGCGCAGGAAGGCGCGCGTCCGGTGCTGATCGGCACGCGCTCCGTCGCGGATTCCGACGCCGTCTCGCAGGCGCTCACGCATGCGGGCATAGCGCACCGGGTGCTGAACGCGCGGCAGGACGAGGAGGAGGCGGAGATCATCGCGAAGGCGGGGGAGCCGGGGGCCGTCACGGTCGCGACCAACATGGCCGGACGCGGCACCGACATTCTGCTGAACCCGACGGCCAAAGCCCATGGCGGATTGCATGTCATCCTCACCGGTTTTCACGATACCGCGCGGATCGATCGCCAGCTGTTCGGCCGTGCCGGGCGGCAGGGAGATCCCGGCAGCACCATTGCGATCACGGCGCTGGACGACCAGCTATATAGGGACTTCGCGCCGCGCGCCGCCCGGATCGTCGGTTCTTCCGCCAGGAACTGGCCGCTGTTCGATGGCAAGGCGAACATGCTGCGCCGGCTGGCGCAGCGCCATGCCGAGAAACGCCACGCGGCCGACCGGCGGCAGACGGAACTGGCCGAGGAGCGGCTCCGCAAAACCATGGCCTTTGGCGGCGGCGATTAAGACGGAGGCGGGTCGGCGCAGGCGACGGGTGGATGCTGCCCGCTCAATCCGTCTTCACGGTCGGCTGATAGAGCATGGTCTTGTCGAAATTGAGGTCCGCCGCGTCCGCCCTGCCCATCACGGCGAGTAGCGCGAAGCCCGCGACATAGGCATCGCGCCGCGCGGTGAGCATCGTGACCTGGGCGTTCAGCAGTTCCTGTTCGGCATTGAGCTGATCGAGCAGCGGGCGCAGCCCGGCGCCCACTTCCGCGCGCATCCCCGCCAGCACCTGCTGATTGGCGGCAACGCCGCGCTGGGCGGTGTCGGTCACATGGGTCGCGGCCTGCCATGTGGCAAAGGCGGAGCGGGCTTCGGCAATGACCTTGCCTTCGGCGTCCAGCGCCTGCTTGTCGGCAACATCCTGCTTGGCGAGGGCCTGGCGTGTCTGCGCACCGCTGCGGCCGCCGTCCAGGATGGGCATTTTCAGCGTCACGCCGACAAAGGCGGTGGTGCCGCGATCACCGTTGCGGGGCCCCGTGCCTTGGGCCAGCGACCCCAGATAATCATATTGGCTGATCCCGCCGATCGCACTGAATTTGGGATAGGCCTGCGATCGGGCGACATCGATGTCGAAACCGGCGGCGGTGCGCTGCGCGCGCGCGGATGCTATTTCAGGATTGTTGGCCAGCGCCGTTTCCACAGCCTGCGTGGATGAAGCCGGCATCTGCGGCAATGGCGGCGGCAGTTCCAGATTTTCGGCGGCATGGCCAACCAGCCTTATATATTGCTCCTTGCTCGAAATGAGCCGCGCTCCGGCCGTTTCCATCTGGCTTTCCGCCAGCGCCAGCCGGGCTTCGGCCTGCGCCACGTCGGTCGGACCCCGGCTGCCGGCGCGGCGGCGATCGACCGCTTCCTTGACGGTGTAGCGCATCACCTCGACATTGTTGCGGTTAAGACCGACGACCGCCTCATCGCGCACCACATCCATATAGGCCCCCACGACGGCGGAAAACAGGTCCGCCTCGGTCTTGATCAGGCCAAAATGGCTCGCCTCCACCCGCGCCTTGGCCGCGCTCATGCTGCCGCGCACACCGCCGAAATCCAGAAGCGGAACATTGGCGTTGAGCTGGCCGACAAACTGGCGATCCGGGTTCGAGAAGAATCCGCCCGGCGCCGGTTTGCCCGTAAGGACATTCTCCTGATAGGTGGCGCTGCCATCGATCGTGGGCATCCCGGCGGCGCGCGCCAATGGCACATCCTCTTCGGCGACGCGGATGCCCGCGCGCTGGGCCGATATGGTCGGGTTGTTGCGATATGCGCTTTCCAGCGCCTGTTGCAGGGTTTCGGCGCCGACGGACGAAGGCAGGATTGCGCATGCAGCGATACCTGCGAAATAGGCTTGCTTCCTGGTCATGCCCGTCAAGCTCCTGTCTGGTTGTTGAGTGGGACCGTTTACGCCGGCCGCGCGGCATTATTTGCGGGTTTGCGATCGATTTCGAGCCGGCAGCGCAGCCCGGCGGGCAGCTTGTTGCCGGGGTTGGGCAGCGCGAGGCGCATCCCGAATGTGCCGCTGGCCGCATCGAAAACACGGTCGATCACCTTGATCCGCGCCCGGTACTTTCCGCCGACCGGCGCTTCGGGAAAGATCGAAACCTCGTCGCCGACCTGCACCGCGTCGAGTTGGGCGATGGGGGCGAACACTTCGACATTCAGCGGATCGACCTGCGCGATCGTCAGGATATGAGTCGCGTCGGCACCACGATATTCGCCAGGGGCCATGCGTCGCTCCGTCACGATCCCATTGACAGGGCTGCGCACGGTCTTTTGTCCGATCACGCGCTGCGCCTGGACATATTCCAGGCGCGCAACCCGCTGCTCTTCCGCGGCGGCCTTGCGCTCCTCCGCCGCCGATTGCGCGTTGGCGCGCGCTTCGTCCACGGCATCACGGGCCAGATACTGGCTGACCTGGTCCGATCGCTGGCTGACCGTGGCAAGATACGCCGCGCGACTTGCGGCGGCACGCTCGGCGTGGGGGTTGGATGCGCGGGCCTGCGCCGCGGCGGCGGCGGCACGCTCGACATCGGTGTACAACTGGGCGACGACCTGCCCACGCCGGACATCATCGCCCCTGTCGACATAGATATTCTGGACCACGCCTTCGACACCGCTGTTCACGCGAACGACCTGACTTGGTTCGATCAGGCAATCGGCCGGCCGGGCAGCATCCAGTCCGGGCGGTGCCACCGCGTTGCCGCTGTTGGACGGAACCGTCGGGGCAGGGGCTTTGGCGGTCGCGACGGTGGCGGATGGGACCGGCGCTTCCCGGGGCGTGGCGGGTGTTTCCCCACTGCGCGCGACAAGCGTTATCCCGACAATCAGCGCCAGTGCACCGCCACCGAAAACAACAGCCTGCTTGCGATCCATCGACCAAGCCCCCCCAAAGCACGGCATCGGACAGCGCCCGCTATCGGATGCAGTAATTTGCGACTTGTATCTTTGGCGGAAGGGCGGAAATCCGCATTTTTATTCCGCATCGCCAGCCTAGCCAACCTGGCAATATGTTGCAACTATTTGTGATGGTGGAATTGTCTGGCACGCGATTGGCGGATCATGGCCAGGATATTTCCCAAGATCGCCGTCGCGATGGGGGCGCTGGCTTGCCTGATCGGCGCCAAGCCCGGCTCAATGATCGCGCCACCGGTCCACAGGCGCTTTGTGCTGATCTTCCGCTGCGCTCCGGCCGCATGGACGAACCCGGCGCAAGGCCAACGGAAAGAACAAATCCGCCTTTTCGTCAGGATGTTCTGTCAGGCGCGCCGGCGCGTCGGGCAAAACTCGACCGGCTCGAACGCTTCAAGCGCATCCCCTTGGGTGCGAGAAGATTGCCGAAATCGGCAAGTCATCGTCAGCCTCGCCACAGGTCTATGCTTGGCCGCATTCGTTCGCGCACCCCCAAGCCTGCTCTGCCGGTTCTGGTTTTGCTCGATCATCAACGCCAATCCAATGGATTGGATGAGCGTTGTTCATATCATCACATGCATTACTCAATTGACGCCAGGGGACAGCGAAGGGCAGCACAGGGTGATATAAAAGGGAGGATTGCCATGATGAAATCAGCTATCAAATCGGCTCTTTTTGTCTCATCCGCGCTTGCCGCCGTGGTGCCGGGCGTTGCGGTGGCGCAGGAGGCAGCCAATGCGTCCAGTTCCGCATCGTCCGAAGATATCATCGTCACCGCGCGCAGGCGCGACGAGACATCGATAGCGGTTCCCGTCGTGCTGACGGCGGTCAGCGGAGCGGAACTCACGCGGCGCGGGATCAACAGCGTCGACGCGGTTGCCCAGCTTGTGCCCGGCCTGACGATCTTGGGATCTGGCGGCGCTTCGCAGGGCGGCACCATCGCGCTGCGCGGCGTGTCCGGCCCCGACACCAACCCGCTCGGCGATCAGGCGGTGTCGTTCAACATCGACGGTGTTCAGGTCGCGAAGTCGACCGTTCGCCGCCTGGCGTTCATGGATCTCCAGCAGATCGAGGTTCTCAAGGGGCCGCAGGCGCTGTTCTTCGGCAAAAACAGCCCGGGCGGCATCATTTCGGTCCGCAGCGCCGATCCCACGCCGAATTTCCAGGCCAAGGCGTCGGTCGGTTACGAATTCAATGCCCATGAATGGCGCGGCGAAGGCTTTGTTGCAGGTCCGTTGACCGATACGCTCGGTGCGCGGCTTGCCGTCTATGGTTCGGACTTGCGCGGCTGGGTGAAGAATGATGTCCCTGCGGGCAACATAGACCCGCCCTTCCACCGCTACGGCCCGCGCAGTCGTGAAATCGCATTGCGCGGCACGTTGAAGTTCGATCCGACCGACGCATTCACGGCTCGTCTCAAAATTGCCTATGGACAGGCCAAGGGCGCCGGGCCTGCCGAAAATTCTCAGCTCATCAACTGCCCGCTTGGTACGCCCCAGATTCCCGGAGTGGTTTCCGCCTGTAAAGCGGACAATCGCAACGACCGCACCGACAATGTCAGCACGGCTTTCACGCCTTATGAGCCGAAATTCGGCGACGGCCATACCTATGGTGATCAACGGCAAATTCTCGCCGGGCTGGAACTGAACTATCAGCCCAGCGATACGATCGACCTGACTTCGGTCACCAGTTTCTACAAGAGCAAGTTCTCGACCGTTGAACATTTCGCGCGCTATCCTGTCGTTCCGATCCTGGCATTTGGCTACAGCTTCGGTCTGCCGGCGCTTGCGTCCTACTATTTCTTCAACAATCGAGAGATTTCGCAGGAGCTTCGCGCCAACAGCAGCTTTGACGGGCCACTGAATTTCACCGTCGGCGCAATCTATTCCGACACCAAATCCTCGGTCGGCCAGCATGCGTTTATCAACCAAAGCAATCCGGCCGAAATATCGCAATATTATGTCGTCCAGGACGGCATCGCCTATTCCGCATTTGCCCAGGCCCGATTCGACGTGACCCCGCAACTGGAACTCTCAGCGGGCGGACGCTATTCGCACGAGAAGAAAAAGCTCCCCGTATTCCTGGCGGATTTGTCCGGTTCGCGCACCAATCCGATGATTCCTTTCACAACCCCGGTGAACAAGGCTTCGTTCAACGATTTCTCGCCTGAACTCACCGCCACCTATCGACCCACGGAGCAGCTGACCCTGTTCGGGTCCTTCAAGAAGGGCTTTCTGTCGGGCGGTTTCAACGGCAGCGGCGGGACGCCCGGCCTGCCGCTCAATTATGATGCGCAGAAAATCAAGGGCTTCGAAGGCGGTGTGAAGGCTTTGATGCTCGATGGTGCGCTGCGCACCAACCTGTCGCTGTTCAGCTACAAGGTGACGGGTCTCCAGATTACCGCGTTCGAAAACTCCGTCGGCACCATTCGTAACGCCGGCGGCGTGCGGACCAAGGGCATCGAGTTCGACATGAACTACCGCACCCCGATCGAGGGACTGACGCTCAGGGGCGCGATCAGCTATAATGATGCAAAATATCTCGAATATTTCGCTCCCTGCTGGCGAGGCCAGTCGCAGGCGCAGGGCTGCAACTTCCGGGCGCTGGGCGGCGGTAATGCCCGTCCGATCCTGCCGGGCGAGACTGGCAACAATCAGGATCTGTCCGGGCGGCAACTCATCAACGCGCCCAAATGGGCGGGGAATGCGGGCGCAAGCTATGATACCCCGCTTGGCTCGACGCTCAAGCTTGGCCTTTCCGCCGACGTCACCTTCGCCGGCGGTTCGCCGACCGACGCGGCGCTGACCCCAGGGTTGAGGTCGCCCAAGCGCGCGCTCATAGACGCCACGGCGCGGATCGCCCAAGCCGAGGATCGCTGGGAAGTGGCGCTTATCGGTCGCAACCTGACCAACGATTTCTACTGGGCCGGCGGGCAGCAACTGACCTTCACGGGCGGCGCTTCCGGCACGGTCGCTGGCGGCGTCCCGGCGGATGATTATGCGGTGCTCAATCGGGGCCGGGAAATCATGCTCCGCGTCACCGTTGCCTTCGGACGATAGTCCTGGGCGTGGCGGCACATGACATGCATCCCGTTTCAAATATGGGGATCCGCCATTGGCCACGCCAGAGACGATCCCCTATGGCATCGACCACTTCATGATCCGAAGCGCCGACGGATCCACCGCGTTGCAGCGCCGCAGTGACGGTGCGATTGCCGATGAACCGGCGGGCCGCGCTTGGCCGTTCTTCGGCTGCGGCGCGGCCCGTCCGCGGCATTTGTCACCCGTCAAGCTGAAGCGGATCGAAAAGCAATGACCCCAGACACTGCATCGCGCGCGCATAATCCGATGCTGCTGCTGTTTATCGCGGTGGCGGCCCAGACGATGGTGGGGAGCGACTTTTCCCTCGCCAGCGTCGCAATGCCGTCGATGGAACGGGGCATGGGTCTTGGCCCGGCCCTGTCACAATGGGTGCTGACGGTTTACATCATCGCTTATGCCGGCGTCCTGATCGTCGGCGGGCGGCTGACCGACATTTTCGGCCAGAAGGCGATGCTGAGAGCTGGCCTGGTCATGTTTCTTGCGGGCAGCGCGGTTACCAGCATGTCGCCCGGCCTGCCCCTGTTGCTCGTGGGGCGTTGCCTTCAGGGGATCGGTGGAGGGCTGATCTATCCTTCGGCTTTTTCGACGCTGACGCTGGCCTTTCCCTCGGGACCGAAGCGCTTCAGGGCCTATACCATCAATATGGCCAGCCAGGCTGTCGGCGCGCCTTTGCTGACAATCGTGGCAGGGTGGAGCATCGGCCAGTTCGGCTGGCGCACGTCGTTCCTGCTCAACGTCCCGGTCTGCGTCCTGCTGCTCGTGCTGCTCACCAGGATCGGCGCGGTCGGCGCGCGCTCGAACGATGCCCGGACGACCCGCATCCCTTATCTGAATGCCGTCGTTCTGGCGTCGGCGATGGCGTCGCTGATATATGCCCTGTCGTCGTTCACGGCCAAATCGGAAGAACTGCGTGCTGCCGCGCCCTCGGCCCTGGCGGTCGCGCTCGCACTGGTCGTGTTGTTCATCGTGGCTGAGAAAAGGTCTTCCGCGCCCCTTATCTCACCGGCGTTGTTCCGTACGAAAAACTTCTTTGCGGCGATAGGTCTGCTTTCCATGATCGTGATCGTGGGCAAGGGGATAATCGTGCTGTCCAACATCTCGTTTCAGAAAGCGATTGGTTTCTCGGCGCTACAGGCTTCCTATGCGCTGCTACCCATGTCGGTCGCTTCGTTGCTGCTCATTCCCTTGGCGCCGGTTTCCAACCGTTTCGTCCTCCCCTTCCCCAAACGCTCCCTTGCCGCGGTCTTCCTGTTTCTGGCCACGCTGTACCTGATCCTCTCGCAGGTTCCGCTATCCATGGCGGCGGGGGTCCTGCTGCTGTTCGTCTTCCTGGCGCCATTTGCTACGCTGACCGGCGTCAACATGTCGCTCAACGAGGGGCTGAAAGTCATTCCGGCTGAACAGCAAGGTGTCGCCACCGCCATAATGTACACCGCCAGCCAGATGGTTTCCGCGGTGGGCATGTCGCTACTGGTGGCCGCGCCGGGCCTGTCGACCGCGGCTGACCCTTTCGCCCGCTTTGCGCCGAGCTTCTATGTCGGCGCCGCCTATTGCTTCATCGGCATCGTCATAGCCGCGCTCTTCCTCAAAAGCGCGAAGTCGAACGAGGGCGGCGCGCTTCCAGCCGGACGGACGGAACCTTGACGTGCCCAGGGGCATCGTCATCCGCCTTCGATCCCGATCTCGACGGGATATGAAAATTCATTGGCGCGGCACAGGTGCGGCCGCCTGGGCCAGCGGCAGGACATCGGCTATGACCTGAAAACGCGGCGCGGGGATATCGTCCTCGCTCACCTCGTGCTGCGGTCGCCGTCGATGGCGCGCCGATCGCGGACTGACGGTGCGGGATATATTTTAGCGGCGGGAACGGGCGAGTGTGGCAGGCAAGCTGCACCGCAGAAAAAAGGACGCCCGTTCTCTTGACAAGCCACGCCTTCGCGTGGATGGTCGAGCGCAAAGAAGCCGTGGTGAAGCGGCCTGCATAGTCAGTGGACCGGGGGAGTGAGCTTAGCTGCAAGAATATTCCAAGTAATCGACACGCGCGTGACCGTGCGTGCGCGCGATTGTTAAAATACTAGTATCAGTTGACCCAACCCTAATCCGTCATCACGAACGGGAATGAATAGCAGCTTGCCTGGGAGAGTGCTGGATGGACGCCGTAGATCGTTTGCTGGCCATCGAAGGGGTCAGGCTATGCAAGGCCCGCTATGCCTATTGCGTAGACACGAAGGACTGGGACGGCTTTGGTGAGCTCTTCACCGATGATGCCGTGTTCGATGAAACCAACGCCATGACGGCGCGCCACCCCAAGACCGGCGAGTGGATGCGCACAGGCAGCGAATTTAGCTTGGAGCTTCTACAGTCTGTCGAAAATGGCGTGGCTTGGCCCGTAATAGGGGCGAAGAACATTGTCGAAGTCGCTCGTAATATGGCGGAGCACAATCTTCTCGTGCATAAGCTCTTCAACCCGACCATCGAAATCCTGACCGAAACGACGGCGAAGGCGATATGGCCTTTCGAAGACGAGGTTTACTTCTCGGAAGGTCAGCCGATGAGATATATGAACGGCATGGGTCATTATCATGAAACCTATGAGAAAAAGGGAGACAGGTGGCTCATAAAGTCGATGAAATTATCCAGAACACTTGTTCGCGCACGCTGAATAAGGCAATTTTTTAAAGGGGGTCTATAATCTTCTGTGGTCGCAGGCCGCTATAATAATAGGAAGATTAAAGACATGGATGCATTGGTTAACAAGGTAAAGGGAGGAATATTATGAGGAAATTAGGACCGATCGCAATTGCGCTCGGCGGGCTGCTCGCTTCCGCGAGCTATGCACAGGCCCAGTCCGATCCGGCGCCCGCGGCGGATGCCAATGCGGAAACCGCCGACATCGTCGTCACCGCCCAGCGCCGGTCGGAACGGTTGCAGGATACGCCGATCGCGGTGACTGCGGTAACGGCCGACACCGTACAGAAGCTTGGCCTGTCCAAGATCTCCGATATCGCGTCAGTGACGCCAGGCGCGAATTTCACCGTCAGCGCCGGCTTCTTCTCGCCCAATATTCGCGGGCTTGGCGTGGCGTTTACGGCGGCAGGCCTGGAAAGCCCGGTCGCGATCTATGAAGATGGCGCCTATCTGACGAACACCATCACCGCGAACGAATTCCTCGATAATTTCGATATCGGCAGCATCCAGGTTCTGCGCGGTCCGCAGGGCACGCTCTATGGCCGCAATGCGTCGGCCGGCGTGATCATCATCAACAGCGCCGATCCTACGGACAAGTTGGAAGGCCGTGTGCGCGGCGAGGTCGGCAACCTCGATCGTCAGCAGCTGAACGCCATGATCAACCTGCCGCTTGGCGAGGATCTCGCGCTGCGCGTTTCGGGCGGATACAAGCATAATGGCGGCTTCATTCGCAACCTGACCACCAACAGCAAAAATGGTTGGGAAAAGAATTACAGCGCAAGGGCGAAACTGCGCTGGACTCCCGGCGCTGCCGACATCGTGCTTGGCGGTGAATATTATGACCTGCGCAATACCGTGACGCGCACGGGCACCTTGGGGCGCAACGACGAAACGTGCCTGGGCTGCGTTATCGCACCCGGCGTGGTCAGCCCCACGCTCGGATTCTATGAACAACAAAATGAATCCTATGCGCCGCCTGCGCACACGAAATTTTACGGCGCCACCCTCAAGATGACGTTCGATCTCGACAGCTTCCTGCTGACGAGCACGACGACATACCGCCGTCAGAAGACTCTGCACAATGGCGGCGATACCGATATGACTCCGCTGCCGCTGTTCGAATATGTCGGTGCGGATGTCGGCGGCAAGACCTTCTCGCAGGACTTCGTGGTCGCCTCGCAGCTTGGCGGCCGGTTCGAATATCTGTTCGGTCTGAGCTATCTGCGCGACAAGCGTCATTTCAGGGCAGCTTTCATAACCAGCCCCACCCAGGACGATTCCACCACGGATGGTTTCTTGAACAGCGGCGACACAAGTTCCTATGCGGCCTTCCTGGAAGGCTATTATAACCTTACCGACCAGGTGAAGGTGACCTTGGGCGGTCGCTACACCTATGACGAGCGCGGCATGAGGGGGTCGGCATATGGCTTCCCCTGGGGTGTGGATCTGCGGGCGACCCAGCGGGCGTTCACGCCGCGCTTCGTGCTGGCGTGGGACAATGGGCCGACCAATGTTTACTACAGCTTCACGCGCGGCTTCAAGGCGGGCGGCTTCCCGGATTCGCAACTCTCGCCGCCTGCAGTCGTGCGTCCTGAAAAGATCGCCAGCCATGAGATCGGCATCAAGCAATCGATGCTGGACAACCGGCTTCGCCTGAACGCAGCGGCGTTCTATTTCAAGAACAAGGGTCTGCAAGCGCAGACGATCCGCGACGTCACCCAGGGCGGCAGCGTCACCTCAAGCGCGAACCTGGAAAACTATGGCATCGAGGTCGAGGCACAGATCATTCCGATGGATGGTCTGAACTTCGGGCTTACCGGCGCCTGGCAACATCCGCGGTACAAGCCGTTTGATGGCGTCATCGGGCTTGCATGCTTTGTTCCGGGTGCGGGACTGGTCAACTGTGACCCCCTGGTGACCAACCTGACCGGTACGCCACCGCCGCAGGCTCCCACATGGGCAGGATCGTTCAGCGCCAACTACGACTTCGCTGTTGGATCATGGACCGCGTCGCTTTCAAGTCTCGCCACGTACCGTTCGGGTATCAATTACCAGCCCGGCGCCGGCGGTAACCTGAGGTACGACCGGGACGGCGGACTGTTCCTCGCCAACGCATCGGGTTATGTCAGCCCTCCCGGCATGAACCTGCGCGTCGGCTTCTTCGTGAACAATCTGTTCGACAACAAATATGTGACGCGCCGGCAAACGCTGGTGCCGTTCGGCACATCCTATAATGCAGGATTGCCGCGCACATACGGCCTGCGCATGGAATATGCGTTCTAAAGCATCGTGCGGAAAAGTGGGAACCGGTTTTCCGACAAAAGCGATGTGAAAAGAAAAGCTTAGAGCGCGCGAATTGCGTTGGATCAAACGCAGCGCGCTCTAAGGGCCGCATCTTGGCCATGTAATCGGCCCCTCAAACCCTGTGGATATCTCTCTTTTGATATCCACAGGGGAAGGGGACAAACCGATGCCTCGATCCCGGCAGACGAGCGGATCGCCCGCCGGAATGGCACGGACATAGGTCCGACGTGGAAGAAGACGTCACGGCAAATCATCGACTTGTAAGGATTTTGCGCCGGCCCCTTCAGCGTTTCGAGCGCGCAACCGCCGGTTTCGGTTGAGATTTGTCTGGGGACGATATCGACAAGCGGCCCGGATGGATGCCCTGTCCAACCCTGATCACCAGCGGGATGTCAGTTTTTTTCGCCAAATGATTCCGGCTCGCCTGGTTATCCTGACATCTTGAACTGCGTATCGGCCCTGGGCGCCGACTGATGTTCGCATCAAACAGGCTGTTCCAGCGGCGTGCAGTACCAATCGCGGCGCATCTGGTCGATCAGTTGCGCTCCCTGGGCGCTCTCGCTCTACGCCGCCTTGACCTTGCGCGGGGCAACAGACTGCAAGCCTGTCGTCAGCATGGTCTGGAAGGTGAGTTCGACAGCCGTCGCAAGCGCGAGAAAGCCGCTGCCTGACTGTGCGCTTGCCTGCAAACCAAGGCCGTGCATGCATATAAGCAGCATTTCGACGCGAGTGTCGATTTCTTCTTCGGTATTTCCTTCGAGTACAGGTTCTATGACCTTGCGAATGGTCTCTCGAAACCGGTTCGCTGACAAAATGGACATTTCTCTGACTCTGGGATTGCGCCCGGCCTCGGCTTGAATCTCCAGCCAGAGGGCGGTGCGATCGTCCTTGAGAATTGAAGGAAGCTTGGCGACAAACGACTGCACCAGGGATTGAACGGTTCGTTTCTCCGACTGGTCGATTTCAGCTATGAGCACCGAGAACTCATCCATGTGGTGCTCTATAAGCGCCGTCATGATCGCTTCTTTATTCTCGAAATATTTGTAGATGTGGCCCGCGCTCATTGCCGCCGTGGCCGCGATGCGACTGATGCTTGCGGCGTGGAAGCCGTCATCACGAACGCAAACTCGGGCGGCGTCGATGATCTGAGTTCGCCGCCGCTTGGTGCGTTCTTCGCGCCGCGATATCGCTATTGCCGTCTTGGTCATCCAACTCCCTCGTGTCGCCTTCGGCGACCGCCCTCACCCCTGCCAAATTCCATGTCTATCGAGGCGAGTCCAGAAAAAAGCGAACATACTTTCTTCCTGCACCACATGCCGATGTGAGGCGAACTGGCTGATTTATGTGCCGATCAGGCTGGGTCTGAAGCATTGGCAAGCGAGGATGATGGCGAATGGATCGGTTCGAACGGCAGTGAATATGTGGGAAGGCGCCGGCAGGTGGTGGTGCAATCCACCTGCCGGCCCGGATTTCAGATCATTCCGCCCATGCCAAGCGCGCCAAGCATGTCGTTTTGGATCGCGCCAACAGCCTGATTGAGCCGTTCCACGCCAAGATCCATGCCTTCGGGCATGACGACGGTCCGCAGCGGACGCCGTTCGGTGGCTTCCACCAGACCCGCGATCGCATCGGCCACCAACTGGGGGCGGGGCGGGTTGGTCGGATCGTAGCCCTGATTTGCGGGGTCTTTGATCTGGCCGGGGATTGCCGCGACCGGTCCATAGGATGCCAGCACAGCCTCGTCGGACGGCTCCGGGCTGGACGGGAGCAGATTGCTGGGAAATGGTCCCGGCTCGACGATCACCGAATCGACGCCGAAGCTCGACAGTTCGTAACGATAGGATTCGGCCAGCGCCTCGAGCGCGAACTTGCTCGCGGAATAGACACCGAAGAAGGGAAAGATGAGCCGGCCCATCAGCGATGTGACATGGACGAGCAAGCCGCTGCCAGCAGCGCGCATGTGCGGCAGCACGGCGCGATCGGCGCGGACGGCGCCGAAGAAATTGACCGCGAACTGCCGTTCGACATCGGCGATCGTGTAGGCTTCGGTGACGCCAACGAACATGGTTCCCGCGTTGTTGATCAACGCGTCGATCTTTCCGTGCTGCTTGATCACCTGGTCGATCGCGGCGTTCACCGACGCTTCGTCGGTAACATCCATTTCGAGTATCTGGAGCGCCTTGCCTTCTGCCTTTGCCGCTTCGATCAGCTCGTCTCGGACGGGACCATTCCTCCCGTCGACATCGCGCATGGTTGCAATCACGCTGTGCCCCCGTCGCGCCAGCTCCAACACCGTCAGCTTGCCAAATCCGCTGCTAGCGCCGGTTACGACAACTACTTTTCCGTTCATTCCAGGTCCTTTCCGTTTTCAGGCTCTGGATTGTGGTAGACAGACCTGTCTATAGTTGCAAGTGAGAAATAGACAGGCCAGTCTGTCTGCCGAGCGATTTGGGCTGGATCGGAGATGGGTATGAGCGACGTGGCGATGACATTTGACGATTTGGACGATCAACCGCTTAGCGCGCTCGCCCCGAAAGAGCGCATTTTGAAGACGGCGTCGGCCCTGTTCGGCCGCTTGAGTATCCACACGGTCGGCATCGACCGGATCATCGCCGAAAGCGGCGTCGCCAAGATGACATTCTACAAACATTTCCCCTCGAAGGCCAATCTGATCGCGACCTATCTGCGGCAGAAGAATGACATGTGGCTTGAGATGCTGTCGGCCGCGACCGACGCACCATCGTTATCGCCGCCCGAGCGTGTCCTTGCGGTTTTCGACGTGCTGGGTGGCTCCTTCGGAACCCCGTCCTTCCGTGGCTGCCCGTTCGTCAAAGGCATGGCCGAATTCGGGCCGGACGCGAACTCGCCCGAGATACAGTCGATAATATCGTCCTATTTCGACAGTTTACACAATCTTGTCGCGTCGCTTGTCGGGCCGTTGGGACTGATCGACCCTGAAAAGACGGTCGTCCAGATCCTGTCGCTTGTCCAGGGATCGATCGTGATGGCTCAAGCAACGTCCAACCCCGCGATAGCCGCGGCGAATCGCGAAGCCGCCGGGCTGTTGCTTGAGGTCGGCCGCAAGGCGTCCCTTCACCCTTGAAAGCGATCCGACGCCCGATGACGGCTGGGGCGCCACGGTCACCCAATCGACGATGCTCCCCCGGTCCGCCCAGCGAAGCATCGCGACCTGTGCCAAGATCAGTAGCCCGAATTTGCGCCGTGCGCCGACCATCCGTCCTTGAGCATGTCGCGCAGTACGGTCCGTATCCGCTGGTCGGCGGTCGTAATGCCACTTGCCCAGGCTATCGCCAAAGCACCAAGATAGATGTCGCGTCCCTGCAAGGTTGAACGCGCAAAGCCGTCATTCTGCGCGGCTTGCAGGAAGGTTTCCGTGGTCGCGATGACGTCAAGGCAGGTCGGGGTCAAAGCCGATTCGACCTTGCATGCAGCCCGCAGCGGCTCGGGAAGCCCGTGATAGGCCAGCATCCAGTCGCCCAGCGCGTCGATCCACCGCTCCAGGGCCTGTCCGCTATTGCGTTCCTCCGCCTCGATCATCGTGCGCTGTTCGTCCAGGGTTGCGTGATGGAGATCGAGTAGCGCGGCCAGCAGCGCATCCTTGTTCGGGAAATGCCGGTACAGGGTGCCCGCACCCACCCCTGCCTTTTTGGCTATCGCATCCATCGACACCTCGACGCCCTCGTTCAGGAAAGCCTGTCGCGCCGCATCGAGAATATATGCCCGATTACGCTGGGCGTCTCTGCGCGGCTCGCGGACGGTCGGCGTGTGAGGCATGGCGTTCATTTGACCCTTGAATAACGGAGATGCTCTCCGTATTTGGCGTCTTAAGTGGAGATAGTCTCCATATAGGATGTAATCGTGCCGTCCGACAAGGGCGCACCATCGGCCAGCGAAACGAAGACAAGATGACCAGACAGATGATGATCGGCATGCATTTCGGCAACGGCTACGGTTCGCAACCGGGCGCATGGCGGATGCCCGGCGTTTCGCCGACAGCCTATAGCAGCGTGGATGCGATGGTGCGTCATGCCCAGGCTGCCGAACGGGGCAAGTTCCAGTTCCTGTTCGTGCCGGACTTCCCCGCTTTGATGGGCGATGTCGAAGCCGAGGCGCCGATGATCACCATCGATCCGATGATGGTGCTCGCCGCGGTCGCGCGCGAAACGGAACGGATCGGCATGGTCGCCACCGGTTCCACCACGTTCAACGAGCCGTATAATCTGGCCCGCCAGTTCAAGGCGCTCGATATCATGAGCCATGGTCGCGCCGGATGGAACGCGGTGCCGACCAGCGATCCGGCCGGGGCGGCCAATTATGGCCGCGACGTCCCGCCCCGCCCGGACAGATATGAGCGGCTGCACGAATTCGTCCAGATCGTGCAGGCCTTGTGGGGCAGTTGGGGACAGGATGCGTGGATCCATGATCAGGCGTCCGGGCGCTTTGCGGATTCGGCGAAGATCCAGCCCATCCATTTGCGGGGCCGCCATGTCGGCTCGCGCGGCCCCCTGCCGCTTCCGCCATCGCCGCAGGGCCAGCCGGTGATTTTCCAGGCGGGCGGCGGCGGCAACGGGCTGGAGGTGGCCGGGCGCTACGCCAGTGGCGTTATCGGCGCGACCTACACAATCGACGACGCCCGCGCACAGCGCATGGCGCTCCGCGACGCCGCCAGGCGCGCTGGCCGCGATCCCGACGAGATAAAATTCTTCCCCGGCCTGATGACCACGATCACGGCCGACCGCCGGTCAGGTCTGGATCGCAGGATCGCGCTGAACGGGCGTCTGTTCCCGCAACGTGTCGCCTATCTCGGCCAGATGCTCGGCCTGCGTCTCGACCCGGCGCAACTCGATCAGCCTCTGTCTCCGGCGCAACTGGCGGCGGCGCGACCCTCGCCGGGTGATCCGCGCTCGGCGCACGCGCTGGCGATCGCGCGCCAGGGCTGGTCGCTGAGCGACGTGCTGGCCCATGGCGTGATTGACTATCATCCCGTGATCGCGGGGCCGGCCGTCGAGGCCGCCGATCACATGCAGGAGTGGTTCGAAGCCGGCGCGGCCGATGGCTTCTGGATATCTCCCGATGTATATGACGACGGGATCGACGCCTTTGTCGATGGCGTGGTGCCGATCCTTCAGGATCGCGGGCTATTTCACCGGGAATATGCGGGGGTCACCCTGCGCGAGCATCTCGGCGCGCCCGCACAATATGGTATGGATCAGCGCCTTGCAGGCTGAAGAATCAAGGGCGGCAAGTCCCGGCTCCACGGGCCCGGCGCGAACCACGACGTCAATTTTCAAGCGAAGAGGATAAGATCATGAAGATAGCAATTCTGGGCACCGGCAATATCGGAAAGACGCTCGTCCGCGAACTGGCAAAAGCCGGTCATGAGATTAAAGTCGCGAACTCGCGCGGCCCCGATACGATCGACAAGGAGATGCTGGCATCCGGCGCTCGCGCGGCCACGGCCGAGGACGCGGTGAAAGGCGTGGATGTCATCATCCTGTCGATCCCGTTCGAACGCCTGTCGACGGTCCGGCATCTTCTCGCGAACGTCCCCGAGGACACGGTGGTGATCGACACCGCCAACTATTACCCGGCGCGGGACGGCAAAATCGATTCCATCGAAGCGGGCCAGGTGGAAAGCCTGTGGGTGGTCGAGCAGTTGGGCCGGCCGGTCGCCAAAGCGTGGAACGCGATAGGCGCACGGTCCTTTCGTGAATATGGCAAGGCGCCGGGCAGTCCCGACCGCATCGCCATTCCGGTCGCCGCCGATCGGGCGGTCGATCGAGAGGTGGCGATGCGCCTGGTCGACGAAACCGGCTTCGACCCGGTCGACGCGGGATCGATCGCCGACTCCTGGCGTCAGCAGCCCGGATCGCCGGTCTATTGCACCGATCTCGACAAAGAGGAACTGGCGGCAGCCTTGCCCACGGCCGAGAAAGCGCGCCTTCCCATCCGTCGCGAACTGGTGGCCGCAGTCGCGCAGGATCGCTTTGGCGATGGGAAGAGCAATCCCGATACCGACCTTCTCGTCACTCTGAACCGCCTCATCTTCATGTAGGCGTCCTCGCGGCGGGTCGGGCGGAAGAGCCTTCTTCGGCTATGATCGCGACATTGATCATGCGTTGGGGATCGCGGGCACGCCCGACACTCACATCGGATCGGCGTTCGAATATGACGATTTTCGGATTAATCGACGCAGAATCCGTATTGGACGCGATCATTCACCAGCGGCATCAACAGCAGCGGGCAAAGTCGCTTGCGCTCCTGTGGGGGTTGCCGCCCGACCGGGCGGGCAAGCCCGGCGGGCGCAAGAACGACAGCAGGCAGGCTGGTGACAAAGGAGTGGATGATGCGAAGGCCCGGCCCGGCGGCCGTTGCGATGCGTACAGTGCTCGCGTCCGCATGCCTTTCCCCGATAACACCGCGAGAGGTAAAATAGTGATGAGTTTGGAAACCAGGGACGTCGATGTTCAGGGAACCGTGGCGCCCGGCTATGAGGGCGTCCGCGAAGCGTTCAAGGATAATCTGGCATCGGGGCGGGATGTCGGGGCGGGGTTCGCCGTCTATCGAAACGGCGCTGCGGTGGTGGATCTGTGGGGGGGGACCCACTTCGACGATCGGTCCGTCAGGATAACGGATCGTACCCTGTTCGGCGTCAATTCAACGACCAAGGGCGTGGCAGCCATCTGCATCGCAATGCTGGTCGACCGGGGCCGGCTGGATTATGAAACTCCCGTCTGCGCCTATTGGCCGGAATTCGCGGCGAACGGCAAGGCGGCGATCACGGTCGGCGAAATGATGTCGCACCAGGCTGGCCTGGTGGGCGCGCGCGAGCCGGTGACGCTGGAAGATTTTATCGCCCATGATCGCGTTGCCGCCATGCTCGCCGCGCAGGAACCATTCTTTGGTCCGGGACTGTGGGGCTATCATGCGCTGACCATCGGCACCCTGGCCGATGAACTTGTCCGCCGGATCGACGGCCAGACCATCGCTCGCTTTTACGTCGAAGAAATCGCCTCGAAAATCGATGTCGATATTTTCCTGGGACTGCCGATCGAGGAAGATGATCGCTACGCTGCGATGTTCGGACCGGATGAGGCCGCCGGCGGCGAGTTGGAAGCGCCCAATCCTCAAGCCATGGCGGCCGCGCTCGCCAATCCGATGATCGCCTGGGACTTTCCCAACCAGCGTTACTGGCGCGCGGCGGGGCATTCGGCCGCGGCCGGGACCGCGAGCGCCAGCGCCCTGGCGAAGCTCTATGCAAATCTGGTCAGCGACGGCGGGCAGGACGAACCAAGGCTGCTCGGCAGGACGGTGCTCGATCAGGCGATCCGCGAGCGCGTTGCCGGCATCGATCAGGCCATGGGCGTCCCCGGCCGCTATGCCGCCGGTTTCCGCCTCAATGATGGCGGCATAGGGCCGAATCCGGCCTCTTTCGGCCATCCGGGCTTTGGCGGCAGCGTTGCGTTTGCCGATCCGGCGCGAAGGATCGGCGTCGCTTATGTGACCAATACCATGCGGAATCCCGATGAACGATGGATCGATCCACGGGTCGCCGCCTTGCTTGATGCGCTATATGCAGCCGAGGCGGCTTGCTGACAGTCATGCGGTCGCGATTTCGCGGCTGCGCGCCGGGCGCGATCCTGCCCCGCCCGCGTCGGCAAGAGGACGGCATCTTTTGCAATGCCGTCCTCTTGCCGGCGTCAATCCTGCAGCGTCGGGCTATAGGCCCAGCCTTCGCGCGGGCCGCAGACATTGTTGACCAGTCCGACGCCCCTGATTCCGTTCAGCGTCAATTCGGCAAGGCGATCCTGGATATCGAAGTGCCAGCGGTCGTCATCGCCGGTCCGGCTGTTGCGAAGGTCGGCCAGCGTCGAATTCCTGTTGAAGTCCCAGCTTTCGCCTTCGACCAGCAGCGGCCCACGGTCCAGGCCGTGGCGATCGTCATAGCCCTGGCCGGCATTGTAGAAGGGCTGGTGAATGCCCTTGGCCTCCAGCTTCCAGATCTTGCCGTGCTCGTCGGTGAACTCCCACTCCGCCCGGCTCCACAGGCGGGTGCTGCCCGGAGCGGTCGTGTCCTCGTCGAAATGGAAGCGATGCCGGGCTTTGACCAGGCGAGTGACACGGCCATCATCGTGCATGATTCCGCCGTCTTCCAGAATGTAATTATTGCCTTCCACCGGCACGTGGAAAAACGTGAAGTTCAGGCTGAAATCGTCGAAATGCCCCATGATCCAGAAATAGGCTTCGACATGGCGCATCAATCCCTTGCCGCGAACGCCCCAGGTACGGTCACGCACGCCGACATAACGATCCAGCGCGATCTTCTCGCCGTCGATCGTGATGGCGCCGTCAAAATGGGCCATCTGGGTAAAATGGGTCATCGGATGGCTGGGCACGTCCAGCTTGTTGTACAGGAAGGGCGCCGCGCGGGCAGTCACGTCGATCGACCCCGTAATGCCATGCGGATTTGGACCCAGAGAGAAGCGGTGCCGCTTCATCGGCTCGATCGTTTCAATCGTCAGCGGTCCCACGACGCTGTTGTTGCGGTCGGTCCCGCCTCCATCATGCGTGATATGCCGGGAAGCGCGGAAATTATGCTGCACCCCGTCGCGGATGACGCAAAAGGAACCATCGATCACGCCATGGCCGCTGACGTTGGGATAGGTGCCCAGGCCCGCGGCAATATATGTCCTGCCATCCTGGCCGTGACATCCGAACCAGGTGCGGTCCATGAAATTTTCATTCTTGTCCGCGACCGTGTCCAGCGTATCTCCGGTCTGGTGGATGAAATAATCATCCCATGCTGTAAGCGCCATTACATTGACTTTCTAAGGGTAAAACCATGGGTTCCGCCTGCTCGGGCGGTGGCCCTTATCACAGCGCCCTGGCCTGCTCGGCCTTTTCGATGGCCTGGGCCATGCGCGAAGCGGGCGTCTGGACGAAGGAGCCCAACACCAGCAATTCGGGATGAACGCCGGAAAGGGTATAGAAGCGAAATTCGGATTCCAGCATGACGACGTACATCCCGAAGTAGCGGAACACGTTGCAATATTCCCGCTGGAACGCCGTCACCGGCTTGCCGCCTGCCTCTATATAATATTGCATGAAGGTTGCGGCGTCGTCCGCATCGGGGAAGGACGCGAGCAGCCCGGCCAGATCTTCGGCCCGGTCGCCCAGATGCGACATTTCCCAATCGAGAATGCCGGTAATCCTGTCATCCTGGATCATGATGTTGTGAAGCGCATAATCGCCATGGACGAGAACCGGCGCTTCGGCATTCTGGGGCAGGTTGGCGCGCAGCCATTGCATGGTCGCCTCGATCGAGGGCGAATTTTCAAGGCCGGTCGATCGCCACAGCCTGATCCAGCGCTCAAGATAGTCGCCGACCGCGTCGGTGGTCGAAGCCCCGATCAGGGCCGTGTCGAGGTGACTTTTGCCAAGGTCGGGATCAGTCGCGTCGAGCGGCATGGAATGGATTTTCGCGAGCTGGACCGCCAGGGCGCGAAGTTGCGAAGATCTCAGGCGCTCGGCATGAACGACCGTTCCGAAATTCTTCCCCTCCAACTTGCGGGTCACCAGGAACTGCGTGCCATATCGTTCGACATCGCCTTCGTGCCAGATCGGTTCGGCAACGAGGATATCATGGGCATGGAGGTAGCGCAGAAGATGATATTCGCCGCCCAGGTCGCGCCCTTCGATACCTAGCTGCAAGCCCGTCCCGGCGCGCGAAACCAGGTCCCAGATCCTGCCCTGGCCATCTTCCAGCTTGAACAGCGTCGTTTCATTCGCAAAGCCGCCGATCAGGCTGTTGAAATCGACGACCCGCGCGCCGGCAAGGTCGGGCACCCGCTTGCGGGCCGAGCTTTCCAGCATTTCCTTTACATCCCGCGTCTGCGGCGGCGTGCTGTGCGGTTCGGGAAGTTTCAGAAGGTCGCATTCCCATTGGAACAGCGATGTCATGACAGGTTGCAATGCGCCGGTCGGATCGGCGGGATAACCCGACCTTGCAACCAGCGATGCCAGCAGGGTCTTGAGCGTATCGAGCAGGTCGCGGGCCGATGCCTGGTCCCCGTTCTTTTCCAGGGTGGTCGGCAATCCGTCCAAATGCGCGATCAGGGGCTTGGAGGCTTCGTCCTGGCCAACCAGCGCGGCCAGCCGACCCGCCAACAGATAGCCCTGGCCATAGATATGCTGCGCCCGATCTTCCTCGTCGCGACGGGACAATTCGCTCGCGACGGTCATCGCCGCCATATGGTCCATGTCCGACGCCGGGACGTCATAGCGTCTCGATATCCGGTTGATCGATTCTGCCATCGCCTCAAGGAGGCGGCGCCTTTCCAGATTCATGACCCTGCTTTCAGGTAATGCCGCCCGGCCTTTGCCGTGCCGCCATCCTCAATGTTGACGGGTTAGTCCGCCTTCGCCGTCCAGATATTCGTCTTGAGCAGTTTCGTCAAGCGACACATTGCTCAAATAATGAAATAGTCTATATAAGGTGCAAAAAACCGCAATAGAGCGTATCATATATTGCTTGTTTTTGCATAATTCGCGCATTTGCTATGCAGGGTGCAGCCGGCGCGTTATCCAGGTGGCGGCCAAGGAGAGAAAATGACCGGCAAGGGCTTGAAAAATCTGGTGCTGACGGAAGTGGACCGAGCCATTCTGGACGCGCTCGCCGCCGACCCGTTGGTCAGCGCTCGCGCGGTCGCCGAAACATTGGGCGCGCCGCTGGCGCAGGTGACTGGCCGCATGCGCGCGCTCGATCGGCGGCGGGTGTCGCATGTGCTGGCTGTGCTCGATCTCACGGCGGCCGGAGAGCAGGTGTGCTTCGTGTCGCTGGAAGTGCGAGGCCGTCCGCTTGAAGCCGTCGCCGCGGATATCCGGCCTATCGCCGAAGTCATGCTGATCAGCCAGCTGGTGGCCGGCCAGTGGGACCTGTTGCTGATGATCCGCTTCGGCACGGTCAGGGCGCTCCACGACCTGATGGCAAACCGCATCGGCATGGTAGCGGGCGTCTATCGCTTCACGGTGTCCGTCGTTCTCGACATTCCTTCCTTTCAGCCCCGCTATGTCCGCTTCGATTCCCTGCCTGAACCCAAGGCTGATTTTGCAGAGACGATGAGCGAGATCGGCCGGATATTCGCCGGACAGGTCGACGAGCTGGATTGTCAGATCATCACGGAGTTGCTGGGCAATGCCCGGCAATCGATCAACATGATCGCGCGCAAATATCAGATCAACGCAAGCACCATCCGCTACCGCGTGCGCAGTCTGGAAAGTCGGGGGCTTATTCGGTTCATCACCGTTCTCGATCCGCAGGCGCTGGGCATCCGGGCGTTCGCGTTCGTCGAAATAGAACCAAGAGCAAACTGCCTGGCCGATGTGTTGAGCTGTCTGCGGGGAAAGCCCTGGCTTCCCCAAATCTTCGTGACGACCGGACCTGCTCCGATAAAGAGCATCATGTTCGGCGAGGACATGGATGCGATAAAGCGGATCAAGAATGAGGAACTGGCCCGGGTCGACGGGATCATCGACGTCACGATCTCGGCCCTGGCCGGCGCGTACAAAAACGACACGAGGTGGGGCAACAAATATACCTGATCCCGGCTGAAATTAGCGCGACGCGCGCTCACCCTTGATGACCTTCAGGCAGGGCGCCTCTGTCCCGGTCGGGAACGGCTCCTGTCGCACCATGCCTTCCGGCACATGCATGAGGCGGACCGGATCGGCGCCGGTTTCGGTCGTGTCGTGGCTCAAGCTCGCCGACGGCGCCTTGAAGGGCAAGCGGGTGGAAATGCCCGACGTCCCTTCATCCACGCCCGCCGCGTCGCCATATTCCTGAAGGCTTTTGGCCTTGCGATCGATCTGGCGCGGCATCTCGCCGTCATCGACGCGCAGGCAACGCCTTGAAGATGGACCAGCAGCAGCGCGGCGAACGTATGCGTCACGGTCTGGCTGGTGTGCTTGACCGCATTACCGGGCGCTATGCAAAACTCCGCGCGGAGAATGAGCGTGAAGCGTGGGCCGCGCTCCAGCGCGACCGCGAACAGCGCCAGCGACTTGTCGAGGCCCAGCTTGCCGAGCGCCGCCAGTTACAGCAACGCATACGCCGTGTAGATATTAGAGCGTTTTTCGATCATTCTGGTTCGTAGCCACATGATCTGAAGTAGTTGGCGCATTCCTGAGGCTGGAAGATATCTACGAGTTTGCCGATCAAGCTCCACAGGCCGCTGACCGTTCGCTTGCCCGCTTTACGGAGCATGGCCTTGAGGCGGGAGAACGCTTTCTCGATCGGGTTGAAGTCGGGGCTGTAGGGCGGGAGAAAGCGCAGGGTTGCGCCTGCGGCCTCGATGAGCACCTGCACCGATGTGGACTTGTAACGGTTTTGTGCCGGTCACCTATCTCATTAAGCCACCTTGCTTCGAACGCGAGGGGGCTGATGCCGCCGAGATATGAATGGCGGCGACGGGTGTTGTAGAAGCCATTGATGTACTGGAAGATGGCAGCTTCCGCCTGACGGCGCGTTGGCCAGCTCTGCCGCCAGATGAGTTCCGCCTTCAGGGATTTGAAGAACGTCTCGACAGAGGCATTGTCGTAACAATTACCCTTGCCGCTCATCGATGGATGCAGGCCATAGGCCTGCAGCTTTTTCTGATAGTCGTTAGAGTCCGTTTGGAAAATCAGGGGTGAGCGTTCCGGCGTAGGAGGTTTCCGCCCATGGCGACGAGGATCATGGCGTGCGAGACGTCGATCCGCTTCTCATAGTCGCGGACGAGGCGGCGCCAGCGGATCATCCAACCGAAGGTCCGTTCGACGACCCAGCGGCGCGGCAAGACCTTGAAGCCTTTTTGGGTATCGCAGCGGCGGACTACCTCGACGACGAAGTCGAGATAGCTGGCCTTTTCCATGAGTTTTAGGCGGTCGTAGGCGCCATCGGCGAAGAGATGCTTCACCCATGGCCAGCGCTTGCGGATGCCGTCGAGGATCGTTTGCGCACCGGCGCTGTCGGAGATGTCGGCGGACGTGAGGTTCACCATAAGCAACCGGCCGTCGGTATCGACCGCGATATGTCGCTTGCGTCCGACGATCTTCTTTGCGGCGTCGAAGCCGCGCTCGTCGGCCGATGGCGCCTTGACCGACTGGCTGTCGATGACCGCCGCGCTCGGGCTCTGCTCTCGACCCTGCTGCTCGCGGTCCAGCATCAACTCGATGTCGTGGATCGTCTGGAACAGGAAGCGGCGAGACAGTTCGCGGAACCAGCCGTAGGCCGTCTGCCAGGCGCCGAAGTGGATGGGCAGCATCCGCCAGCCGCAACCCGAGCGCACGAGGTAACGCACCGCGTTGATCACCTCCCGGAGATCCACCTCGCGGGGGCGGCCGCGCCGCCCAGGTCGGGGCATCAGCGGTGCGATCCGCCCCCACTCTTCATCGGTCAAATCGCTCGGGTAACGCTTCGTCTTGCGCTCGATCTTCGATATCCGGCCACGGCTCGCTTCAGTCCACATCCGCGCCCTGAATCAGACTTCATGCCGCAAGGAAATCCTTCAATCCGATTTTCCAAACAGCCTCTGAGTGCTGTTACGTCAGAGGGCGCAAATTATATGCTATCGGCCTATTCCAAAGGAAGTTTCACGCAACATGCGGTGAAACTCCAGCGATAGCGGATCAAAATCCCATACCGGGCACAACTGTTGGTGCAGACGCAGGAGGCGTTACGGCTTGTGCCGTCGCTACTGACTGACTTGAAGCTGCTGCTTCAAAGTTTTCTGCCAAACCAGTTGAGCGGGCTGGCGCTCTGCCAAGTTGGGCTTGTCGCGCATCTTCCATGTCTCGCTTCAATGTCGGATCGGCTTCGGCCTGTTTCATAGTGGCCTTCTGTTCATCCGTCCGCTGTGACGGCGGGATAGCCGCGATCTCAGCGATGTCCGCGACACGTTCATACCGGGCTTCGGCTTCCTGTTTAGTCATGCCTCGTTTTTCAAACACATCCATAATGCGGCGGCGCAGATCATCGTCATTACGCAAGCGGTCTGCCAATTTCGCCCATTCGGCCCCTGTCATGGTTACGCTGCTTACGGTCGATGACGTCCGCGACCATTCTTGTCGCTCACGTTCAAGGCGTTGCTCTACTTCCTGAACGAGGGATGCGACATAAAGGCGGTTCTCCTCGTCCTTGTCGCGTTCCTGTATCGTTTTGCCATCGAAAGCTCTGCTCATGTCAGCCGCGACGAACCCGGCTTCCTGCGCAGAAATCTTGGCCTGCTCGGCACGAGATTCAAGTTCGATCTTGCGATAGTCGGGCAAACCGGGCGGTAGCGCCACCGCACCGAAAACCAGAGAAGGCGCGATTGCTGACGCAATCGTATCGACTTGCCGCTTGGTGTCGTTGATATTGTCTCGCTGCAAGTCGATAGAGGTCTGTCGCCTTCGTTGCCCTCATCCATGCCCATATTATCGGAGATTATGGTTAATTCCGAGTAAAAATGGCAGATTTCCGCCATCCGTGATACGGGTCGTCTAATGTTCGGGCGCGATGTGATCGTAGCCTGTGTGTCCAATGGCTGGCCATATCGAATGCTGATAGGCTACAAAAAGATACCCATTGTGTATCTTTCGTGGTATGATGGGTCAAAGGATTCAAAAATGCCAACACCACAAACCGCAGATAATCATATCAAAGCTGTTAATTTGAAGATGCGTGAGGATACTCGCGCCCTGATCGATCGGGCCGCGCAGATGCAAGGCCGTTCCCGCACGGACTTTATGATAGAAGCGTCGCGCCGAGCCGCCGAAGACGCTATTCTCGATCAGACTGTGATTTCCGTGGACGCGGAAACTTATGAGCGCTTCCTCGCTGTGCTCGATGCTCCGCCACAGTCAAACGAAAAGCTGCGCCAGACGATGCGGGCGACGCCGCTCTGGGAGAAAAAGTGACGGTTTTTGCTCCAGCGCCGTTAGCCGATCTTCATTTGCTAGACGATTTTGATTCCGGGATACCCTTACTCGATGACTGGCTCAAGCGCCGTGCCCGAACGAACCAGAGTAGCGGCGCAAGTCGTACTTTCGTGGTTGCGACGGAAGAGCAGCAAGTCGTCGGTTACTATGCGCTCGCGTCCAGTTCGATAGCCAGCGCTGAAGCCAGCGGGCGCTTTCGTCGCAACATGCCCGATCCCGTCCCTGTTGTAACCCTGGCCCGCCTTGCCATCGACCGCAGTTATCAAAAAATGGGTTTGGGACGCGATCTCGTGCAAGATGCAGGCAAACGTGTCATCGCTGCCGCCGATCTCGTCGGCATACGTGGCATGATCGTTCATGCCATTAGTGAAGACGCGAAGAATTTTTATCTCGCGCGGGGATTTCTGCAATCACCGTCGCATGACATGACGCTGATGATATCGTTAAGCGATCTGCGGAAGAATCTGTGACGCCACGGGCTAACTTCGATGAGAAGCTGGAGCGGATCACTGAATGCGCCCGCGCCTTCACGCCTTACGAAGTCGAACGCAGTCTTTTCCACGCATACATCGCCTCCATCACCTTTGATGAGCTTTGCAGGGCGATATGCCTCACGATGAAGGAAGCAACACCTTTGCGCATGGCGCTGCGCGGGAGGCTTCTACGACTGCTGCGGACTTCCAGCGGCGAACATGCGCAGCGGGCTTCCCTTCTCGTTGAGGAAGTGCAGGCCCTCCCAAGAGATGACCGTATATTGCAAACCCGCGTCGATGCGCTTCTCTCTGCGATTTTCGAATGGTTCCCGCTCCCTACGCGACATGAAGTGCTGGAACGCTGGGCGGACAAAGGTTCAAGGGGCGCGGCGGCGAGATGGCTCAAAGCGATCAGCAGTGATGAGAGTTTGTTTGATCCTGTCGCTATCGCTGCATATTGGCGGCAATCCGGAGACCCGCGAGCCGCAAAAACGCTGGCCTATAAAGCGGATGCGGCAATCCTTGATGAGGTGCTGCCGGAATTCGCGGTACGGATTGAGGAGGGCTGGATCATCAGCAAAGCCGCCTTGCGATCAACGAACATTCCCGATGACGTGTGGTCGGTCATTCGGGCGCGCCATCCGGCGAGTTACGCCTATTTGTGCGCAATGGCCGGTCGAACTATATCAGATGATGAGGCCATTCAGCTCGTCGGCGATGCTCCAGCGGGGATCATGGATGATGGCCGGGGACTGGTCATCTGGTCGCTTGGTCAGATGGGGATGATGTCGGCGCTTGATCGCGTACGCGCCAATCAAACCGATTATGATGCTCAGCGGGTAGCGGCGATCCTTCGCGAATCTTCGGCATCCTCATAGCTGGACGTGGTCAGTCGCGGGCCGCGAAAGCTTCGGGTTTGTAAAATCTCTCCAATCGCCTTCGCATAGATTGTCGGGCAGATATTTCAGCATCCGGAAATGAGTGACAAGCTCGCTAAAATCCTTCGCAACAGGTGCCAGGGCATTGATGCCCATGAGCGTGATTTCAAACGTGGTCATCTGCGAACGCAGGAGATTGGCATAGTAACGTTTGTCAGCCTCAGGGATAATTGGGTCGGTTTTTATACGGTAAAGGATCGTGTAAATGATCCTGAAATAGGGAGCGAGGGTCGCTTCGTATGTACTGTGAATACGCCGCATATAGGTGTTGATCATATCTTCAATGGTCGGATTATTGGCCCGGCCTAATTTAATCAGCCAGTGTACAAATTCCTGGTTCGCATGGCTGATCGCATCAATTCCTTTCCTTTTAATACCGGTGGTGATCGGAACTAAGCTAGATGTACCCTTCTTTTCTTTCCTCGAGGCGACATAGTCCTTCGAATGCTGAAACAACACCTCCTCACGCAAACCGCGCATCACCCGCAGCAACTCGAAAAATGTTGCTTCAAAACGTTGGCGGTGCAGATCGTTCGCCTGGTCCTTAATCGATCGCGCTTGCAAGAGGAGGGTGGCAAGGACCGTTATGAATCCAATGGTCGATATCAGTGCGTTGAACGCGCCGAATGAATCACCCCATGTTCCTGCCTTTTCGACCTGCTCCTTGGTGGCCTCGCCAATAAAAAAGTTTGCGATCGCGTAGCTGTAGTCGCCCCAGTATCCCCAAAACATAAGCAGCATGATCAGGCCAAACACTATAACCGATGGCTTGATATTCATGCTTGATCCCCGCTCTATTAACATCGTTAGACCCCAGGCCGCCGGTCATATCAAGCGTGGTCAACCGCCCCCTCGATCTCTGCTGTCGCAAAGGCCCGCAAATAGTCCGCAGCGGCCTGTGCCTTTGCGGCGGCGGTGAAGATTGCGCGGCTGTCGCTTTTGAGCACCTTGAGCCATGTCGCGATATAGGGTGGGTGATCGTCGCGCGGTTCGCAGCCAATGCCCAGTTGCCCGCCGACGAACGCCGCGCCCAACTCGGCGACAAGCTCTTCCGTGGCGTAGCTTTCGGACCCGAAACGGCCAGTCAGATCGCGGTCAAGGCGGGACTTTGCGCCGCTCCAATGCGTCAGTTCATGCGCTAGAACCGAGTAGTAGCCCTTCGCCTCCTTGAAGCGGGCAAACGGCACCATTTGGACGGTATCGCGAGTGGGGATGTAGCAAGCCGTAGGCAATGGCGTGGTAGGCCAGTGAAAGCGTAATGTATGAAAGGGCTCCATCCGCAGCGGAGGGGATGCGTCCAGAAAGGAATTGCGCTCGGAAATATAGCGCAATTATTCCTGGCACGGG